>NZ_CP011797.1:2272500-2575000 GCF_002795845.1 Reinekea forsetii
ACGGCCTGGTGGCGCACGAATGCATTCTCGATTTGCGGCCGATGAAAGCGGAATCCGGCATTAGCGAAGTGGATATGGCCAAACGCCTGATGGACTATGGCTTCCATGCCCCAACCATGTCCTTTCCGGTACCCGGCACCTTTATGGTGGAACCGACTGAATCGGAGTCGAAGGTTGAATTGGATCGCTTCGCCGACGCCATGATCGCCATCTATCATGAGGTTCAGCAGGTCATCACCGGTCACTTCCCGGCCGACAACAATCCGCTGGTCAACGCACCCCACACCCAAAAAGACCTTATTGGCGATTGGCAGCGGCCTTACTCGCGCGAGCAGGCCGCCTTCCCCCTGGCGTGGATTGCAGACAACAAGTTCTGGCCCTCGGTGAATCGTATCGACGACGTTTGGGGCGATCGTAACCTGTTTTGTGCCTGCCCACCCACTGATAGCTACTCGGAGACCTGATATGGAACTCATTCTCACCGTAATGGCCGACGATCGGCCCGGTATTGCCGAACGTTTGGCGCGAGCAGTGGAACAGCACCAGGGCAATTGGCTGGAAAGCCGCATGGCCACGATGGCGGGTAAGTTTGCCGGCATCGTGCGCATTGAATTGCCCGACAGCCAGTTCGACGCGGCGCACCAGGCCTTAACTGGCTTGGCCGCAGAAGGCCTGATGGTGCAGCTTGAACGCGGTCACCAGGTCACCTCCGAGGCGACCGAACATCGCCTCGAGGTGGTCGGTAATGATCGACCCGGTATCGTACGGGAAGTCACCAATGTTTTGGCCAATCTGGGGGTCAATGTGATCGATCTGCAGACCGAAATCGAACCGGCCTCGATGAGCGGTGGGTCTTTGTTTCGGGCCAAGATTGAGTTTAGTTTGACCGCATCGCAGAATATGACCGGGGTGATCAGCGCGTTGGAAGCCCTTTCGCCAGATCTGATGGTCGATCTCTAACCGAGCCAGAGCCCCAACCGGCTTGTGCCGAGGCCCTAACGGCCTCGGCACACCACCCTAGCGCGCGCCAAACTGCAGCTCGGCCAACCGTTTATAGAGCGGTGAGGTCGCCACCAAGCTCGCGTGAGTGCCTTCAGCAACCACCTCCCCCTGATCCATCACAATGGTCCGATCGGCGCCCAACACCGTTGCCAGACGATGGGCAATAATCAGCGTGGTCCGATTTTCCATCAACACTTCCAAGGCCTTTTGCACCTGATGCTCGCTTTCGGCATCGAGCGCGCTGGTCGCTTCATCCAAGAGCAAGATATCCGGATCGTTGAGAATCGCCCGGGCGATCACCACGCGTTGTTTCTGGCCACCGCTGAGGCGGACGCCACTTTCACCCAAATCACTGTCGAAGCCGTGCGGCAGATCCATAATAAAGTCGTAGGCATGGGCACCCTTAGCCGCTGCGATCACATCCGCATCACTGGCATCTGGGCGGCCATAGCGGATGTTGTGCCAAACATTGTTGCTGAACAGCACCGGCTGCTGCGGCACCAGAGCCATAGGCCGGCGCAGAGCGTCGAGCTCGAGCAGGCGGATATCGGTGTCGCCGAGCTTAATAACACCCTGCTGCGGATCGTAGAAACGGAACAACATCTCAAACAACGTTGACTTACCCGCACCGCTCGGGCCGACCAACGCCACCGTTTCACCGCGTTTAACCTGGATATTAAGATTTTTCAAGGCCGGCTTATCGGGCCGACTCGGGTAGTTAAAGGTAACCCCCTCGAAGCTCAGATGGTCGATACTCTCGGCCTGGGCCTGGCTCGGCACGGCGGGGCTTTGAATTAAAGAGGTTTCCTGGAGCAACTCCATCAGTCGTTCGGTGGCGCCGGCCGCGCGCTGTATCTCACCATAGACTTCTGATACGCCGGCCACGCCGAAGGCGACCATCAGCGCATAGAAGACGAAGGCCGCCAATTCGCCGCCGGTCATTTTACCGGTCATCACATCGTAACCGCCGACCCAGACCATCGCCGCGATAGCGGTAAAGGCGAGCAGAATCACCAGACCCATCAAAATAGAGCGTTGTTTGATGCGTCGCTTGGCGACCTGGAATGCCAGATCCACCTCACCGGCAAAGGCCTTAATTTCAAAACGTTCGCGCGCATAGGACTGCACGGTTTTAATCTGACGAATGATCTCACCGGCATAGCTGCCGACATCGGCCACGCTGTCTTGACTCTCTCGACTCAACGAGCGCACCCGTCGGCCCATCCAGAGCGCCGGGACGATCACCGCAGGCACGCCGAGCAGGACCACGGCCGACAATTTCATATTGGTTACCAGCAACATAATAATGCCGCCGGAGACGGTCAACGCGTTGCGCAAGGCAAAGGACAGGCTGGAGCCGATAATCGACTGCAACAAAGTGGTGTCGGTGGTCAGCCGGGACATGATGTCGCCGCTTTGGTTTTCTTCAAAATAATTCGGATGCATGCGCACCAGATGACTGAACACGTCGTTGCGGATATCCGCCGCAATACGCTCGCCCAAAATGGTGACCAGATAAAAGCGGATAAAGGTGCCAATGGCCATGGCCACGACCAAGAGCATCACTAAGGACAGCATGGTATTGAGCGCTGAAATCGACTGGGACACGATACCCTGATCGATCACCAAACGAACCCCCTGGCCCAACGCCAGGGTGATCATCGAGGTCATAATAAGGGCCGCGCCGGCGCCGGCCATAATTTTCTTATAGCGGGTTAAATAGGGCCAAAGGGCAGCGAGAAAGCTGAGCGGTTTGCCGCTCGATGGGGGCTTTTTCTCAGCCTGGTTCGGTTCGTCTGATGGGGCGTGCGCTGCAACGTCTGACATGGCGTTTGATCCTATTTATAATCCGACGGAATATGAGGGCTGAACTGGCCATTCCAAGCTGTGGGCCACAATAGATGACTTCTGGCTGCCCAGCTTTCAGGTGCGCCTGAGTCGTATCGGCACAAAAACCATGACCCGGGTAGCCTCGGACGATACCGAAATCAACTGCCATCGCTAGCGCTCAGCCCACAAGACCGCCGCGTTCTGGCAGGCTTAGCTCATGACTGGCTAAACCCGACAACCAGGCCAACAACGGATAGGCGCACACCAGGCGATCGAATTCAGCCGCCGAGCCGGTCGTGTAGAGCCGAATCGGCGCGCCGACTTGCGGCCCTGCCAGGTCCTGTGGGTAACGGCGTTTCACCTCTAGGGCAATGGCGCCACTGGTGTCCACTATGGTCACCTGGGGGCCCACTAGGCGCGCGATGCGCTCTTTTACCAATGGATAGTGGGTGCAACCCAGAACGATCTGATCGACCCCCTGATCGATCAAGGGCTGACAGTAACGCCGTAATAGCTGATCAAGGTCGGCGGACTGCTGTTCGATGGCATCGGCCAAACCGGCGCAGCCTTGGCTGAGGATGTCAATATCCGGTAACACGCGTTCCAATAAGCGCAGGTATCGGTCCGACGCCACCGTATTCGCGGTAGCTAGAATGCCGATACGCTGACTCAAAGACTGGATAGCCGCCGGTTTAATGCCCGGCTCGACGCCCACGATCGGTATGTCAAAGCTGGCCCGTAAGGCATCGATGGCCAAGGCAGTCGCGGTATTGCAGGCGACGACCACCAGCGTGCACCCCTGCGTCTGGAGCCATTGACTGATTAACCGACTGCGCTCAATAACACGCGCCTGGGTCAAGTCGCCATAGGGGGCGTGGGCCTGGTCGGCCAAGTAGAGAATAGGGCTATCGGGCAGCTGCGCCCGTATCTGGGACAACACGGTTAAGCCGCCGACGCCTGAATCGAAAACACCGATCATAGTTTATTAGGTCATGGTGAAAGCAGGAATGATAACAGGAAGTGATCGTTAGGGCGGGGCAAAATAATACCGCCGGGGGCTGGGTGGCTGTAACGCCCCAGTCCCGGGCGAGGCGGTCGTGAGACCGTGAGGAGGTGCTTAGAGCTGTGCAACGGCCAAACGTGGCTCAACAAAGGCCAGGCCTTGATCGTCGGCAACACTCTTGTAAGTCACTTGACCGCGACACACATTGAGACCATTGAGCAGATGCGCGTCGTCTAACATTGCCTGCTTGGCGCCCTTGTTGGCCAAGGCGAGCACGAACGGCAAGGTCGCATTGGTCAAGGCCATGGTCGAGGTGCGAGCCACGGCACCGGGCATGTTGGCGACGCAATAGTGCACCACGCCGTCGACCACGTAGGTCGGTTCGGCATGGGTTGTGGCTTTGGAGGTTTCGAAACAACCGCCCTGATCGATCGCCACATCGACCACCACCGCGCCTTTTTTCATCCGGCTAATCAGGTCTCGGGTCACCAGCTTCGGTGCGGCCGCACCGGGCACCAGTACCGCACCAATGACCAGATCGGCGCTCAACACATGGCGTTCCAGGCTGTCTTTGCTCGAGTAAACGGTTTTGATGCGGTTGCCATATTGCTTATCGAGTAACCGCAAGGTCTCCAGGCTTTTATCCAGGACCACTATATCGGCACCGGTGCCAACGGCCATGGCCACGGCATTCTGACCGACCACACCGGCACCGATCACGACCACGGTCGCCGGCTCAACACCCGGTACGCCGCCGAGCAACAGCCCCATGCCACCCTGGGCTTTCTCCAGTGAGTGCGCACCGGCCTGAATGGACATGCGGCCCGCAACTTCGGACATCGGTGCCAACAAGGGTAACTGACCCAAGGCATTGGTCACCGTCTCATAGGCGATGCAGACCGCGCCAGACTTTATCAGATCTTGAGTCTGCGCCGTATCGGGCGCCAAATGCAGGTAGGTAAAGAGCGTATGGTTCGGTGTCAGCAAGGCGCGTTCGGCGGCCAATGGCTCCTTTACCTTAACGATCATCTCCGCCCAGGCGAACAGATCCGCCGCACTGTCGATGATCTGAGCACCGGCCTCGCGATACTGCGCATCCGAAAAACCGATCGAGTCGCCGGCCATCGTCTGGATCGCCACTTGGTGACCGCGATGGCTTAACTCAACAACCGCCATCGGTGTCAGACCTACGCGATACTCATGGTTTTTAATTTCTTTAGGGACACCGATTTTCATAGCAAACTCCATATTAGGTCTTGTTTTTGGGTCGTTAAAAGCGCCTTGGCTTGGTTTGCAGTATAGGCTAGCGAGGCAAAAATAATCCTCTGTAATAGGGGCCAATAAAAGGTCAATACAAATTTAATAACCGATTTTTTAAGCTGCATCCATTAAAATATGAGCCAAATACAGCAAAATCCACTGTTAGATCGGACTTGCAGTCGAGCCCAATCGGATCGAAGGCCAGCAAAGCGGGGGGATAGGAATTTAATCGAGTAAACGAGACTCCAAATGGATCAGGCCACCTGGCCTGAGCGCTAGTCGGTGATATTGCGGACCGATTGACGCTCGATCAAGCGAGGAGTAAAGCGCAGTGGGTGTTCATTGATCTCAAAGCGGGGATCCAACTCGTGCAGCACCAGCTGGGCCGCTAAGGCACCCATCTCATTGACCGGGTAGCGAATGGTGGTTAGGTGCGGCTTGATAATACGCGCCAGGATGACATCATCGAAGCCAACGATCGAAACCTGTTGCGGCACATCCCAGCCGGCATCTTGCAGCATCATGACCGCTCCGGCGGCCATGGCGTCGTTATAGGCAAATAGCGCGGTAATGCCCAAGTCTCGTGCCATAACCTCAGACATGGCGTAGTTGCCGCCCTCCTCATCGGGGAAGGCCTTGACTATTTTGCGCTCATCCAACTCGATACCGGCTTCGCTCAGCGCGCGTTGATAGCCCGCGACCCGGCTTTGCCCGTCTTCGATGGCGATATTGGTGCCAACATAGGCAATGTTTTGGTGGCCATTGCGGATCAGATGTCGCGTGGCCAGATAGGCGCCGAACTCATTATCGAGGTAGACACTGCGTGCTTCATGACCTGGAATCAGCCGATTAACCAGGGTCACCGGCACGCCACGCTCGATCAGCTCGATGATTTCCGCATCCGGCAGGGCCTTGGAGTGAATCACCAGGCCATCACAGCGCCGTTCCTGCATAAAGCGAATCGCACTGCGCTCTTGATCGGCCTGATGGTATCCAGCGGTAACGATAACGTGCTTACCGGCGGCCATCACCACACGATGCACCCCGGCCATCAACTGGCCGAAAAAGGGTGAATCGATCTCGCCCACCAACAGACCAATACAGTCTGAACGGCTGTTTACCAGGGCCCGTGCCAAGGAGTTGGGTTGGTATTTCAGGTTGTCCATTGCGGCTAACACCGCTTGTCTTTTTTCAGGGATGACCGAAGCCGAATTATTGATAACCCGCGACACCGTAGACACCGATACCCCGGCAGCCCGCGCAACATCCTTTATGTTTACCACACCACATTCTCAACTTCTGAAACCGAAGGTCAAATATTGAACCCCTTTTGCGAATTAAACAAGATTCAAGCGTTTGAAAACGTTTTCAAATCCGTTAAACTAAATGCCATTAAATACTAGGACCCCCTGATGCCGACTGATTCATTTGATCCTGCTGAACACCCCCATAAGCGCCTCAATGTCCTGACCCAGGAATGGGTCCTGGTCTCGCCCCATCGGGCCAAGCGGCCTTGGCAAGGGCAAAATGAACTGGTCACCGCGCCGACCTTACCGAGCCACGATCCGCACTGTTACCTGTGCCCGGGCAATGTCCGCATTTCGGGTGAGCGTAACCCCGATTACGGCCACACCCTGGTGTTTGAAAACGACTTTGCCGCCTTGCAAAAGCACATTCCCGACAGCCCAGATAACACCGACCCGTTGTTTCAAGTCCAAGCTGAGCGCGGCGAAGCCCATGTCGTTTGCTTCAGTCCGGATCACAGTAAATCACTGCCAGAACTGGCGTTGGCCGATATCGAAAGGCTTATCGATACCTGGATCGAGCAGTTTAATGGCTTGCGCAGCCGTTACGAGTGGGTGCAAATCTTTGAAAACAAGGGCGCCATCATGGGCTGTTCTCAGCCTCACCCGCACGGTCAGATTTGGGCCAATTCCAGTGTGCCCACCCTACCGGCCAAGGAAAGCACAGAGCAACAGGCCTATTGGGCTGAGCACGAAAAGTCGTTGCTGCTCGATTACGCGCACAAAGAAAGCGCCGCCGGTGAACGCACCGTAGTGGAAAATGCCGACTGGATCGTCGTGGTGCCCTATTGGGCGGCCTGGCCATTCGAGACGCTCCTACTGGCCAAGCACCCGATCAGCCACTTCCATCAGCTCAGTGACGGTCAACGCGCCAGCTTAGCGGTGATCTTAAAAAAATTAACCGTGCGCTATGACAATCTCTTTGCCACCTCGTTCCCCTATTCCATGGGCTGGCACGGTGCACCGACGTCCCTACTGGACGACCCCGCCTGGCAGCTGCATGCCCATTTCTACCCGCCGCTCCTGCGCAGCGCCGCGGTGAAAAAATTCATGGTCGGTTACGAAATGCTGGCCGAACCGCAGCGCGATCTCACGCCCGAACAGGCGGCCTATCAGTTGCAACAGGCCGGTGATACCTATTACAAGGATGCCCAACAATGAGTGTGACCACAGCGAACCTGGTCGAACAAGCCTCCGAGGCCTTTTTGCGTCATTTTGACTACGCCCCGAGCCACGATTTTCGAGCCCCGGGCCGGGTCAATCTGATCGGCGAACACACCGATTACAATGACGGTTATGTCTTACCCGCCGCCATCGACTTCGGCACCGTGGTCGTCGCGGCCAAGCGCTCAGACAACCTAATCCGGGCCTGTGCCGTCAATTTCAATGAAGAAATCGTCACCCTAGCACTCGATTCACCCATGGTCAGTGTCGAGCCCTTCAACTGGTCGAACTACCTCCGTGCCGTTTGCCAGCAGCTGCAAAACCGAGGCTACAGGTTAGTCGGCATGGATATAGCTATCGTCGGTGACGTGCCCTATGGCGCCGGCCTGAGTTCTTCGGCTGCCCTGGAAATCGTCCTCATTCGCACTTTGCTGGCCCTGTCCGAAGCCGTCATCGATCCGACCGAGGCGGCGCTAGTCGGCCAACAGGCGGAAAATGAGTTTATCGGCGCGCAAACCGGCATCATGGATCAACTGATCAGTGCCCGGGGTGAGGTCGATCACGCCCTACTGATCGATTGCCGACAACTGACATCGACGCCAGTGCCCCTGGATCCTGACTTTAATATTCTGATCTTTCACTCCAATGTCCGGCGCGGTCTGGTCGACAGTGAATACAACACGCGCCGCCTGCAATGCCAGGCGGCCGCTAAGATCATGCAAATCAGCCATCTGCGCGATGCCGACCTGGCTCTATTGGACCGTTTTGCCGATCAAATGGACACCATCACTTACCGCCGGGCCCGCCATGTGATCAGCGAAAACGAACGCACCCTACTCGCCGCCAGCACTCTGGCCAACCGCGACTGGGCCAGCCTCGGCGAACTGATGCAAGCCTCGCACAACTCGATGCGCGACGACTTCGAAATCACCGTACCCGCCATCGACGGTCTGGTCGCGCTGATCCAAGAGCGGCTCAGCCCGGGCATGGGCGGCGTACGCATGACCGGGGGCGGATTCGGCGGCTGCGTGGTGGCGCTGGTGCATAAGAGTCAGACCGGGCAGATCATCGAACACGTTGCCGACCACTATCACGCAGCCTTTGGCCTGCATGAAACGGTCTATATATGCCAAGCGGTGGACGGCGCTTTTGTGGCACAATAGTGGATTACTTCACAACCTTGTGAGATTGACATGACCGCGGGTATTTCGGAAGTGGTTTTCGGCACGCTCGCCGATGGCCGCGTGATCAAACAATACCGGCTGCGCAATAAGGCCGGCGCGGAGGCGACCTTCACCAACTTAGGCGCGGCCTGGATCGGCTTTACCTGGGCCGACGACGAGCCCAGCCTGGTGCTCGGCTGCGACACCCTTGCCGCGCTGATCGCTCAGCGGGCCTACCTAGGCTGTACGCTGGGCCGCTTTGCCAATCGTATTGGTCAGGGCCGCTTTGCCTTGTCCGGGGGCACCGTGCAGCTGGATATCAACCTGCCCCCGCACCATATCCATGGCGGCGAGCAGGGCTTTTCCGAGCAACTCTGGGACAGCCAGATCAGCCTGACGGACGCAACCCTGCCGACCCTGACCTTTAGCCATCATTCCGCCCATGGCAGCGCCGGTTATCCGGGCAATGTCGACGTCCAGGTGCGCATCACCCTGACCGAGGACAATCGGGTCTGTTTCCAATACAGCGCCCAAACCGACCGTCCGACCATTCTCAATCTGAGCAATCATGCCTACTTCAATCTTAATGGCCGCCTGGCAGGGTCCTTGGCGGCGCATGAGTTTCAGATCCATGCGCCGCAATTTCTCGAGTCCGATGCGCAGGCCTTGCCGACCGGCGAGATCGTCGACGTGGCCGACACGGTGCTCGATCTGCAACAGTGGCGTGCCATTCAGGCCGATTTAACCCCTCTGCTGGATGCCCGCCTGCGCCGCGCCGGAGGCTACGACCACTGTTTCTGTTTTGCCGACGATCAGCAGCTGAAACCCCTGGCGGCGGCACGATCGAGTCAAACGGGGCGCACCCTAACCTGCTCATCTACCCTGCCCGGCCTGCAATTTTACAGCGGCAATTTCCTCGGCGGCACGGCCTTCGATCAGGACCGCCACTATCAACCGCACGGCGCCTTTTGTTTCGAACCGGGTTACTGGCCCGATGCACCCAATCACGCGCACTTTCCAGACTGCTCCTTCGACCAACATCAGGATTATTACGCTATCATAGAGTATGCCTTTACCTAATCTGACGGTGGCTCTGAATCATGAAGACTCTAACAACCCTAATACTGGCTGGCCTCTGTCTCGCCAGCCCATATAGCCTGGCCGCTGGTGAGCGCGGCCGCGAAGTGGCGCTGGCCAGCTATGATCGCCTCGGGCTGATCGCGGCCACCGGCTTCCCGCTGCAGATTGACTTTCTCACGGCCCAAGGCTGGCAGACCTATGGTGAGTTGGAGTTGGGTTTTGGCTTGGGCGATACGCTAGCACTGGGTGTCGATGTCTCAGCAGGGCTTTTATTTGGCTTGGCTCAAGGCCTCAGCGGCTACGCCAGCCTGGGTCCGGCGCTGAGCCTTGGTGCCGACCCCCGGTTTGGTTTGGGTGTGGAAATCGGCCTTAATATCGACGTCAACCAACGCGCCCTCTTTATCGAAGCAGGCCGCCATCCGGCGGCCACTTATCTCGCCGTGGGCATACGTTTCTGATCACAGAGCGGGCGTCGATTGTGCGCCGGCGCTAGTGACTCTGGTTAAGGTTCTTCATCAGCAAGCCGAAAGGCTGCGCGGCGGCAGCCCACTCGGCGGGCACGCTAATTTTCACCTTATATCCGGCCCCCGGCACCACGGTCATATCGCGCGCAGTGGCCAGGTTGGTCACCTGCTTCAGCGCGAAGGTGTGATTGCCCGCGGGGGTCATCAGCTCGAGTGAATCGTCCACGGCAAAGTTATTTTTCACCTCAAGAAAAAGCTCTTCACCCTGGCGCTCATAGACTTCGGCGACAAACTGTTGCTGCACGCCCACCGAATGGCCCTGCTCGTAGTTTTGCGCTTCATCGTGCACATGGCGGCGATAAAAGCCTTCGGTGTATCCGCGGCTGGCCAGATTATCGAGCTGGTTCATTAACCTCTTATCGAAGGGCTTGCCGGCCACGGCGTCATCGATCGCTTGTCGATAGGCCTGAGCCGTGCGCGCAACATAATAGTGGCTCTTGGTGCGGCCCTCGATTTTAAGGCTGTGCACCCCCATCTGGGTCAGCTGTGCAACATGTTGGATCGCGCGCAGGTCTTTGGAATTCAGAATATAGGAGCCGTGTTCATCCTCGAAGGCCGGCATCAACTCACCGGGTCGGGTGTGCTCTTCCAACAAAAAGATGTTGTCCGTCGGCGCACCCACGCCCAGGGTCGGACGATCCGTGACAATCTTGTCGGCCGACGGGGTCCAAATGTCCGGATCCACCGGCACAAAGCCTCCGCTATCGTCTTCCTTAGCTGCATGATTGTTGTACTGCCAACGACAGCTGTTAGTACAGACCCCCTGATTGGCATCGCGCTTACTCAGGTAACCGCTCAGCAAACAGCGCCCGGAGTAGGCAATGCAGAGCGCACCGTGGACAAAGGTCTCCAGCTCCAGGTCGGGACACTGCTGGCGAAATTCGCCGATTTCGGCCAATGACAGTTCACGCGAGAGGATGATCCGGGCAATGCCTTGGCGCTGCCAGAACTGTGCGGCGGCATAGTTGACCACATTGGCCTGGACCGAGAGATGAATGACCTGATCGGGAAAGCGATCGCGCACCAGCATGATCAGGCCCGGATCGGACAGAATCAGGGCATCGGGTTGCATCGCGATAACCGGTTCGATATCGCGCAAATAGGTTTTCAGCTTGGCGTTGTGCGGTGCGATATTGTTGGCCACATAGAAGCGTTTACCTAGAGCGTGGGCCTCGGCAATGCCGATGCTTAGGTTGGCCAGGCTAAAGTCGTTGTTGCGCACGCGCAGGGCATAGCGCGGTTGCCCGGCATAGACGGCATCGGCGCCGTAGGCGAAGGCATAGCGCATATTGCGCAGTGTGCCGGCCGGCGATAAGAGCTCCGGCCGAGCCTTCACTGGCTGCTCTCCGGTGTCTCCTGAGCCTTGTTGCGGGCCAGGTCGAGGCGACGTTGGTCGGCCCGGAAGCTATTTTTATCGCGCCGTCGGGCGCCGATATTGTCACGCGCATCGCTGCCGATATGATGCTCGCCACGGCTCTCGGCCAACTGCATCTGACGCTGGCGCTCGGCGAACCGCGCCTTCTGTTGCGCCGAGACCGAACCGTAGCAGTGATGGCAGCTGAGTCCGTTTTGATAATGGGCATGTTGCCGCTCCTGACTTGAGAGCGGCTTGCGGCAGGCGTAACAGAGTTCGAAATCGCCCACTTCCAGACCATGGCCAACCGATACCCGATTATCAAAGACAAAGCATTGACCGGCCCATAGCGACTCCTGCGCGTCGACCTCTTCAAGGTACTTAAGGATCCCGCCTTGCAAATGGTAGACCTCGTCAAATCCCTGGGCCTTCAGATAGGCGGTCGATTTTTCACAGCGAATACCACCGGTACAAAACATGGCCACTTTTTTGTGCTTGGCCGGATCCAGCTCTTGTTTAACATAGGCGGGGAATTCACGGAAGGAGTCGGTCTTGGGATTGACCGCGCCATCGAATGAGCCAATCTGGTATTCGTAGTCGTTGCGGGTGTCGACCACCAACACCTCCGGATCGGCGATCAGGGCGTTCCAATCTTTGGCCTGAACATAGGTGCCGGCAATCTTTTGTGGATCGATATTATCGACGCCCATGGTGACGATTTCGTTTTTAATCTTCACCTTGGTGCGGTAAAAGGGTTGTTCCTGATGGAAGGATTCCTTGGTGCGGATAGCGGCGAAGGCCGGTTGCGCTTGGAACCAGGCGTACAGTGCATCGATCGAGGCGCGGGCGCCGGAGACGGTGCCGTTAATACCCTCTGTGGCCAAAATCAGCGTACCGCGGATCTGATGGGCTTCAAGAAAGGCTAAGAGCGGCTCGCGCAGGCTCTCGGGTTGGTCCAGATGGACGAAATGGTAGAGCGCACTGACTACAAATTTATTCATCGTTACCTCAGCAAACTGCATCGTAAATGCAGGGCTACCGATCGGAACACCCGATCGGATCAATTCAGAGCGCGGATTTTACCAGATGATCAAGTCACTGCAATGGCTGATTTAGCCCGCGGCCGAGCGCGCGCCACCGCATGCTCAGAGCTTGGCCGGCAGAGCCTTAATAAAGTTGAGGATATCGGCGCTGACCCGCTCGGTGCTGTCGGGGCGCACGATCGCGCCGGTGAGCACATGATTGTTGTCCCCCGCCATCGGCGCTGGGCAGATGCGATGCTTGATCGGTGACCCCCACCGGCGCATCAGCGCATCGGTGTGGCGAGCCTTGACCACCTGATCGAAATCGGAATAGATAAACAGCGTCGGCACCTCGATCTGCTCCACCGGTGAGTCACGCACCGCCTTCACCAGAGCCGCGACCTGATGCAGGGCGAGGGTCGGATAGCGGTAGGTCCAGTACTTTTTACCGCCCTCATTGGTCGGCTCCCAGCCGTACTCGCGACCGGCCACTAAGAACACCCAGTGCTGCGCCCAAGGCCATAGAAACAACGGAATAGCCCAATGTTTGGGTTGGAAGTTCGGTGATATCATCACCAGCGCCGCCAGATGAGGCATAACCGAGGACTGCTGCGCCAACCAGGTCGCCAGGGTTGCACCGGTCGAGGTAGCGATAACGATCACCCGTTCACCGAGCTGATGCGCCACCTGCCAGGCCTCCATCAGATCGAACAGCCAATCGTTGGCCTTGGCCCGGCCTAAGGCCGCACCAGCGGGACTATCGATACCGTGCCCGGTCAAACGCAGACCATAATAGTTAGCGTGCAGAGCTTGGGCGACCTGTTCCGGCACGGGGCTGATTTCTTGCCGAGACGCCGAGAAACCGTGAATATAGAGCACACAGAGCGCGGTGCGTTTTGGGCGTGATTCGGCCGAGAAGATAATCTTTTTTTCAGCGCCGTCGATGATCTGCTCGATCGCCGCCTCGTGTTGGATCAGGGTCGTGCGTAACGCCTTTAGATCGGCACTGGTCAGCTGCGCGGGTGGCTTCGGACTTTGGATCCGACTCTTGTGGGGCTGCCAAAACAAGCGGACCGACGTCCGCGGACCGAGTAAAAACAGCCCCACCAGGGCACCGACTAGAATCCATATCAACACGAGCATTCCCCCTCTCTGCAAATGACCCCAAGGGTCCCTATAAATTTTAGCGGGTTGGCGGATGTATGCCATCCCATCGGTCTGTCTGCGGACCTTTATCCGCCCTGAATGAGCCCTGGATGAGCCGGAAAGCATAGCAGAGCGACCGAGTAGATGCATCGCCCACACAAATGGCTCAGATAGACTAGACTCAAGAGGATTTAACCTCTGTGCCCTCTCCGGCGCGGACATTCACGCGCCCGGCAGGCACAACGCGGCGCACCCCGACAATTAAGTGTCACTTTGGAGTAGCCCATGGCAGTCAAGAAAAAGTATCTTAAATCCAAGCCGATCTGCAAATGCACCTTTAGCCTACCCAAGGCCGCGGCCCCCAATGCGGACCGGGTCACCCTGGTGGGCGACTTCAATAACTGGGCCGAAACGACGCTGGAATTGAAGCAACTGAAGTCCGGCGAATTTCGGGTCGACCTGGATTTGCCGATCGGCCAACAATACCAATATCGTTATCTGATCGACGGCACCTGCTGGGCTAATGATTGGGCCGCCGATGACTATGTACGCGTGCCGGAATACGGCACCGACAATTCGGTGCTCAGTCTCTAGCGTGCGGCCGACTTCGCATTTGCAATCGCTTTTGCAATTGCATTCGCACTCGCATTCGCACCAATATGAAGCATTATCGCCTTTGACGCACCCATTGAAGGCGCCTTAGAGCACGCCGCCAAGGCCATTGCACCCTTGGGTCGCCCATTAGCCGCCCCGACCGCGCGGCTGCACCACGAATACGCACAAACCCCACCATTTTGAACCATTCGGCACAGATTTCGCATAGTCTCTAAACAGAAACCCCTTTTTAAACAAAAACAGCACCACCAAGGTGCGTAACCTGCTCGCAGAGAGGCTCTTTTGGACATACTAAACAGTGCAGTCGAAAACCTGGTCAATGGTACCAACACCCTATTTATCTTGCTTGGCGCCATTATGGTGCTCTTTATGCACGCCGGCTTTGCCTTCTTAGAGGTCGGTACCGTCCGGCATAAGAATCAGGTCAATGCCCTGGTAAAGATCATCACCGACTTCGGCATTTCAACCATCGCCTACTTTTTTATCGGTTACTGGGTGGCCTACGGTTCGAGCTTTTTTTCCAGCGCCAGCGAGTTGACCGCGAACAACGGCTACGATCTGGTTAAGTTTTTCTTTCTGCTCACCTTTGCAGCGGCCATTCCGGCCATCGTATCGGGCGGCATTGCGGAACGCGCGCGCTTCAACCCCTTCTTGGTGGCCTCGTTCTTTATTGTTGCGCTGGTCTATCCCTTCTTTGAAGGCCTGATCTGGAACGGCAACTTCGGTTATCAAGCTTGGTTGGCCGATACCTTTGGCGCACCCTTCCACGACTTTGCCGGCTCCATTGTGGTGCACGCGGTCGGCGGTTGGATTGCCTTTGCCGCCATCTATGTGCTCGGCTCACGCTATGGCCGCTTTCGTAATGGTCGCCTAGTCGCCTTTGCGCCCTCGAACATTCCTTTTTTAGCGCTCGGCGCCTGGATCCTCACGGTGGGTTGGTTTGGCTTTAACGTGATGTCGGCGCAGACGATCGAGGCGATTTCAGGTCTGGTCGCGGTGAACAGCTTGATGGCCATGGTCGGGGGCACTTTGTTGGCCCTGGTGGTCGGTAAAAACGATCCGGGCTTTATTCACAACGGGCCCTTAGCGGGTCTGGTGGCGGTCTGTGCCGGCTCCGATCTGATGCATCCGATCGGCGCATTGATCACCGGCGCCATTGCCGGCGGACTCTTTGTCTATATCTTCACCTGGGCGCAGAACAACCTGACAAAGTTCGATGATGTGCTCGGTGTCTGGCCCCTGCACGGCTTGTGTGGCCTATGGGGTGGCATAGCCGCCGGTATCTTCGGTCTGGAGAGCTTGGGTGGTTTGGGCGGCGTTAGCTTTATGGCGCAACTGATCGGTTCCTTAGCCGGCATTGCCGTGGCACTGATTGGCGGCTTTATCGTCTACGGCCTGGTCAATAAGATATCGCCGCTGCGCTTGTCTCAGGAAGAAGAATATAACGGGGCCGATCTGTCGATCCACAAGATCGGTGCGACCTCGATGGACGATTAGGCCCACGCCTGATTGCCCGCCGCGCACGCCACCTTCGGCGGCGTGGCTGGCCTAACAATGGGTCTAGCAGCGGAACTCCTGAACGGAGAGCGCGACAGGCGTCCCGCCACTGGGGCAATCATCATTGGCGTTAGTCGTTCGAACCGTTCATGGCATCAAATTGCTGGGTCAGGAAGTCAGAGACGTTATTGAGTCGACTGATCAGCTTATCGTTGAACAGAAACTGTGATCGTAAACGAGCTTCATAGACGGACACCCGCTCATCGACGGCGGTACGTGCAACAACTATTTCTGCTTGGTCCTCTACCAGTTTGGCTTCCTTAACCGTGAGCAAGCCCTTACTCAATAGGATACTGTTAAACAGATCGTCCAATTTTGACATCGCGCCCTGCACATAGGTCACCGTTCCGCGCTCACCCGTGCGCGTGCCACCGATACTTAACATTAGGCCTGCGGCTGCATCCAGACTCCCGGCAACATCGTTACCGGAAACGCCGGTCGTACTGGTCGTAAGGCCAAAGATATTAATGCCTCCGGTGGTAATGTCACTCACCTTTGCGGTGGAACTGGCGCCGGTACTGGTTGAAAAAATACCAAAGGTGTTGGTCGTCTCATCATACTGTACGTCAACGCCTCGACTTGCGGCAGACAACAGGGTGTCGGCATTAATCTGAGTTTTCAGTTCCGCGGCCAGGGCGTCGCCAGTGGCATAGGCGCCGCTAGTCAGGGTGATGGTTCCCGACTCGGTGCCGTCTATCAACACCTTCAGCGTATTATTTGTGCCATCGATCACTTCCGCTACCGAGAAATCGGCTGCGAGGCCGCCGAGTATATAACCATTTGTCGCCGCGGCATTGCCGTTGGCGGCGGTCAGGTACTGCCCTACCCCCGTTGCGGTGAGGCCATTGATAGAGCCTTCAACATCCTGACCTGTGTTCGTTTCAGTCCCGCTTTGATTGACAGCAGACAAGCCCAGTTGAACGGTTGAGGCGAGCGAGAGATTCGACAGGGTCACGTCTGTGCTGTTGTCGAAGGCAATAATAAAACTGCCCTTGCCGGTAGCGTCCTGGACAAAGGTTACGGTGCTAAGCGAGTCAAAACCGCTATACGTGCCTTTGTCGAGGCCAAAGCTGTCTAAACCATTGATAATTTGCGCCCCGGCCGTGATGCCCAGATAGGTCGCCGCGTTGGTATCGGCCGAGCTAATCTGGATCGACGCGTCCGCACCAAAGGTGGTTTCGGTCGGCAGGCCGTTTTTACTGACCGTCTCGAAATACACCTGGTTTGAGGTGTTCAGCCGTGCGACCACATCGCCCGCGGCAAATTCGCCACCGCCCCCGGCTGCGGTGAGCGCGGTGTCGAGCGCTTCTTGGATCATGGCCAGATTGCTGACGCCATTATTGGTGCCGGTCGTGCCATCGCCATTAATCGTCATAGCGATGGCAATGCCGTCGACCAACAGGCTCACAGTTGCCGGGTTCGAGCTGAAGTCTTTACCGGTCGATAAAGCGACGCCGTCAATGGGAGTGCCGGCGGCGGTGCTCGAACCGATGCCATCGCTGGTAATTGCCAAACTTTGCCCAGAACCGGTGGCGGCCGTCGTCAGAACCAGGCCGTTACTGTCCAAGCTGGCGGTCACCAGCCCATTCAAGGAGGTTCCACCGGAACCGGTAGTGCTGTCGATACCAGCCTGAATGGCCTGCAAATTGGTTAGGCTGGTATCGGCACTGTCTACGGTGACGAGATAGTCTTCACCATTCAAGGTAAAGCCAAAC
Organism: Reinekea forsetii; assembly: GCF_002795845.1. Taxonomy (GTDB): domain Bacteria; phylum Pseudomonadota; class Gammaproteobacteria; order Pseudomonadales; family Natronospirillaceae; genus Reinekea; species Reinekea forsetii. The sequence goes on from NZ_CP011797.1 coordinate 2,290,240, forward strand.
TGCGCCTCATCGGAGCTAAAGTCGATGGCGGCGGCCAGGCTGCGGGAACCCTTTTCAGTAGCCGCGCCCTGGGCACCTGCTGCTATATTGGCGTCGGCGTTAATTTTAGCCTGGATGGCGGTGGCCAGATCGGCGCCGGTTTGATAGGTCGCATCGGGAATAACAATGCTCGACGCTGCGGTCACACTGCCTTGCCGATTGCTATAGGCCAAGTCAAAGCTGGCACCGGCGATGGCCACACCTGATGTGCCCACGCCATCGGCGATACCCAAATAATTGAGGTTGGTTACACTGCTGGCGGAGATGGTCAAGGTCTCGCTGCCGCTGGCGGGGCTGGTGCGCATCACCAGGCGATCACTGCTGTTAAATTCAGCTGTCACTAAACCAGGACTGAAGGCGTTGTTCAGTTGCCCTTGAATATAGGTTAGGACGTCGCTGCGGTCTCGCTCGGTCACTACATTGCCACTGGTGTCATAGACATCGGACCAATCTTGATTGAGAGTGATGGCTTTCGCCGTGTTATCGAAGCCACTGCCGGTGCCGGTCAGGGTTATGGTAAAGCTGGCCGGATTGCTGGCAAAGTTAACCCCCTGCGCGGCGGTCAGCGTCTGAGTGCCGGGTGACGAACTGGCACCAAAGCCAATATCATTGAGGTTACTGAATGAGCTGCCGGTATATTCACCACTGCCGGCACTGGTAAAGCCAAGCGTGTTGGCGACCAGTGGATCACCAGCGCCCATGGAGACTTCAGAACTTGCGCCATACTTGCTCGAGACGATATTGAATCGGTCCTCGGCATCATCAAAACTGACCGTGACGTTCTGGCTGGTAAAGGCCTGATTGATTGAGGTCTGCAACATCAGTCCTAGGTCGTCGCCACTGCTATAGGCGCCCTGGGTCAAGGTGACGGTTTTGGTGGTGCCATCCACGGTCATGGCAAACTGATCGTTGACATCGGATATCTGGACATCGCTTGCAAAGGCCAAAGCGGAGCTGGTCAGGCCCGTAAAGCTGCCCTGAGTCGCCACCTGATCAATCTCTACCGCATAGGTGCCCGGCTGGGTATTAGTGCCCACGATAACAACGCTCACTTGGGCATCGCTGGTCTGCGTATCGGTGGCCAACAGGCCGGTGACGCTTTGGGCGTCTGCTTTCATAGCCGCTTCGAACACAGTTCGATCGAAGGTGAGATTATAATTATCATTTTGGTCAGTCGTGATGCCTAAATCGAGCAGCGTTGAGTAGCTCGATCCGGTGACTCCAGAAACGATATCGCTAACGCCACTGCGCAGTTGGGTATGTACAGTCCGCAGCACATTGTCGCCCAAAAGAATTCCGCCCAGGTTGTCGGCCGAATTATACTGGGTCAACTGATCATAAATGTCTTTGTATTCGTTATATTTGGTAACAAAATCGTCCAACTTATCGCCGATTTCCGCAGTATCTCGAGCAACCGTTAGGGTCAGCGCCGTGGTGTTGGTTTCGGTTAAGTTGATGGTGACACCCTTAACCACTTGGTTCAGGCTATTTGTGGCGCTTGTGACAGGCAAGCCATTAATCTGAATTAGCGCATCTTTTCCATCTTGGGTTTGCGTCATATTCGAACTGGAATTCTGCGCGCTGTTATAGGCCAAGGCCTGCAACCCGGCGTCGCCGACAGCGGTGATTTCCATCGATGTGGCGGCACCGGTCGACTCACTGGTCGTTAGTAAGCGATATCCGGTACCGTCGAAGACGACTGATGCGGACACACCAAAATTGCCATTATTGATGGCATCGCGCACACCGCCGAGTGAGTTGTTGGCCGAGCTGATGGTTAACACGCCTGGGTCGATACTGGCATCCTGGCTAAAGCTTTGATAGTTACCCGATGCATCATAGCTGGTGGTGCCAAATTTAAAGGTCAGGGTACCGGTACCTAGGGTATCGTCCACTGAGCTGTATTGATTGCTGGCCAAAGAATGGGCTTGGGCCACCGCATCGACTTTGATGCGATAGGTGCCAGGCTGGGCACCACTGGCAGTTGTAGCGGTCAAGACCGATTCCTGAGATGAGCTGGCGGTATTGCTCTGAATGGTCGTGGCTTTGGCGAGACTGCTGATACTAGTTTGCAGGCCGTCCATTACCGTACGCACTTCCGCAAAAGCGGAAATTTTCGCCTCGACCCGTGCCGATTTTGAATCCAAGCGGAGATCGCTAACCGCTCTATCTGCCGCCACCAACTGGTCCACCAACTCAGACGTCAACAGGCCAGAGCCTACACCGAGAGATTGTATACCTGCCATCTTGTCACCTATGCCCAATCAATCACTAAACAATGCAATAACCAAACCAAGACTTAAGCGGATATGCATAGGTTCTCACGCTCAACCCTGTATCGGCGGCTTTGTTGAAAACTTTAGTTTAGGGGCCTAAAAAGCGCGTGCGGGGTCGTGGCATCGATAGCCCGACCAGCGCGATAGGTATCGTCACGGTCGCCATGTGCATGGCCACCGCCGAGGCTCGCCCTCCAGACAGCGCACCTCGGGGAATCGGTTTTGTCACAGGCAAAAAAAAACCCACCAAGATGGGTTTTTTAACAGGACCTAAGACGGCTAGACTTGCGCGCTAAACAGCAGCAACGGTTCGTCTTGATTCAATCGTTGGGCCAACGTTAAGGCTTCTTCATTTGGGAATTGACGGATCAATTCTTCAGAGACCTTGTCGTACACGCGCACCACCGTTTGACCGGAATCGTCGTCTACCTGAAACTCAAGGGTTCGTTCCGCACCCTGAACATAACTATTGAGTTGCGCGACAGCCTTGATCACTTCGTCCTTTTGGACCTGGGCTTTCTGGTCGCTTGACTTGTCAGCCTGGCCGTCTTTGGCTTTCTTGGCCTGCTGCATGTCAGCCTGGCGGACATCGGTTAACACCGCATCTCTGGGTGTGTTGCTCTTGACTTCTACTTTCTGGCTCGGCGCGATATTCTTCGCTGTCTGCATGGATTGTAGGTTAATTTCATTCATAAAAACCTCGAAACTCTAATCGATTACCCCACCATTAGAAGAATAATGGGGGCTAGCATCCGGCTGGGCCGCCTCGCGGCGGGCGTCACCGGACCTACCTATTAACCGAGCAGCGATAACACTTGCTGTGGTCGTTGATTCGCTTGGGCAAGGATTGAGATACCCGCCTGCTGCAATACTTGGGTACGAGACAACTCGGCGGTTTCGGTTGCGAAATCCGCATCCCGAATTTGCGAGTTAGCCGCCGACAGGTTTTCAGAGTTCACCTGCAGGTTTGTGCTCGTCGACTCAAATCGGTTTTGCATGGCACCGAGTTCGGACCGTTGAGCAGAGATGCTATCCAGGGCATTGTCGAGCGCTGTTATCGCAGCCTGGGCGCCTTCAAAGGTTGAAATATCAACATCCTTCAAGAACGTACCATCGCTTCCGTTGCCGTATATCCCGACGGTCATTCCTAGGGCAGCAACTTCATCAGCACCGTTTGAGCCTGCAGAAATAGTAATAGCCGATGCGGAAGCTAGTTTAACCCCGGAGTATGTAGTCTCATAGAAATAAGCTTCGGCCGTACCGTTAAGTGCAACGGCACCTGTAGTAATCGCATAGTCGGTAAAGTTACCTTCGCCGATGCCGTCCACTGCCATGTCCAATCCCATAAGCGCCCCAATGCTTGAACCTTTCTGAAGGGTGGTACTAACGGCTGGGTTTTGGGTATTAGGGTTGTTTATCGCTAACGATATATTCCGGCCATCTGCTGCCGTCAAACTAAGAGACGTGCCATTGTCAGTCGCCGTCACACCGGTTTGCCCTGAAGCACCGTTGATCATAGTCAAAGCATCTAATCTGGCTTTGTCAGTGTCGACAGCTGTTGTGCCATCATCCTGCAGTGTTACCGTTCCCAAGCTGACACCGTTAAGGAACAAGCCAGCAGTATCATTGACTGCGTATACAGTTGCGTCGACATTCGTCCCATCGCCACCATGGAGAACTGTTGGCTGCGCAGTCGCTGTTACGCCCGTGGCATCGCTGGCCAAATTAATTGCTGCGGCGACTGCAATCCCGCTACGCTCTTTTGAAGAAGAGATAATGCTGGTTCCAGTAGACGTAGTGGTTGCGCTGGCGTTGTCTGTGCTTGGTATCGCAGCACCAATCGACACACCGTTTATTTCAAGGTCACCAGCATCAAGGCCATTTACAGTTCCGCCTGTTGTAGTCATCACCGGACCGACTGCAAGCAAATCCGCGCCGGCGGCGATATCTGTTAGAGAGACAGTAAGATCAACACCATTGGTGGATTCCCAAGCCAAATCGCCAGATATCACTTGTGCGACGTTGGTAGCCCCCGCGACTGCAATATTGGTGGTGGCTATGTCATAAGTTGTACCTATGGCGTCAGAAACCATTGAAAACTCAGTGTTACTATAGTTTCTAATATTCATATCAATTAGACCGGTTACCGCATTAAATGAGGCATTTATCTCCAAGCCCGAACCACCATCGGCAATAGCATTAAATTTTTGGGCGAGCTCTGCGTTTCCATCCCCGGCCTCAAGGGTGGCTATTACGGTAGCACCGCCAGCGGTGAATCCTATCGTGCCGCCGACAGCCCCTGAAACATGATCGTATGTATAATTTACATCTTCCCATGCGCTTACCGCCGCACCACTTGCCGCTAATGCAGTGGCAATAACTCCAAGCGGACTGCCTGCTGTATTTTGGGCATAGAAACTAGTGGTACCTTGGACAACTGTCATGTCCACTGCACCAGCAATGTCAAGGGTGGTGGTCGCCCCAATAGTATTAATAGAAGAGCCATCTAGACCCATTAATGTGCCACTAGTTGATTCAAATTCGCTATCTGACACTGAACTTGCCATAGCTCTTGCATAGGTTCCTGCAACTAAACCACTATTTTCAATATTGCCCTGTCCAGTGCCGTTGCCACCGCCGACAACCATTTCCTTTGTATCGCCATCGGCAATAAGCGTGAAGCCGCCCTCAACGGTATTGCTAAACAGAGTAGCGGTCGTGGCGTCCACCACCTGACCGCCCATCAGGCCCGTCGCCGAGGCAAAGTTAGCATTAGTTAAGTTGGCACCAGCAGCACCAGTGTCGAATGACAGAGTTATATTCCGACCGTCCGAAGCGGTCAGCTCGATACCATCAGCGTCGCTACCAGTATTAATTGCAGTCACTCCGGTTTGTGTCGAGACATTATTGATTGTATCCGTAATCGACGCTCGGGTTGCGGCCGTGTCTAATGACGTAGTGGCATTAAGACTAACTCCGTTGAGCAAGAAAGTAGTGACACCACCAGCCAAACCCACCATTTCGCTACCAGTCGAGACATTGTTACTGGTCTCTGCCCTAACACCTGTTTCATCAGACTTGGCATTTATAGCAGCTGCTTTTGCAATTGCCGATCTATCACCATCTTGAAAGGATGCCGGATCGTCGCCACTTTTTGACCCGCTTATAGCAACACCATTAATGGTCAAGTCTCCATTCGCCAGAGCGGCATCAGTGCCGATAGAACTGACACCAGACTGAGCGCTGGCGCCCAACCGATCAATAGTTAACTCTGCAATTTCGATTCCAACAGTGTTACCGGCGTTAGACCCAATCTGGAAAGTACCGTCAAATGAGCCATCTAACAGGTTACGACCGTTGAAGTTGGTTTCTTCAGAGGTCCGCTTTACTTCCAACATCAACTGGGCAACTTCAGCCTGCAGTGCCACCCGGTCCGAATCAGAGTTGGTGGAGTTAGACGATTGGACCGCCAATTCGCGCATACGCTGTAAATTTTCGGTCATGGTGCCGAGTGCACCTTCCGCAGTTTGGGTTAAAGACACACCGTCGCCCGCGTTGCGGATGGCAACATTTAAGCCCTTGATCTGCGATTCGAATTTGGTGGAAATCGCCAGACCGGCGGCATCGTCCTTTGCAGCGTTGATGCGCAGGCCGGATGACAAACGTTCCAGGGCGGTAGAGTTCGCGTTCTGAGACGAGTTCAGGTGACGTTGCGCCGTTAGCGATGCGATGTTGCTGTTAATAATTTGTGGCATTTTAAATCTCCTTCGCTTTTCCCCCTACCGCCCTATTGCGATCTGGTTTAGCGATGTTTCTCATTCATGTCTTATGTAACGGCGGGCCAGTGATATTCTTTTATATCAATATAGACTAAAGAATTTTTTTTTGGTTATAAGAAGGAATGAGTCCTACTGATACTGGGCACGAATGGGGTGGCTTGGTGGGACGAGGCGAGATCCATAAGCTGAGGTGGCAGATCTGCCAAATGGGTTGAAAAAAGAATACACTGGAACAAAACCGTCTAGGACCAACCTGTGCTGTCATTAAAACAACTCGATTCCCTGTTCGATACACTCTGGCTGTTGCCCAACCAATTGCCCAACGCCTTAGCCCAATGGCAGAGCTTGCTTACCACCCATCTGGCCGATAGCTCTGAACGATCGGCACAAGAAGAGCAGGCATTGGCGCAGATGATGGCCAAGTGGCAAAGCTCTCTGCAGCAAAACAAACACTTGTTTGAGGCTCACCAGCAGGATTTAGTTGCACAACTCAAGCAGGGCGACCCCAGTTTTTTGCAGTCGGCTCAAGTCAAAAAATTCAAAGACCAGGCCAACTAAAGGCTAGCATTAACGGATAAAGTCGAACAAACTCATCTTAGTGACGGTGGCAAAGGTCTGCTGTGCCGCCTTGAGAATAAACTCTTCCATCTGCAAACGACTCACGGCCTCTGCATAGTCGAGATCACCAATGCTCGAGCGAATATCTTGGGCCGCCAGCTTGTTGTCGGCATGTTGATTGGCAATATTGTCGGTGGTATTAATCCGAGCACCAATACGTGTACGTACTTGAGACACATTTTCTAATGCCGCGTCGAGATTTTCCAGACTGTTAAAGATGGCTTCATCGTAAACTGCCGTGAATTCCGATGCGGTGCTAAAATTCTCCAAGGCGTAGGCCAGTTTCTCCACCGTGACCAATAGGCCCTGCTTCTCGGAGGTGTCGACCAAAAACTTGTCGCCCGGTGCTGGGTTGCCACTGATACTCACGTTCATCCCGGCGAAGGTGATCGAGTCGCCACTCTTATAGGCGCGTTGCTCGATCCCTTCTATGACGCGCCCGTCGGATTTATTGCGCACCGTGATGTTCGGTCCCGGCGGCACCATATCGAGTTCATTGCCGAAGGTGATCACGGCATTTTCCGGGAAAAAATCCGTCAACTGCGCTTGATTAACGGTGATACCTTGGGAAATCACGCCCGGCGGCTGGCCAGTATTTTGGCTGTTTCCATAACTGTAAAAGGACGGTACATTGGCGGGAATGTCGAGAAAAGCGTCCTTGCCGGTGTCACTGGCCGCTACCGTAGAATTGCGACTGACCTGGACATAGCGCACGCCCTCGTCGCCTTGGTAGAGGTAGCCACCGCCGGGATTTTGAACAAAACTCTGCTTATCACCGGCGAATCCAGAGAACAGATACTCGCCACTGCCATCCTTACTGTTGGTAAGATTAAAAAGCTCCTGCACGCGCGAATTGACTTCTTGGGCGATGGCGATCCGATCCGAATCGGAATAGAGGGCGGCGTTACCGGCCTGAACGGTTAACTCTCGAATGCGCTGAATTGAGGACGTTACGCCAGCCAAGACACCTTCCTCTTGCTCTAATCGAGCCGTGACCAGAGTGATATTGCGCTCATATTGGCTCACCAAAGCGATTTCCTGGTCGAGTTGCATGACTCGGGCCGCACCAACTGGGTCGTCGGACGGCGACAAGATGCCCTGGCCGGAACTTATCTGTTCCTGCGTACGATTGAGACTGCTTTGCAGTCGCATCATGTCGTTTACCGGGCGGTTGAATACCCAATAACTTGAAATTCGATCGGCCATGCTAGTTTCTCCCAATCTTAAAAAGGCGGCAAGCCATGCTATACAGCAGCCAAGAGCGAATCGAACAGTTCCTGCGCAATGGAAATAACCTTGGCATTGGCATTGTAAGCGGCTTGAAACTCGATCAGGCGGGCGGCCTCTTCGTCGAGATTGACCCCCTGCACATTGCTAATTTCCGCTTGAGAGCCTTCTAATACGGCCCGATCCGTATCCGAACGTATTTGCGCCTGGCTGGTTAGGGTAGCTATTTTAGCCACCGTTTGGCTATAGCTTTCGGTAAAGGTGTTGCCACCATCACTCATACTCATTGTCTCTTTGGTTTCCAGACCAACCAATTGCAGCGCATTGCGGTTATCGGATGCGCCATCGTCGTTCCATCTGATAATAAATTCATCACCGCTTACGGGCCGCCCACCGAGTTCAAACTGATAACCCATATAGGTCGATTGGGCGTCTGGCAGGCCGCTGAAAATACTGCCTGCCAAGGGGTCGGTGATCAGGCGGGTGCCCCCTTGCATAACAACGTCCACCTGGCCGCCGATGTTCATACGCGAAGTGTTTTGGTTACCCTGACCGTTCATCAAGTTATAGACCTGATATTCAATAGTGCCCGTTTCGGTAATAAACACCTTGGTCTGGCCAGTACTGTTTAGTAACTGATTCAGCTGAGTTTCAATATCCGCCTTTAGGCTATCGGAGTCGGTGTAGTTGTCGGTTAGATCAACCGTGCCGGTGCGCCCGTCAGGCAGATACATCTGATAGACATAGGGCCCGTTGAGCTCAAAATTATACCCGGTTTCATTGTTCAACAGACCTAGGGTATCGCCACTGACCGCGCTAAACGGCCAGCGCTCACCGCTGGAAATCAACATGCTGTCGCCTGGATCGATCACCGCGTTGTTTGCTAAGCTACCGGGTAAACTCGGTACGCCGGAAATCACCGATTGTGCCTTGTCACCGCGTATTTCCAATAAAATATCGTTGCCGTTTTCATCCATGATGGTCAGGGTCACACCATCACTCTTGGCGGACACACCCCGATTTATGAGATCAACATGATTGTTAATGCGGTCGGCCAAGAAATTGGCATTCATGTCTTCCGGTACGATCTCTGGAAAACCGTCCAGGTATGTTGTTTGGTTGGCACTGCTGACAAGTTGAGTAACCTCATGGCCATCTACCCACACCTCGAAAGGCATGTCGGGGCTGTATGTGGTCCCGGAATTGGTAAAATTGGTCAGTTGCACCTCGGTATAGGCTCGCGCAGAGACACCCTTAACCCGATTCAACTGGGTCACAATTTCATTGGCACTGGCCGAGGCAAGGGTTGAGATGGTCGGCACCTGGGTTTCCTTGCCCGTGATCGGGTCGGTTTGATAAAAACTGAACCGCTCCGGATTGATGCCATTGGGGATAGGTTCAACAGACGGCCCATCCATACCAATGGCCGGAATCGACGATGGCCGGGCACGCCAACTGCTCAGCGCGGTTTCAGCGGTGTCACTGGTAAAGAGGGTATTGGCAATGCCGGGAATAAATTCCATATTTTCTTGCGGCGGGTTCAAGGACACCGGATTGCCAGGATCACTATTGTCAAAAATTGAGTAACGGGTTGGGCTGAGGAACTTGATCACCAGCGGCGGGTTCAATTCGCTGTCGCTGGCAAAGGCGGCCGACTCCCGGCTCAGCATGGTTCCCTGGTCGATAAAGCCACTGCCCATATTGCTTAAACTGGTTTCGGCCTTAATGGGGAAGGCTAGAGCTAGTTGACCAGGCTCCTTCAGCAGGATGTCCATATTTTGTGCGGCAGAGCGCAGCGGCGCAATGGTAAAGGCGTCGCCCTGCTGAAAGGTTCCGCCTTCCAGTACCACGTCTAAACCGTCAAACGATAGGGTCTGCGGGAACGACCCGACCAGAGCCCCCTCCGAGACCACCTTACCGTCATCGAGGCGTGTCACTTGGAAGCGGGCACTGCCCGGCCCCGGCAAAGCGAGCTGGTATTCGCTGGTCGTGAGGGCGCCAGAGTCGGTAAAGTAAACATTGAACAACCTATCGTTCGGTAGGCTGTTAGAGCTATGGGCATGAACCCGCTCTGAAGCCAACAAAGGATCGTTCATGTCTTGAAAAAAATTGGTGCCCAACTGGCCGTCCAGATCAATACCCAACTGTTGTTGTGCATTGGTTTCTTGAGCGAATGCCACGGCGATAATACCTAGAGAGTTGATCGCCTTGTCTAAGGCCTCCCCCCGGAAATCCACTAAACCACCGATCTTACCACCACTGATTTTCTCGGTGACATCGAAGCTGCTTACCTTACTTTCAAAACGAATACTATAGCGTTTAGGGTCCTTCTCACCCGGCACCGTTTCGAGCCTGTTGGCACTGGTGCCGTCCACCAGGGACAGGCCCATTCCAACGCTAATATTAAAGGCACCGTCAACATCGAGCACGTCGACATTAACTAATTCGGATAGTTGACGGACCAGCTCATCGCGCCTGTCGAATAGATCGTTGGGCGGCTCAGACGTCGCCGAGCCCCGGGTATTGGCAATCTCTTCATTGAGACCGGCAATACCTTGGCTGATAGTATTGACTTGACTGGTAGCTACTTGTAATTGGCCATTCAAATTTTCATTCTGCGTGTTCAGATAGTGCGACAGGGTTGCAAAGCGTTCACTCAAACCCTTGGCCTCACCCAGCACTACATCACGAGAGGGGATGTAGCTTGGGTTGTCTGCGGCACCTTGAAGGGCGGCGAAATAGCGATCCATCTGGGGTTGCAGCCCGGTAGAATTATCCGCCAACAGCCGATCGACCTGTTCAATCCCATCTCGATAGACTTGCGAGCCCTGAAAGCTACTGGTGTCAGCGCGCAGTTGATTGGTAAGAAATTGGTCGTGCACACGGCGTACGGTAGACACCTCGGCGCCCTGGCCGACATAGCCAAAGCCACGGAATAGCGGGTTACGACTTTCCACCACCACTTCCTGACGCGAATAGCCCGGCGTGCTGACGTTGCTGATGTTATGACCGGTGGTTTTCAGCGCTTCTTGTTGCACCAATAATCCGGAAATAGCTGTCGATAACATACTCATGAGCGTTTTACCTTAGGCCTTAGCAAACCAGTCGCTGTTAGCGATGCGACTGATTTTCTCGGCGTACTGGGGATCGGTGGCGTAACCGGCATCTTGCAGAGCCTGCAGGTAGTCATCACCGGTATCGGCGGCCAAGGCGGCCTGATAACGCGGCGAGTCTTGGACAAACTGAACATAATCGTCGAACGAGTCTTCGATCGACGGATAAGCGCGAAAAGGCGCTTTGATAGTTATCTGCCGACCGTCGATAAATTCATGGGTCGTGGTGGAGGCGGTTTCGCCCTGCCAGCGCTGATCGGCCTTGATGCCAAATAGGTTGTGCGAGGACTGGCCATCGCCATCGGCAATCACATGTTTGCCCCAACCGGTTTCCAAGGCGGCCTGGGCGACCAAGATGTGCGGGTCTAAACCGATCTTTTGGGCGGCCTTTTCGGCGTGCGGCATCAGGTTGGCGATAAAGGCCTCGGGCGAGTCAAACAGGGCGGACTTGCCGTTTAAGCGCGGCTCACCCAGTTCTTGCGGCTCATTGGCGGCCAGGACAGAACTGACGACCGAGATCGTGGCGAGTGACGGCTCATTTGCCACGCTTCGGGCAGCGCGCGGCGCCGTGGTTGGCAGGCGCTCAAGAATCGGTCGATTAGAGTGGTCGAGAGTTTTGACATCAACATTGTAGATATCCTCGACCACCGGGTGTTGTGCCTTGCTGATCTGCTCATAGAGCACGTCGGCCAGACCGAAGCCCCCGCTCTGCGACATCGACAACGACAACTGTTGATCGGACATATCGCGATAAAATTTGGTTTGATAACTGTTTTCCAGATCCGATGCCAAGACATCGGTGGCGTCGCGCATACTCTTCATAATTAGGCCAAGGAACATCGACTCAAACTGTTGAGCTACTGCCTTCAACGCCTCAGGGTCGTCTTTACGCGCACCCTGCTTCAAGGCGTTTAAGCCATTGAGATCGTTGTAGTTAAAAGCGGCATCGAGTTGTTGAGTCATCTGCTTCTCCGGCTAGGTGTTGCCGGTTTGCGAAACAAAACCGGCGCTATCATATCTATATCAAGGATTGTGCCAAGTTGGCCTTATTGACCTGCATAGCTTAAATAACGATCAGCTCCGCCTTCAGGGCCCCGGCTGACTTAAGCGCCTCGAGAATAGCCATCAGATCGCCCGGCGCAGCACCGACGGCATTCACCGCATTGACCAGATCGTTCAGGGTGACCGTTGGGCCGAACAAAAACATCGGCTTTAGCTCCTGATCCACGGCCACATCGGTCGCTGGCACGACCACGGTCTCGCCTTCTGCCAATCCATTGGGCTGGCTCGCCGCCAAACTGTTGGCAATGGTGACCGTTAGATTGCCGTGGGTGATCGCGACCGGCTCGATCATCACGTGCTGGCCGACCACTATGGTACCGGTCCGACTATTGATAATGACCTTGGCGGACTCCTCACCCGGGCTCACTTCGAGATTTTCCAGCACGCTCAAGTAGCTAACGCGCTGATTGGCATCGCGCGGGGCCGTGACCCGCACCGAAGTGGAATCGACCGCGTAGGCCGCATCGGGACCGAGTAGCTCATTAATGACCTCAGCCATGCGCATCGCCGTGGTGAAATCGGAGCGATGCAGGTTAAAGGTAAGGTGGTCGCCGTCGGAAAAGGCATTGGGTACCGAACGCTCGACGATGGCGCCACTGGGAATGCGGCCGGTGCTCTCAATATTCACCTGAATCGACGACCCGTCCTCGCCATCGGCGCCAAAGCCGCTGACCACCAGACTGCCTTGGGCGACCGCATAAGTCTTGCCATCGGCACCGCGCAACGGGGTTAGCAATAGGCTGCCACCGCGCAGGCTGGAGGAGTTGCCGATACTGGAGACGGTGATATCGATCTCTTGGCCGGGCTTGGCAAAGGCCGGCAGGGTGGCGTAGACGCTAACCGCGGCGACGTTTTTCAGCTTAGGATCCTCGCCTTCCGGAATGGTCAGGCCAAACTGTTCCATCATGTTCCGGAACGTCTGGTTGGTAAAGGGCGACTTATCGCCGGTACCGTCCAAGCCCACCACCAAACCATAGCCGACTAGCTGATTGCTGCGCACGCCCTGTACCGAGGACAGATCCTTGATCCGGTCGGCCCACACTAGGGTGCTGAGCAGGCAGAACATTAGGGTCAAAAAAGGCTTCATGGCGGTCATCTCGTTACTATTACGGAGTATGGAATAATAAGAGCAATAAATGTGCCTAGAATTGAACTGAGTTTCGATTGAGTCCCCAATTAGGTCTGTGCATGAGATCGGCATCGCCTCGCTGGGGGGCTGAACCCCCGCCAGATAAGGCTGCAGCGCACTTACTAGAGGGCGGACACCTCTGCGGAATCGCTCGGCGGAGTCTTGTTGGCGCCTGATTGGCAGGCCATTAGTCGAGTGCACCAGCCGATCTCGGCCGCTTTGCATGCCTGCCGGGCTCACCCACTGGCCGCTATTGCGGCAACTGGGGCAAACTGCAGATGCTACAAAACCCGATACGGTCCTATCGGGTCGTTTGGCGCTATCTTTGAACCTGCCCTATGGCCTTAGAACGGCATAATACTGGAATTCAATAGGGTACTGAGCCAACCCTGCTTACTGGAGCTGGCCACGGCACCGGCGCCGCTGTAAGCAATCCGGGCATCGGCAAGCTTTTCACTGGACACGGTATTGTCAAGATTGATGTCATCGGGGCGCAGCATGCCTTGAATACGGATGAATTCCGAGCCGGTATTGAGGGTAATCCACTTCTCGCCGCGCACGCGCAAGATGCCGTTCGGCAAAACCTCGGACACGGTGACGGTGATATTACCGGTTAAGGAGTTCGACTGGTCGGCATCGCCTTTGCCGGAGAAGGATCGGTCACCCTCGAGTGAGGCGCTTAGCTGATTGATCGGGCCAATGCCGGCGATGGTCGGTGCGCCCAGGCTGGCGCTGGAGTTTTTGCTGGTCTTGGAGGCCGATGACTTCTTACCCTGGGTACTCTCGTCCAAGGTGACGGTGATAATATCGCCCACGTTGCGCGCTTTTTTATCGCCATACAGGCTCATGCCATAGCTATCAGCAAACAGCGAACCGCCGCTGTTCGGGGGCGGAATCAGGGAGTCCGAGGGCACCGGCGCAAAGGCTGGGTCGCCGGGCTTAGGGGCCTCTGGCAAGGCAGCGATTTGCATGGTGCCACAACCCGATAAGATCAGGGCGGCCAAAGCCATCGATATAAATATGTGTCGGTTCATGGTCTGCCCTACCTGTTAAAATCAGTCATAAAAATAATCTTAGGGCCGACCTGCTGACCCTTGCGGTGGCGCACCATGTGCTGCCAAAATCGCCTGACGCTAGCGCCCAGACCTTACAAATTCTGAGTAATAAAGCCAAGCATTTGATCGGCTGTGCTGACCACCTTGGAGTTCATCTCATAGGCGCGCTGCGTGGAGATCATATCGACCATCTCCTCGACGATGGTGACGTTGGAGTTTTCCAGAGCACCCTGAATGATCGCCCCGAAGCCGTCCAAGCTCGGCACGCCCGCGGCGGCCTGGCCACTGGCGGCGGTGGCTAAAAAGAGGTTATTGCCCAAGGCCTGGAGGCCGGCTGGGTTAACAAAATCGACCACCTCGATGTTGCCAATTTCGACCGGATCGTTGTCGCCAGCCGAGACTGCGGTGACGATGCCGTCAGTGCCGACCGTGATGGTCTTGGCCTGATCGGGTATAACGATATTGGGCTCTACTAGATAACCGTTAGCGGTGACCATATTGCCGTCGGCATCAATATGGAAGGTGCCGTCACGGGTATAGGAAATGTTGCCGTCGGGCAGCATGACCTGAAAGAAGCCACGCCCGTTGATGGCCATATCGAGCGGCTGTTCGGTGGTATTCAGGTCGCCCTGCATAAACACCTTTTGCGTACCCACGGTGCGCACCCCGGTACCGAGCTGCAAACCCGAGGGTAGCTGGGTGTTTTGCGAACTTTGCGCACCCGGCTGGCGCTGAATTTGGTAGATCAAATCTTCAAACACGGCCCGCTCCTTCTTAAAGCCGGTGGTCGAGGCGTTGGCCATGTTGTTGGAGATAGTGGATAAAGCAATATCCTGAGCTTCTAAGCCGGTCTTACCGACCCACAGTGCTTTCATCATAACGGCAATCCTCTTCCTAATTCGGTCATACTGGGCTTAGCTCAGCTGTAAAATTCGTTCGGCGGCACGCGACATATCTTCGGCCGTTTTCATCATCTTGACCTGGGTCTCATATTGCCGATTCAGTGCCAGTATGTTGGTGAGCTCGGAGACCGGATTAACGTTGCTGGCCTCAACAAAGCCGGAGACCACTGTCAGTACTGGGTCGCCGGGCAAGATCGCCGGGCCGGCCAGGGGCCGGAACAAACCGTCGCTGCCCTTGGCTAAATTTTGCAAATCTGGGTTGACCATCTTCAACACGTCAATGGCAATCATCTCATCCGGGCCGGCACCGGCCGGGCGAATCGAGATAATGCCATCGCCGGCGATCTCAACCTTTTCATAGGGCGGCAAGACGATCGGCCCGCCCTCCCCGATTACCGACTGGCCGATGCCATTGATCAGTTCGCCTAACGGACTGACCGAAAAATCGCCACGCCGGGAATAGGCTTCCTGGCCTTGGACATCGATAACCGAGAAAAAACCATCGCCGGTTAGGGCCGTGTCCAGGTCATTGCCAGTTTCGATTAGGGTGCCGTCGTTAAAATCGGAGGCGGGTCGCTCGGTCAGGGCAAAGGCTCGCGATGGATGATGCTCACCCCAGACCGGAATAGCGCGCGCTTGGGCAAAGTCCGATTTGAAGGCGAAGGTGCGGGCGTTGGCCAAGTTGTTCGAATGCGAGGCTTGCGACAGCATATTATTTTTCGCGCCAGTCATGGCGATGTATACGGCACGATCCATGGTCTTGATCCACTAAACTGAGTATCTAAGACTAGTAAGCGAAAGCTGTGCCAGGTTTGTTTTTATTTGTTTGAGTCTGACGAGTCCGGCCTAGAGGGCCGTGCAGGTGGGGGCGATACAGGCGCTGCGGTTCTGAAACAAGGCGGCATTCAGGCAAGGACTGTCCCGTTGGCAACCGACATCGACGCAGTGTTGCCGCTTTTTGGTCTGGCGGGTTAGCCGCTCGCGCTGGGTCTTGGCGGACCCAATACGAGCGAAGACACGCCGTTAGGCGGTGAGCCGAGCTTACCTGAGGTTGATGATGGTTTGAGTGACGGCGTTAGTCGTCTCAATGGTCTTGGCGCTGGCCTGATAGTTACGCTGGGCGATAATCAGATGCACCAACTGCTGCGAAAGGTCCACGGTGGAGTCCTCCAAGGTCGCCGATTGAACCGTACCCAATAATCCGGTACCGGCCACCCCAATGGTCGGGCCGCCAGACTCGAAACTTTCCTGCCAGGTGGTCTGCCCGACCGCGGTCAGTCCTTCCATATTGGCGAACGATGCCAGCGCGACCTGACCCAAGGCTTCCGACTCGCCGTTGGTGTAACGGGCGTATACGGTGCCATCGGTGTCAATTTCAAGATCCTTCAATCGGCCACTGCTGTAACCATCCTGTTGAAAGTTATAGCGCGCAAAAGGGCCACCGTATTGGGTCGTGCCACCAAAGGAGATGGTGAAGTTGGAGTTCAGATTAGGATCGGGTATGGGTTGAATACCACCCTCGGCAACATTCAGTGACGAATAGGCGCCATTAGACATGCCTGCGTCGTCGATCGGATCCCAGTTGGAGATTAGGAAATCACCAGCACTGCCCTCGTTCAGCGTACCATCGGCGTTGAAGTTCAACGTAAAACTGGCAAAGGTAGGCACACTGTTTTCCGGAAAGGGTAAGGCCGGATCGGGGTCGCCGACGTTTTCACCATCAATCTGGGCGTAGACGGTCCAACTGTTCAGCGCCAACGGTTGCTCTGGATCTCCCTGATCCTTGACATAATAGAGCTGTACCTGATGCTGGTTACCGAGTGAGTCATAAGCGGTTAACGAGCCGGTATCATTGTAGGTGTTCGAATCATCCGGATCGAAAGCGTTGATGACGATATCGCTAAAACTGGACGACGTAAGACCGCCAAATAGACCCGCGACCCGAGGAACCGGCTCGGACAGAGTAAAGCCTTCATTTAGGATAATATCAACAGAGCCACCCACTCGGGCATTGGTGTCACCATCGACCACCCGCCCCAACGTAAGGGGCGGCGTGCCACTAGCGCCTTGAATGGTGACACCATCGGTCGAAGTGAGTGACTCGATCGCGATGGATATATCGA
The DNA here is from genome assembly GCF_002795845.1 of Reinekea forsetii. Lineage (GTDB taxonomy): Bacteria > Pseudomonadota > Gammaproteobacteria > Pseudomonadales > Natronospirillaceae > Reinekea > Reinekea forsetii. Next base: position 2,307,563 of record NZ_CP011797.1, read on the forward strand.
TACCAATGCTGGACATAATGACCGCATCGCCGGTAACAGGGTCCAGGCTGGCGTCGATATTGTTGAGCAAGGTACCGGAGTAGGAATTAATTTCGTCGACGATGCCCTGAAGGTCATCGGCAACTATAATCTGTCCGTTAACAAAGAATTCCATGCCCCCGCCATTGACATAGTCGGCCGCTAGTAAGCGGACTTCGGTTTCCGCCGTGGCCGTCACCCCGTCCAGGGCAGACAGTTGCGCCGCGATTTCAGACGCCTGACTGCTTTCTGGGATGGTCAGATTGGTGCGAATGTCGTTTTTCGAATCGTAGAGCAGGACCGCCTGTTCCGGGTAACCGTTGGTGTTGCCTTGCTCGCCTATGGTTAGCAGATCCGATTGAAATTCGTCCGACTGTAGTAGGGCATGGATCGCGTTAACATCCAGATCGCCACCCGAGGCTTGGATATTCGAGATGGAAACCTGTGAGGCTTCGCCTGATACGCTGGCGACAAACTGCAGGACTTCGTTATCGTCTGCATCGCGACCAACAACAGCACTGACACCGATATAATCGGCCTCAGGTACTGCGGCTAACTCCCGATTAATCGACGCGGCTAACTGGCTCATCGAATAAATTTTTTCCGTCAGACTAACATCAACAGAACCCGACCGGTTGTCGGCATCGGGCAAGGGTACTGTTAAATTAACTCGAAACGAGTTAGTACGATCAATCGGTTCTTCACCGGATATCTTGGTGCTACTGGTCAGGCCGAAGGTGGCCAAAGCATCCGTACTGCCGGTGATGGCAATATCTATAGGATAGGCCGCAATTTCGGTCCGCTCAAAAACCAAACGATCATTTATCTGCGATGCTTGGATCTGGCCAAACAACGTTGGATTGGCGTTAATTAGGTCGTTAATTGTTGCGACCAGCTCGGTACTGGAGGCGTAGGTATTTTCAGGAATAGTCAGAAATTGGCTCACCCCGCCATCCACGGTAATCTCCAAGATATTGGTGGCGGCAACATCTGCGGCCCCCAAGATCCGGGTCGGCACAGGAGAAGACACAGACGCCAAGCCCAGAGTTGTTGGCGTAACCGTAGAGGGGACGGCCGCCGCCGCCGTTTGGTCGACTATATTAATTTCAACCGGGCCAATGCCAGCATCGTCTGAAACGATGCTAATAAAACCCGTGGCTGCGTCCCGACTGACCGCGACGGCAGCGGTACCGATACCCGCTTGAAAATTCGGCGCCGTATTGATAGCGCTTTCTAGATCGGTTAAAAAGTCATCTGTGGCTGTCGCGCCCGTCCAGCCGCCGGCTGGGATCGCCAGGCTCACGGTGTCGGTTACAGCGCCGATGGTCATGCTAAAAGCCATCACGGCACCAACGGCCTCACCGGTCGCTATATTGCCCAGAGGCAGCGCTATAGCAGTGCTCAACACGGTCGTATCGCCCGGCACCAGGTCTGCGAAGGTTAGTTCGGTAGTGTTATTGCCTTGAATTGTGGTGGCTTGGCCGGCATAGCTGGTTAAATCGAGCGAGCCATTATTGGCAAACAGATTGGTGCCCGCGATAGCGGTAACCTCAATAGGGTCGTCTATTTGCGCTCCGCTATCGAGTCCCAGATACTGTTCTGCGCCAGCCGATACAACGCCACCGGGGCCGGCTAGGGCGTTGACTTCGAGCGTGTCACCGGCAACTTGGGCATCGATGCGCGCAAAGTTCAGCATACCCTCTGATGCAAAGGCATGTACCTGGGTATCTAATCCGGCCGTCTGCAGACCGGTATTAACCGCGGATGCTAACGCACTGGCGTCCGGATAGGTCGCCGGCGAGGCCAACGTGACGTTCGTCGCCACACCATTGAGCACGACCTGAAGACTGTCATTACGAACTTGGCCTAAGGCTACATTAGGGCTGAGTACTGACTTAGCGGTAAAACCCAAATCATCAAGCGATACTGAGCTGCTATTGAGACCCGCCACTGTGGTGATCGTTGTCCGGTTTGGACCGCGAGCGCCATCGGCAGTAAAGCTGAGCCGATCGATGGCGGCATCATATTGAAAGCCTAAGCCGCCACTGACACCGCCGGGTGCCCCGATAGCTGCATTCAGATCGGCCACAAAATCGGCGATACTGGCCCAGCCATCTTGCGCATCGGGCACGGTATTAGTAGTCGAGGGTACACGCACGGTGACGTTATTGAGACCAGCCTGGCCCTCTACGGTTAAATTAAAGACCATATCCAAATCAATCCCCGCCGCGCCGTCCAAGAAACCTGGGACAGTCGAGTCGATAGCCAAAACATCTCGGCTGCTGGTCAGCTGGGTCGGGGTGTCGGTATTAACGATACTAAGTCCTGGGGTGGCATTGCCAATAAAACTGATACTGGTTTGGCCGAAATTCAGATATTCACGGCTAGATAATAGACCGCCAACATTGTCGCTAATCGATAAAATATTTGAGCCATCGGTGGCATAGGTACCTTTGGCCTCAAAACGAATGCCGCCACTGGGCTGGACAACAGCCTGAATCTTACCAGCCAGCTCCGAGTCGCCCTCGATCGTGGCATTGATGGAATCAACCAATTCGTTCACATCGTCATAAACGATAGCATCCGAAAAGGGCTTAATATTGACTACTAAAGCCGCTGTACCGGCATTGATATTGAGCCCTTGAATGCTGACGTCTAAGCTGTAGGCGGCCTCGACAGCCGTCGGCTGCCAAGGGAATGTCATCCCAGTGCCGGCTGCAACACCTGAAAAGCCAATGGGCCCGCCTAGGATCTGACTGGGGGTGCCCGCAGTGGTCGGAAAACCAATAGCCTCCAGGGTGGTCACTTCATTTACGGCCGACCCAACCTGGGCCACCCCAACGGCGAGACCGTTGGTGCGTGTAGTAAGACCAGACGACTGCAAAACAACAGCACCGGCTGGGACATTAATCTGGGCATCGATGGCGTGGGTGCCACGTGGAGCTTGGTGACCGGCATCAATGCGCAAATCGGTTAAAATACCGCCGACGATGACATTCTTATCGGCACCAAAACCTTGCAGGACTGAGCCCTGATTGTTGACCACATACCCATCCTTGTCGACCCCGAAGATACCCGATCGGGTATACCCGGTGTCGCCATTAGGCGCTTTGGTGACAAAAAAGCCATTGCCATCGATGGCCAAATCGAGCACCGACTTGGTCTGTGTCAGGGTACCCTGATCAAATTTCTGACCCACATTGCTGACGTTCACGCCGGATCCAACCTGGTCCTGACCCATACCAATAAACGAGCTGGTATAGGCATCACCGAACTCAGCGCGACTGCCTTTAAAGCCGGTGGTGCTGGCATTCGCGATGTTGTTGCCGGTAATGGCCAAGTCTTTGTTGGCGGCGGCGACGCCGCTTAATCCTGAGCTGAAACTCATCGTTCGGTACCTCTGTCTATGCTGGCCCCGGTGAACGGGGTGAGGATTCCCCGGTGCAATGGGAATAACCTGCCATGCTGTTGCCGTTGAGCGTTTAGAGCGATGCTCAGTAGACGGCGTTTATTTGTTTAATCTGATCGAGCGATGCGGTGCCGCCGCCAGCCAGATTTAATTGAATATCGTTACTGGCCAGGATGGTCACAGACTCGACCCGGCGCGAAATATTGGTTTCGAAGCTCTGCTGCAGACCGGACAGATCGCCTAAAACTCTGAAGGTATACTCACCCTCGTTGTGCGGAATAATATTGCCGCTTTCATCGACACCGAATTTGCTGTAGTCGATGTCGGCCAACTCGCCATTCACTTCCAGGTTGGCGCCGTCCCACTTAAAGTTCATCGGGCCACTGGGCTGATAGCCCAATTCAACGTCTTCGACGATCTGACCGAATTGATCTTCAATCTGCAGATGCAGGCCTTCGGTGCCGGCTTCAAGCTCGGTAATACCAAAGACCAATTCACCAATGCGCAGGTCACTGCCATCGTTGCCGCTGACCGTGACCGCGCCGCCCACCAATGAACTGGCTTGCAGAGCTTGAGACGATTTATAGGATGCGGCCAGGTCGCCAAAGCCGTCACTCATGCTTTGAATGCCCTCGACCGTGGAAAACTGGGCCAGCTCGGCAATAAAGGCCGCGTCGTCCTGGGGCTCGAGCGGATTTTGATTGTTCAACTGGGCAATCATCAATTCTAAGAATTCGGTTTTACCCAATTCATTCGTTTTGGCGCTCGTTGGGTTTTTGGCAGTGATGTCATATTGACTCAGAGCATTATTTACGCCGGTTATATCAGCCATATCTCTGCCTCTACTTACCCATGGTTAAGGTTTTTTGCATCATCGTCTTGGCCGTATTAAAGACCTCGACGTTCACGGTAAAGCTACGCGATGCACTCATCATATCGGCCATCTCTTCGACCACACTGACATTCGGATAATAGACGTAGCCATCTGCGTCGGCGAACGGATGAGTGGGTTCGTAACGCACTTCTAAGGGCCCGTCTTTTTCGACGATACCCGCCACCTTTACACCATTACCGAGCGTGTTGTTATGACTGCCCTGCATCAGGCTTCCGGGCATCCGACTGCGATCCATCAGTTGCGCCTGGACACTCTGAAACACCGGCTTACGCGCGCGATAGGTTTCTTCTAGACTGGAACTAACGCTCTGGGCGTTAGCCAGGTTACTCGCCGTGGTATTCAGGCGAATGGACTGGGCATTCATGCCCGAGCCGGATATATCGAATATATTACCTAGACTCATTATTAATCTCCTCGCAGTGCGCCGGTTAAGCCTTTGAACTTACCGTTCAAGAACTCAAAGCTGGCGTTATAGGCCATGGCATTGGTGGTGAATTCGGTGTTTTCGATGTTTTCATCGACCGTGTTGCCGTCTATGGAGGGCTGCAGCGGGCTGCGATAGAGGCTCTCCCAGCTATCAGCATGCCGGCCTGCCATATGATGGTTACTGGTCCGAGTAATTGCCATACTGCTCTGGCGCTGAGCTTCACCGCCCAGTATCGCCTTAAAGTCTATGTCCCGCGCCTTGAAGCCCGGGGTATCGGCATTGGCCAAGTTATTGGCCAAAATAGAGGACCGTTCCGAACGCACTAGCAAGGCGTTATCGTGAATACCCAATGAATTTGCAAAGCCTAGTGCTGACATCTGTTTTCCCCTATTGCCGCTTTCTGATTCTTAATAGAGATATAGCAATAGCAGTGCCAACTTAATATTCTGTTTATTATCAATGACTTAGGTCGAAATTCTGGTTTTGCCTGGCAAGGCGCCGAGCAAAGCGGCAAGGAGGTGCCGGCTTGGCGCTAAACGACCCAGAATTGATCCCGGAGGCTAAATTTTCTTGTACAGGATGCCGGGCCGGCAATGCACCATTTCGTATAGGTCGGACAGGCCATGGACCGACTCAGAGGCCCCCACCAGAAGGTATCCACCGGGGTTAAGGGTGGCGTGGATTCGAGTGAGAATGTCGCGCTTAAAATCGGCGCTGAAATAGATCAGCACGTTGCGGCAAAACACCAGATCGAAACGGCCTAGGAGTGCGTAGCTGTCTTGCAAATTTAAGGCACGAAAATTTATATCGGCGGCAATGATCGGGTCTATCTTAAAGCGCCCACTGCCGAGCTCGGTGAAGTGCTTCTTTAGCTTGACCGGATCCAGACCGCGACCGATGGCCAGCGTGCTGTACTCGCCTGATCGGGCTTGCGCCAGGGCGGTTGGCGAAATATCGGTCGCAAGGATGTCCGCTCCGGCGCTGAAAAATCGATTCTGTTGCCGGTATTCGCTCAGGATCATCGCGATTGAATACGGCTCTTGGCCGGTCGAGCAGGCCGCAGACCAGACCCGCAAACGCCTTGACGCCAGTCGGTCGGTGAACTCCGGGAGCAACTTTTGCTCGAGCACCTGAAACGGATGATCGTCCCGAAACCAGAGGGTCTCGTTGGTGGTCATGGCATCGATGACCTGGGCTTTTAACCTGACCTGGGTGATCAGCTGCAGCCTGTTGGTCAGCTCATTCAGGCTCGTCAAACCTTGCTCGGCCATCAAGCGCCGCAGCCGACTGGCTACCAGATATTGCTTACTGGCACCCAAGAAAATACCGCTGTGCTGTTCTAAAAACCTACAGAATTCATCATAACCTGAGGTCATGTCTGTCATGCAAAACCAACCCTTTAGTGTGTAACCGTTCAAGCCAAGAGCGAATCTGGTGCCCGCATATGGATCAGACGTCGCCCTCCGTGGGCGGCAATTTCAACCCCAACCCGGTTATCCGCGCGAGCACCAACTGACCGAGCATATCGGGCTGAAATTTCGCTAAGAAGTCGTTGGCGCCGACCTTACTGACCATGGCCTTGTTAAACACACCGCTCAATGAGGTGTGCAAGACCACAAACAGATCTTTAAGATGCGGATTGGCGCGAATCTCGGCGGTCAGGGTATAGCCATCCATCTCGGGCATTTCGATATCGGAGACCAGTATCGGGTATTGATCGGCGGGATGAATACCGTCGGCAACCAACGCCACCAAATGCTCATAGGCTTGCCTGCCATCATTAAATTGCACGACCTTAAAGCCGATGCGCTGCAGCGTTTTGACGATTTGATTGCGGGCGATTTTCGAATCATCGACGATCATAATTTCCAGTTCCGGCGCACGCAGTGCCATACCCTGACTAATTAACTCTTGAGAAACATCCTCCGGTACCGGTGACACCTCGGCCAATATCTTTTCAACATCGATAATTTCAACTAATTGCCCTTGATACTGCGTCACCGCCGTCAAAAAATGACCATGGCCGGTGCCCTTAGGCGGCGGCTGTATATCTTCCCAATTCATATTTACGATGCGCTCGACACCGTGCACCAAGAAGCCTTGCACGCGAATATTATATTCGGTGATGATCACAAAACGATTTTGGCGATTTTTGATCGCCGCATTACCCGTCGCCAGACTCAAGTCTAAAATAGGAATGGTGCCGCCCCGAATATGCGCTACCCCACAGACCACCGGGCTGCTGCCAGGGATGCTGGTTAAGACAGGGCACTGCAGCACCTCCTTGACCTTGAAAACATTAATGCCGTAGGTCTGCTCACCGTCGAGGCGAAACAGCAGCAACTCTAACCGATTCTGGCCCACCAGCTGGGTACGCTGATTGACGCTTTCCATGACGCCTGCCATAGAGAACTCCCTGCCGCTAGGCATGACAATTGCATTGACCTGGTCATACGCCAGCAAACTGACTCTTAATGAAAAATAAGCATAGACGGCTATTGGGGCGCAACAACCCCCTGGCACGGCGATTTTATCGACTCGCGACAAATTGGACCCAGCGCGCCCGAGCTGGCCTGCTCTGTTGGTCCTCTGGACTGGCGGTCGCGCTGGCGCTAAGCATGCCGGTTCAGGCTAGTAACATCGAGACGATCCAGGCCTATGTTGATACCACCGTACACAGCAGTTTGAGTAATTTTGCGCGCGACGATATTAATATCGACGTGCAATTCCCCGCCAATAGCCTGCTGACATCAGCCTGTGTCGGCGCATTGGAGTTTGAATGGCGTGGCTATCCGAAGGCGGGTCAGAACACGGTTAAAACGGCCTGTGCGGACCCGCGCTGGCAGCTCTATCTGTCTGTCGGCATTCAGGTGTTTAAAGAGGTGGTCATCAGCGCCGCACCGCTGTCGCGCAACAAACCATTGGACCGCAGTCAATTGACCCTGCGCCGGATGGACATTGGGCCCCTGCGACTGGGCTATTTCGATAACGTAGAGGGCTTGCAGGGCTATCTGCTTCAGCGCACTCTTCAAGCCGGCCAAGTCATTACACCTTACATCGTCAAGGCGCCAGCCTTGGTCGCCCGAGGCGATTGGGTCACAATTCGCTCAGGCAGCGGCGGCCTGGTGGTCACGACAACCGGCAAGGCGCTTAAAGACGGTGCCTTGGGGGATCAAATTCCGCTGAAGAACCTAAATTCCCAGACCACGGTCCGGGCCTGGGTGATTGCCAAGGGCGTGGTCTCGACGCGGAAAGCCGATATTCAGCTACAGACTGGCCAAGGCCAATAGGGTCATTAGCCCAATAACTAAAAAGAATTCAAAATAAGGCTAAAGTTTTTAATACTGCCGCCGTTAACTAGTTCATACGAGTATAAGTCCAGAGGACAATGCAATGCCTATCAATGTTAACGGACCTTCAACGAATGCGTTGGGGACCAACAAGCCACAGAAGAATGATGCTGCAGAGCAAGCCACAGTCGCAAAAAGCGGCAATGGCACGAATCATGCTTCAAGAGAAGACGTGGTTGAACTCTCCGATCGTGGTCGTGTGCTCGAGGCTGTCGTCAGCAAGGTCCATCAGATGCCTGATACCGATCAGGCAAAGATTGATCGCATTCGCAGCGCGATTACCAATGGTGAGTACAAGATCGATTATGACAAGCTCGCGGCCGCATTCAGTCGCTTTGAGGCAGGACTCTAGCAACCTGCCCATTGCCGACGGATTGCCCCGAGCAGTCCGGACAGAAGGCAATGATTATGGCAGCTCGACAACTCATTCAGTTTCAAGAAACGCTTAGCGCAACCAATGCCACCGCTCAAGAGTTCGGGGTGTTGCTTATGGATGAACGCAAACACCTCACCTCGACCCTGCGCGAGGACGTAAATCTACTGTTGCCGCAAAAAGAACTGCTCATTAAGCAGTTGGCTGGCCTGCAGAGTTCAATTCTTCAATTTTGCACGGCATCGGAAATAGAACCCACCTATGGAGCGTTGCGCGCCTACCTGTATCGGCTTGGCATCGCTGAGGCTGAGACTGTTCTCGATCATTGGACCGCACTCAAGAACACGCTGATTAAAAATCAAGCGTTGAATAAAACCAATGAGGCCATCCTCAAAGAGTTGCTGCGCCGCAATCAAATCAAACAGGCCATGGTCAGCAGTTTAGGACGCCAGTCCGATACCTACGCTGCGCCCGGCAAACAAACCAGCCGCACGATGGAAGGTTGGGTGGCGCAGGTTTAGGGATGCGGCAATGAGCAGGTCACCGGCGGCAACTTTTAGCCACTGCGACGCGGCTGCTTACCAGCACGGTCGTTTGAGATCAGACTCGGCCACGCCCTGACAACCCAGGCCAACATCCTGCTAAAGGATGATGGCCCAAGCACGCCGTCCGCCGCTCACTTGGCTACAACAGCCTTCCTTTCGTCCGGTATTTTTGTTAAAACATTAACACTCGTTTAGCAGCCTGACGCCACTCTAGCCCTTCTAGAACCCGCGTCGGCCTTCATTGTTGCACCCTTGCACCGGACCTACAGATGACCCCATATCCTTTTGCCGATCAAATCAATATTCTGGTGGCCGATGACCATCCGCTGTTCCGTCAGGCCTTGTCCGAAGCCCTGTCCCAAACCGATCATAAGATCCAGATACAACAGGTGCAATCCTTGGCCGACACCCTGATCGCGGCGGAAGCGGGTGATACCGATCTGATCTTACTCGATTTAAAGATGCCCGACTGCGTTGGTCTAATGGGGTTGATCGAATTACGCGCCCGGCATCCGGAGATCGCTATTGCCGTGGTGACCGCTAATGAGTCCAGCCAAACCATGCGTAAGGTGAAGTCGGCCGGGGCGGTTGGGTATCTGATTAAATCGATGGAGCTGGACTCGCTGGTTGCGGCCCTGAACAGCCTACTGAAGGGCGAACGGTATTTCTCTCTAGAAGGTGTTGAAGACCCACAGGATATAGATGACGATATCGATGCTATGAAGAAGCTGGCTTCGCTGACCCCCAAGCAGCAACATGTGCTCAGTCTGATCAGTCGCGGCCTGCTCAACAAACAGATCGCGTATGAACTCGATATTAAAGAGACCACCGTCAAGACCCATGTCTCGGAGATATTTCGCAAACTAAATATTTTTAACCGCACGCAGGCGGCCATTTACAACCAGTACCTCAACGTTCCGGAATAGGCGCGCGGGTTTGGCACCATCGCGCGCTTTGAGATGTTAGAATAGCCCGCTAACCACCGCTATGAGATCCGACAACACCATGACTGAGCTAAGCCGCGAACAACGTTTCAAGACCATTGGCCGGGTAAACTGGGTCTGCACGCTGGTCGATTCAGTGCTCTCCCTAGTCAAACTCAGTATCGGTTTCTTGGTCGCCTCGCCCGGCCTGATCGCCGATGGCTTGCACAGCCTGAGTGATCTGGCCACCGACATCCTAGCCCTCATCCTCGGCAAGCTGGCACAACACGGTCCGGATGCGGAACACCCCTATGGCCATGCCCGTTATGAAACCCTGGGTACAGTGATCTTGGGGATGGTGTTGATTCTGGTGGCCGTTGCCATCGGCCTCGAAAACCTGCTCGCGCTCTGGCGCGGGACGGTGGTGACCCCACATTGGATCGCCTTAATTGCGGTGGCTGTGTCTATCATCAGCAAAGAAGCGCTGTTCCACTATACCCTGAAGTACGCCAAGCTCACCCGATCCGCTTTACTGGAGGCCAATGCCTGGCATTCTCGCTCCGACAGCCTGTCTTCGGTCGCCGTCTTGATTGGCATTGGCTGTTCGCTGGCCGGCTGGCCGTTGGTGGAATATTTAGCCGCCTTGGCGGTGGCGCTGCTGATTGGCCATATGGGCTTTAAGCTGGCCTGGAATGCGATGCAAGATCTGATCGACCGCGGTGTGTCCGTCGATCAACAAACGACTTATCGAGCTACCCTGGGCACGGTGACCGATATTATCGATGTCCATATGCTGCGCAGCCGCCTGATGGGTACCGATGTGTTGATCGATGCCCATATTCAGGTGGCCCCCACCCTATCGGTGTCGGAGGCCCACCAAATCAATGACTTTGCTATGCGATTGCTGAAACAGGCGCATCCGGAGATCACCGATGTCACCCTGCATATCGATTTTGAATCGGATTTCCCAGATAAGAAAACCAAACTCGACCCCAAACGCCAGGCCTTGTTAAGTGAATTGGAGCGGGTTGGCATTAGCGGCTTTGAGCGGGTATATCTGCATTACACGGACAATCAGGTCGAGGTGGAATTGCTCTTTGCCCAGGGGCTTGAACTCGGGCACTTGGCACCGTCTGCCCGGGCCTTGGTGGCCAGCACGCCTTGGCTCGGCTCAATACGACTCTATAGCCGCAACCCGGCCTGACAGAGCCGAACCGACAAGACCTGCCTGAACGCCCAAGCCTCTTGAGGGCCGGGTATCGGCGTGGGCCTAGTCGGCCACGCGTCCGGGTATCGGCGGCAGCGGCGGTTGCACGCCGGCATTTTGCGCCCGGTGCCGTAAACAATGATCCATCAGCACCAAGGCCAACATCGCCTCGGCGATCGGCACGGCACGAATGCCGACACAGGGGTCGTGTCGACCCTTGGTAACTACCTCAATGTTTTCACCCTGGCGATTGATACTGCGCCCGGGGGTGGTTATCGACGAGGTCGGCTTAAGCGCGATCGTCACCAATAGATCCTGACCGGTGCTGATACCCCCGAGTACGCCGCCGGAGTGGTTAGAGAGGAAGCCTTCAACGCTCATCTCATCCCGATGCTCGGTACCCTTCTGGCTGACTACGGCAAAGCCGTCGCCTATCTCGACACCCTTGACGGCATTGATGCTCATCATGGCATGAGCGATTTCCGCATCGAGTCGGTCGAAGATCGGTTCGCCCCAACCGGGCACCATGCCCGTGGCGACGACCGATACCGCGGCGCCAACTGAATCTTGCTGGCGCCGCAGTTCCGTCATGTAAGCATCGAGTTCGTCTAACTTGTCGACATCGGCACAGAAAAACACATTGGTTGGGATCGCCGACGGGTCTTTATAGGCCAATTTGATCGGTCCCAACTGGCTCAAGTAGCCCTGAATGGTGACACCAAACTGTTCGTAGAGGTATTTTTTGGCAATGGCTCCGGCTGCGACCCGCATCGCGGTTTCCCGCGCCGAACTGCGCCCACCGCCCCGATAATCTCGGAAACCGTATTTCTGGTCATAGCCGTAGTCGGCGTGCGAGGGCCGATAGGTATCGGCAATATTGGCATAGTCCTTACTGCGCTGATCGGTGTTTTCGATCAACAGGCCAATGGGGGTGCCGGTGGTCTTACCCTCGAATAGGCCAGAGAGGATCTTTACCTCGTCGGCTTCGCGGCGCTGAGTGGTGTGCTTGCTGGTGCCGGGCTTGCGGCGGTCCAGATCCAGCTGCAAATCGGCTGCGCTGAGCGTCAGGCCGGGTGGACAACCGTCGATGATGGCGCCGAGGGCTTCGCCATGGCTTTCGCCAAAGGTGGTCAGGGTAAAGAGCCGACCGTAGGTATTTCCAGACATAGGATAATTAAACTCTTATCGTTGATCGGTTCAGCGACACTGCCGAAGCCTCAACAGAGGCCGTTGGCAAGGTCGCTCGAAACGGCCCGCTAGCGAAAGCGGGCCGCGTTTTTTTGTAACTCAGCGCTGGCAACAACCAGCACACCATGACCACCCTGACTGAAGTCGGGCCATTCAAAGGCGACCTCGGGGAAGGCGGCAATCAGTGCCGCGGCACTGTTACCCACTTCGCAGATTAACCAGCCGTCGGCGGTGAGATAGTCCGGCGCTTGGGCCAAAATTTTGCGCACCAAATCCAGACCGTCGTCACCGGCGGCCAGGCCCATTCTAGGTTCATGCAAGAACTCGGCCGGCATCTGGTCGATATCCTCGGCATCGACATAGGGCGGATTGCTGATGATCAGGTCGTAGCGGCGCGTCGGCAAGGCATCGAACAGGTCGCCTTCATAGGCATCGATCTGGTAGTCGAGATCTTTTAGGCCAATATTTTCAATGGCGATATTGAGCGCGTCCGGGCTGAGATCGCTGACATCGACGTGGGCGCCCGGAAAGGTGCGCGCCATGGCAATGCCCAGGCATCCGCTGCCGGTACACAGATCCAATAGGTGCGTCGGCTCGCTCGTCAACCAGGGTGCAAAGCGGTTGCTAATCAGTTCGCCGATCGGTGAGCGCGGGATCAGCACCGTATTATCGACGCGAAAGGGTTCATTAAAGAACCAAGCCTCTTCGAGCAGATAGGCGGTTGGAATCTTGTTGACGCAGCGGTCCTCGATCAGGCGATACAGTAGCGCGCGCTCAGTCTCTAGTAGGACGGCCGCCAAGGCGCTGTCGGGTACGTGCCAGTCCAGCTGCAGACCACGCACCACCAGATGACGGGCCTCCTGCCAAGGTTGACTGAAGCCGTGGCCATAAAAGCACTCGGCACGCTCCATCTGGCTGGCACAAAAACGGACCCAATCGGCCAGCGTGGTGAAACGGGCCAATTCCGTAAAGGCGGGCCAGTCGTATAACGAATTTTGGGTCATATTGCAGTCGGTTTCAGGAAAAGACGCTAGTATAACGACCCGAGCCGAAATTCTAAAGTAATCGCGCCAAAAGCCAGTGTGCGACCGGTTCCGGGTGTTCCATATGCAGGTGGTGTGAGCCGCGCATCAGGGTGGTCGATAACTGCGCTACGGCGGCCTGACGGTCGCTGAACAGGGCAGGATGGTCCGGCCAGGTGTCGATCGCAAAGACCAGTAGCTCAACCGGGATGGTGATTTGCGCCAGCCAGTAGAGAATCTCAGCTTCCGATAAGCGCCACAGACTGGCTTGGCGCAGGCGCCGATCATAGCGATGATACCAGCCGGCCGGGCTCTGGCCGATCGCTCGCTGTGCCAGTCGCTGTGCCGCCTGGGGTGAGAGTGGAAACTGGCCGCGCTGACGCGATTGGACAATCTGTTCAAAGCTTGAATAGTAGCGGGTCGGTATTAGCCGACCGCGCTGTTGATAGAGTTGTTCGAAGCGCTGAAAATTGTCCGCCAGCGCTGAGGCGGCCGGCCCGAGACCGTCGAGGCACAACAGCAGCTTGATTCTGGGATCGACCGCCGCTAACAGCTGGCCCAGCATGGCACCGAGGGAATGGCCGAGAATAATCGTCTCCGGCCAGTCCAAGGCATCGATCACCTGCCCTAACCTGGGCAACCAGGACAAGACAAACTGTCCGTCGGCAACCGGTAAATCGGCTGATTCGCCGTGTCCGGGCAGATCGATGGCCCACAGTTCGATGCCCGGCAGGTGCTCCGCCAAGGCGCTAAAGGACATCGCATTGTCGAGCAGGCCGTGCAATGCCAGGACCTTGCGGCCCTGCCCCCAACGGACGCCTTGGACGGCGCCATCGAGCAGACTAAAGGGCGTCATCGGCTGCCCGCCATGCGTTGCAGCAGCGTGCCGATATTGGCCGCCGTTGCCAGTGGATGTTCGAGCGGGAACATATGACTGCCGGGCATACGCAGGCTGGTAAAGCCCAAATAATCCTTCATACGCAGATATTGATGCTTGCGCACCGTGTCGCTCTGCCGGCCGACCAAAACGCCCGCCGGAACCGCTAACATGCCCGGCTTGAGCACCATGCCGTGCGGCAGCGTACGATACACCGCCAGCTCAACGGCCAATTGATAGGTCAGATCGACCGACCCCTGTTCATTTTCCGCCAAGGCACAGGCCAAATAGTCTTCTAGGCACTGTGGGTGAAAGCCGCTGAACAGGGCTCGGCTGCGAAAATAGTCGCGCGCCTCGGCCATGGAGGCCCATTCGATACGCCGGGTCTTGGTCTTATGGGCCGGCGACAGGCGATTGATCAGGCCGGTGAGCTTAGCCGTCTGGATCAGTAAGGATTCAAAGCGATTGAAGGTCGGCACATCGAGCAGGATCACCGCCCGAAACAGCTCAGGTCGTTGCAGGGCGGCCAACAGGGTAAGCGCGCCGCCCAAGGAATGACCGATGCCGATTACCGGCTGCTGAGTTTGGCTTTCAATACTGTGAATCAGCTGGTGCGTGAGCTGACTCCAGTTATTGCCAACCGGGTATTTCGGGTCGTGACCCAAAAGCGGTATCTGATAGATCGGATGGCGCTCACCCAACTGCTGCAGCAACAGCTGATAACTGGCCGAGGGGAAACCATTGGCGTGGGCGAAGTGAATCGGCGCGTGCGTTAGCGAATCCATTCAAGCTGCACAAAGCCGGGGAGAAATTCGTCGGCCAATAGGCAGGCAAGGTCCGCGGTATCCATATTAATACCGCGTGCGTCGGCGCCGCACAGGTGGCGCAGCAATCGGGTTAACAGGGGATTGTGCGCGATGATCAACTGGGTCTCCAAACGCGGATCGATCAGCGACAGCAGAATCGGATCGAGGTCGCTGTCGGGTAATAGCTGGTCGTCGACGCTGCGGCGCTGCAAGGCCAGACCCTCGGCGACCAGGGTATCGGCGGTTTGTAAGGCTCGTAGATAGGGGCTGACGATGAGCAGATCAATCACCGGCAAGTAACGACACTTACTTGCCACCGCGGCCTTGCCGGTAACCGTCAGGGCCCGGGAAGCGTCGTCGAATCGATAAGGCTCCGCCTCACCGTGGCGCATTAGATAGAGCCGCACTATTGGTCGTCGGCTCGGGGCCAGTCGGTGAAGGGATAAACCTTGTCATCACTGGCGAAGGTTAGATAGGCCAGAATCTGGGACTGGAAGATGCTCAGAGGTTTGGCGAAGGCCACCAATGAGGCGATCGGCTCATCCTGAAACCAGAGCACGATCCATTGAATAAGGCTGATTAGGCCCGTTACCATTAGACTCATGCGTAAAAATAGCCAAAATAGCAGCATATAGGGTAGCCGCACCAGATGATGTTCCCGTTGTTCCTTTTTCATATAACGCTCCTCACATGCCCACGGACATAAATTCAACATCTTCGGCCAGGTCACCGGACATCAGGCGACTGGCAATTTCTTTCACCGGCATGTCTTGATAGATGATGGCATAGAGGCCTTTGACCAGCGGCATATAAACCCCTAATTCGTCGGCCTTCTCGTTCACCATGCGTAGGGTGTTGATGCCTTCGGCGGTTTCACCGATCTTCTTGATCGCCTGTTTCAGCGTCATACCTTCGCCAATGTAATAACCAACGCGGTAGTTGCGGCTCAACTGCGACGAACAGGTGACAATCAGATCGCCCACCCCGGCTAGGCCGAGAAAGGTCATTGGGTTGGCGCCCAAGCGTACGGCAAAACGCGACATTTCGGCGAGTGAGCGGGTGATAATGGCGGCACGGGTATTTTCGGCCATGCCCAAGGCAACGGCCAAACCAGTAATAATGGCGTAGATATTTTTCAGTGCCCCGGCCATCTCAACCCCATAGATATCCGGGTTGCCATAGACCCGAAAGGACGGGCAACTGAGCAGCTGCTGAACTTCCTGACGCAGGGCTTGGCTATAGGAGGCTATAACGGTTGCCGAAATTTGATTGTCGGCTATTTCCTTGGCCAGATTAGGCCCTGAAATCACGCCGACATCATGCTTCGGCGCTAGATCGTGCAGGATTTGGCTCATCAATTTAAAGCTGGTGGGTTCAATCCCTTTGGTCAGGCTGATCAGACGGGCGTTGGCGGGCAAATACTGCACGGTTTCCTCAACCACGGCGCGAAAGGCCTTACTCGGCACGGCGACAAAGACATAGTGTGCATCGCGCACAGCGGATTCCAGATCGAGCGACGGGGTGAGGTTATCGACTAAGCGATATCCGGGCAGGTAGCGGGAATTTTGCCGATTTTGCAGTATATCGTCGGCCTGCTTTTCACTGCGCATCCAGAGGGTCACCGGATGGTGGTTCAGCGCGGCTATATTGGCAACGGCCGTGCCAAAACTCCCGCCCCCCAATACCGTTACCTTACTTGAGGTCAGTTGAGTCACTCGGTGTCCTTAATTAATTTGGTTTTCAATACACTCAACCAGATCCTTGAAGGCCCGGCGGTTATTTTCGTTGAGTGACATCAGTATCTTGTGCGCTTCCAGAACGCGTGCACGCGCGGTCGATTCGTCCAAGGGCACCAGGTCGGCTTCCTGTAACGATGAGGCGTCGGTTAAATCTTGCTGGGTAATCATGGTGTAGACTCGATCTCGAAAACCCATCGACTCGACTATCCGGGTAATATCGGCATGGCTGGAGATAAGCAATGGAATTTGACCCATCTTCGGTGTGGCCACGCGCGATATCTTGGCCAGCAGACCCAAGCTGGTGCTGTCGATGCCCTCGGCTTCGGTCAAATCGACGGTAACCGATTCGAACGCATTATCATGAACCATGGTGTTCAGGCACGAATCTATCGTCGTACACAAAGCCATCCTGACATCGCCTGTCAGCTTGATGACATATCTTCCTTGATGGTTTGCCATCAGGACACGACCGTTGTTCATGACATTCAACCTTGGTTACGATTTTTCAACCGTTAAAACAGTAATATCGTCCGGAGCGTCTGCGGTTTGACCGTTTTCACGCTTCTGTGCGAGGTACTCATGCATAGTATGAGACCGGTCTGCGCCTAACTCAAGCAATCGTGCTTCTTTTTGCGCTAAAGTCGATTCGCTCATCAATTCAAAGATGCCATCGGACAACAGCGTCAATTGTTTGAACCCTTTCAAGTCCATATGGCGGGTGACATAGGAGGCATCGTCAAATAAACCGACTGCCAGGCTTTCCGGCTCTATGGTGCGACATTCCGACTCAAAGCAGAGGATCGGTGCCGGGAAGTGCGCGGCCAGGGCGTAATCCATTCGGTCCTCGAGGGTATTGATGATGCCATAGAACATGGTGGCGTGTTTATGGGTCTGAGTTTTCAATAATTCCAAGTTGATTTGCCGCAGTAGCTGGCCCGGATTGGTCACTATATCGGAGGTGTCGTTTTCCAACTCGTCGCGATAGCGATCGATCTGAGTTTTAATCAATAGGGTAATAAGCGCGGAACTGGCGCCGTGGCCGGAGACATCGGCGATATAGAACACCAGCTGGTTTGGCCCCAACTCGAAATAGTCGACCAGGTCGCCACTCAGGTAGGTAGAAGGCTCCATATCATGGCGCACATGGTAATCCCCTTGGGTCAACTCAAAGGTCGGTAAGAGCCGCTGCTGCACGGCCCGGCCGGCTTGCAGATCGAGTTTTAAGCGATCGACGTGGTCTTGCAGCTGTTGATTACGCTGCTCCAACTCTTGCCGATAGAGATAGTTTTCCTTAAATAACAGCGCCCGCTCCAAGGCGCGCTCGACCGAATGCTCTAACACACTGAGATCGACCACCGGCTTCATCAAATAATCGGCCGCACCCAGGCGCAGCGCCTCTACCACGTCGGTCATCACGCCGGCGCCCGATACCACGATCACCGGCACCTCGTCGGTCGCTTCCATAATGCAATTGAGCAGCGAGATGCCGTCCATGCCGGGCATGCGCAGATCACAAATAACCAGATCAGGGCGCTCCCGTTCGAATACGGCCAGGCCTTCGGTGCCATTGGCCGCCTCTAAAATGCGGTAGCCACTGTCCTCAAGATAAGCGACGATGGAGTCGCGTACGGCTTTTTCATCTTCGACGATTAATAGCGTCGCGTCGTTTAGTGCCATAATTTGATCGGCCTGCAGAGATAGACCTTCAAGTTAGCCATACTGCGTTCAGAACGCAACCGTTACAGGTCAGAGTTCGCATAGAATCACGCGCGTGGGTGCGCTTAAGGTTTACCTAATGCATGCGCTCAGGCGCCGGGCGTGCCAAGTTGGCAGAGAGGGAGGTGTTGCGCGGTGGCTTCGACCCGCCCCATTCGGGCCGGCATTGGGCCCGGTTGGCCCTAGAAGTCTTCATCCACAAAGGTGCCGTCATCGGAGGAGAAATCCTCTCCCTGATCGAGAAAAGCGTCGCCATCAAGGATTCCATCCTGAACATCATAGTCCCGCTTTGATAGATACACCTGTCGATATTGGCTATAGGCATCGCCCATCAATAGGCTCTCTGCGGCCAATAGATCGGCACGGGTCTGCACACCAGCGAGCACGGTTATGCCGATACGCGGGCCATTGTTGATCGACAGCTGGAGCAAGGGGCTCAGCAAGGGATCAACCACAACGCCTAGGCCATCGCGTACTGAGCTCGGCCCGACCAAGGGCAACACCAGATAGGCCCCGCTGTTGAACCCCCAAACGCCAAGGGTCTGACCCAGGTCTTCGCGCTGCACGGGAATGCCCAGTTTGCTGGCGACATCGAACAGGCCACCGATGCCGACGGTCGAGTTGATCAGCAGCCGTTCGGCTGATTGCAAAGCAGCCCCGGCCTTGCCTTGCAAACCGTTGTGCACGGTGTTGCGAATCTCACCGAGATTGCCCACGAAATTGCGTACGCCATTTTCGGCAAAGCTGGGCAATAGCGCGTGATAAACCACTGCGGTGGGCCGCAAAAGCCAGCTGTCGAGGAAGTCATTGAATTTAAATACCACCCGATTAACAGGCTCGAACGGATCCTGCTGTGCGGCATAGGCCGGCAGGCAAACGCTCGCGCCCGTCAGCGCCAGGAACAGCGCGACGGTCGGAATTAGGCGCTTTTGTGTTCGTTTATCCATGATGATAGGGCTTGTTCCGCGCGCGTGGTGAGACCGAGAGTACTTTCCTTAGCTACGGGCGCTTCCGGCTGGGGTGCATTGGTAACGGCTTTTTGCACGTCAGCAAAGCGGTGTACAGTCGACTGTTTTAAATCCTGTGCCTCTGCAAAGCTAGAGACGTTCGAAGACTTTTTTAAATTTTTCTCGATGCCGGCCAAACGTCGCCCCACACCGATGGCGCTCTGATTAAGCATCTTCAGTTCACGCACTGACTGCGCTTGACTGAGCACAAAACGGGCTTCAAGCCGCGCGAGCCGGCGCCAGGTAATGACCACCAAACTGACCAAGAGAACCATACCGACAATGAGGCCCTGCTCTAACACTGTAAATTCTAACCCGACAAATTGACCCATAAGTCTCGTCACTCCAAATTATTGACACTAATGTGACATACTAGCAAAAATTACGCCATCATCTAGAGGTCGGACAATTCTGCCCATTCATGGTCGTTTAAAAGGTTTTTAATCGCGATCAGGATCAACAGTCTGTCATTCTTATGGCTGACGCCCTGAATGTAACGGGCATTCTCAGAGTTGCCAACATTCGGCGCCGGTTCAATTTCAGACTGGCGCAGGTACACCACCTCGGCCACCGCGTCGACTAGGATGCCAACGACCTGGGCCTCGGTTTCCAAAATCACAATACGGGTGCTGTCGCTAATCTCGGTTGACCGCAGGCCAAACCGCTCTCGGGTATCGACCACGGTGACAACATTGCCGCGCAGATTGATGATACCGATCACGTAGGCTGGTGCGCCGGGCACTGGCGCGATCTCACTGTGGCGCAGCACTTCACGCACCTGCATGACGTTAATGCCATAGGTTTCTTGTTCCAGGCGGAAGGTGACCCATTGCAGGATCGGGTCGTCGTCCGTGTTGGCAGTCTGTGCGGTCATGATCGGTTTCCCACTCGGTGAGCTTTTACTATAGTTCAGTTCCCGACAGCCCGCGGTCAATAAAGCCACGCCGGCGCTTAACCACGCACCAGCTGCTCAAAGGCATCCGGATCGACCAGGGCACACAGCTCAGAAATAACAGTACCCGCCAACCACGGCCGAGAGGTCCGCTGAGTGCGCCATTTGACCGCTTCCGGGACCAGGGAAATCGAGCCCTTAATGCCTTGTGCCGCAAAGGCCCAATCGGAATCGTGCACTCCAATGGCGAACCGCACCCATGCCTTGGTCTTGGGTTGGTTGCGCTCGGGCATAACCATCAGGGCGGTATCGACCACCCGTACCGATTGACCCTGGTGCCCTGGCAGCAGACCCAGGAACCAACTGGGCTGATCAAACAGAGGGGTGAGCTTTTTATCCACGGTATAAATGGTGCTCAGCATCCGCAGGGGTACCGCCAATTTTAGTCCATTGACGGTAAAAACCAGGCAATCGAAGCGTTGCCGCGCCCAAGCCGGTTGGCCCCTGCTCGGCCAATCGAAGAGCGGCGCTGCGGCGCTCGACAGCGCGATCTCAGGCTGCGGCTGCGTTGCGCTGGGGACCGAGGTCGCTCCGCCCGCACCGACTTGCCGAGCCAGATTTTGATACCCCGTGCGCTCCGGATCAATCGCGGTGGCATCGTGCAACAGGGCATCCAAGTAGGCCGTCAACACGCGTGCAGTGGTGCTTGGTGCAGTCTGGGTGCGGGCTGAGCCGGCGCAATTATCGGCCATGCGCCGACCGGGTTTGGTGATCGCG
Organism: Reinekea forsetii; assembly: GCF_002795845.1. Taxonomy (GTDB): domain Bacteria; phylum Pseudomonadota; class Gammaproteobacteria; order Pseudomonadales; family Natronospirillaceae; genus Reinekea; species Reinekea forsetii. The sequence continues at coordinate 2,328,734 of NZ_CP011797.1, forward strand.
GCAGACACTCAGCCACAACAGATCCCGGAGCCGAGACTGGGATAGTTTTTGGATATGCGCCAAGAGCATCAGCTCAATACACAGCGCCTGAGCATTATTGAGCGGTTTGCGCCACAGGCAGATCATCTCATGGCCGTGGGTTACCTGCGCCAGGGTCAACTCGCGCAGGTCGTGCACGGCGGGTCTGGGGGGCTCGGCCAGCAAGGTGTCGATATAGGCATCGAGTACCCGACGCGCAGAGCGATTGCGCTTTGCCCTCATCGGCTCTGCCCGAGTGTTTTTAACAGACTGCCGTAGGCCCTGGCACCGCGACTGGCGCCATCGACCTGACTAATGGCCTTGCCGGCTCGACTGGCGTCGCGTAATTTGGTATCAACTGGGATCGCCAAATCCCAGATATGGCCCTGATGCTGCACTTTGAGCGTTTTCAGACTTTTAATCGAGGCTTGCGTGCGGCGGTCAAACATAGTCGGGATAACCAGATAATCCAGTTCACGACGCTGCGATCGAGTCACCATTTGAATGGTATGCACCATACGCTCCAAGCCCTTGAGCGCTAAAAACTCGGTTTGCACCGGCACCAACAGCTTCTTGCAAGCCGCGAGCGAATTGATCAACAGAAAACCTAACAGCGGCGGAGTGTCGATCAGCGCGTAATCAAAATCATCCCATAGGGTGGCGAGCGTTTTGGACACGATCAGGCCCATGCCGTCCTGCTGGCTGATATTGCGTTCCAAGGTCGCTAAGGCGGTCGAGGCGGGTATCATTTTCATACCCGGGACCGAGGTTGCGACAATAATATCGGCATGGAGTTGTGCGGATGGCTGGCCAGGATGCATAAACAGATCGAAAGCGCTCTGTTCGATCTCATCCGGATTGAAACCAAAATAACTGGTCAAGGAACCTTGGGGATCGAGATCGAGCAGCAGCACTCGATGGCCTTGCTCGGCCAACAGCGCCCCCAATGACACCACCGTGGTGGTTTTGCCGACCCCACCCTTCTGATTCGCAATAGACCAAACCTGCATGTTTATGCCTCTCTAGGATCCTGCCGAACGAACACTGGCACCAAAGCCGGCCACTAGGATAGACAGGGTGCCCTGCTGCGGCCGCGCACCCGCATGGCTGGCTTGATAGTGGCCAAAGGCCGTGGCAGACAAACGCTGCCCCTGGATGCCAGCGCGCTGTAAATAGCTTAAGACGTTGATTGCCCGCTGCGCCGACAACTGCCAACTGCCAAGCGACGTACTGCTCTCCTGACGCAGGCTGTACCCTTCCACGGCGACCGGCAGATGCAGCTCGGCTAAGATCTTGCCAACCTCATAGAGCATCGCTTCGGCGTTGTTGGTAATTTTGGCCGAGCCCGGTGAAAAGGTGATCGAGTCGGCGATCTGAATCTCCATCCAGGCCTCACTGCCGCTGACACTGAACAGCTGCTGTTCGATCAGTGGGGCGAATTGCTGTTTCAGCTGCTGTTGAATATCGAGCAACGCGGCCTGCTGCTGCAAGCGCTCGGCGCCATCCGGGGCGACATCGGCGGCGGCGTTCAATTGGCTTGGTGAGAGCGGGCTGAAAAAATCAGGCCCTTGGTCGGGTGTGGCCAATGCAGCCGAATCGATAGGCGTTGGTTGCACATCGAAGACCTGCGTTAGGCTAGCGCTGACCTGTTTGAATTTTGCCTGTTCCAGCGAACTGATTGAGAACAAGAAAACAAAAAACGCAAACAGCAGGGTTAAAAAATCGGCATAGGACAGAATCCAACGATGCTCTTTGGAAGAGCTGCTAACAAAACGCTGGCGCTTGAGCCGATTCACAAGCGATATTCTTTCAATCGGCGTTCCATTAAGCGCGGATGTTCGCCCTCTAAGATGGCCAACAGGCCGTCGCAGAGCATTTCCTCGAATTGACTGCGCTGCAGGGCATCGGCGCGCAGCCGGCCGGCGACCGGCAGTAAAAATAGATTGGCCAGGCCAACCCCATAGATTGTGGCTACAAAGGCGGTGGCAATGCCGACACCGATGGCGTTCATATCATCGACCTGGGTCATCACCTGTATCAGCCCCAGTACCGCCCCGATGATCCCCATGGTCGGCGCGTAACCTCCCAAGGCTTCAAAAAAATCGGCCGTGCGCAACCATTCGTGTTCGCGTGATTCCATGGACACTTGCAGGCTTTGCTGGATTTTACCGCCATCGGCCCCATCGACAATTAACTGCAAACCCAAGCGTAAGAATCGATCGGGCTCCTTTGTTGACTCAGACTCCAGACTCAAGGGACCGTTGCGACGCACCAGCTGACCCCAATGGGTAAGTTTACCAATGGCCGAGTCGCCGCTCTGATGGTGCGACCAGAAGATACTTGGAAATAAGCGCCAAGCGGTTTTCCACGTTCTGACCTCGGCCTGGACCATGCCCGCGGCCAGGGTCCCGCCAAGCACGATCAGTGCGGCGGGTATATTGGACAAAGAACCGACCTGGCCCCCTTCCATCAGATGGCCACCGAAAACGGCAAACCAAGCAAATAACAGGCCCGCAAGCGCAATCATCTAGAATCCTTATAACAACGTTAACAAGTTTAGCGACTTAGCCCCAACCAGGCGCGCAGACATGGGCTGGCAGGCCAGCTTTATCCGCCGTAACGGACAACTTCGACCATCCGCTGAGCGATGCTCAACAGGGGAATCACCTCATCGGCGAGATTGGCCTTTGTTATTGCAGAAGGCATGCCATCGATGACACAGGTACTGGCCTCCTGCGCCCATACCACGCTATTGCCCTGCTTCAGCAAGCGGGCCCCTTCCCGGCCATCGGCCCCCATGCCGGTGAGTACGATGGCCAAGGTGCGATTACCGTAGTATTTCACGGCGCTACCAAAGGTCAGGTCGACGCTGGGTTTATAATTCAGTCGCGCATCGCCGGCTAAAATTCGCAGCCGGTTTTTGCCGCTCAGCATCATTTGCATGCCACCGGGCGCCAGATAGGCCGAACCCGGCGCCAAGTCCTGACCGTCAACGGCCTGCTGAACATGGATCGCGCACTGGGCATTTAGGCGCTCTGCGAACGATGCGGTGAAGGTGCCGGGCAAGTGCTGAATTATTAGTATCGGGCACGGGAAATTGACCGGTAGTTGCGTCAAAACCTTTTGCAGTGCGACCGGTCCACCGGTCGAGGCGCCGATCAGCACCAGTTCAAAATCCTGCGCATAGCTAGTGGTTCTCTGCCCAGCGCTCGGTGAGGGCAGATTTGGCGCTGCCCTCGGTCCGGCCAAGGTGAGCAACTTAGCCACCAAAATTTGTTTTAGACTGGAATGGCCACCGCTGATGCGCTCGTAGCTTTTGGGTAAAAAATCGACCGCCCCAGCATCCAGTGCGTCCAGGGTAATACGCGCACCTTCGATGGTAAGCGACGAAAACATCAGGATCGGCGTCGGTTGCTGAGTCATTATTTCACGCACCGAGGAAATGCCATCCATCAGCGGCATCTCGTAATCCATGGTGATCACATCGGGCTGCAAACTCAGTGTTTTTTCCACGGCTTCTCGACCATTGCTGGCCTCACCGACGACCCTAAGCCGCGGATCAGCATTGATAATGGTTTTAACCTGTTGACGAAAAAACCCCGAATCATCAACAACCAGGACCCCAATAGACATCGATTAACCTCAATAATGACCGAACAGTTAAACAGCAACGCGCTATCGACCTTGGCCGGTGTGCGCCTGAAGCAGGCTGGGGATGTCCAAGATCAGGGCAATGCGACCGTCACCGGTAATGGTCGCTCCGGCCATGCCGGGCGTGCCCTGCAACATCTGACCGAGGGGCTTAATAACGACCTCTTCTTGACCCACCAGTTGATCGACCACAAAGCCGATATTCTGACTGCCGACCGTGACCACAACCACATGACCGGCGACCATTTTCTGATGGTCGAACGCCATATCCTTGATCAACCAACGTTTCAGATAATAGAGCGGAATGGGTTTACTGCGCACCACAACAACTTCCTGGCCATCGACCACATTGGTCTTGGTCAAATCAAGATGAAAGATCTCGCTAACACTGGCCAGCGGCAAGGCAAAGGCTTGATGCTCGATTACCACCATCAGCGTCGGCATAATCGCCAGCGTCAGGGGGACCTTGATACTGATGGTGGTGCCGATATTTAATTGCGATTCAATATCGATCGTACCATTCAACTGGCCAATCTTGGTTTTCACCACGTCCATGCCTACACCCCGGCCGGATACATCGGAAATAACCTCCTTGGTGCTGAAGCCGGGTGAAAAAATAAGATTAAAACACTCTTTGTCGCTCAGTCGGTCGGCGGCATCTCGATCCATTACCTTTCTCGTCACCGCCAGTTCGCGCAACGTGTTGGGGTCCATGCCACCCCCGTCATCCATGATGGTGAGTAAAATATGATCGCCCTCTTGTTGTGCGGCTAAGACGATCCGGCCCATTCGTGGCTTGCCGTTGGCCGCCCGTATGTCCGGGGTCTCGACGCCATGATCCACCGAATTGCGCACTAGATGGACCAAGGGATCGGCGAGCGCATCGACCAAATTCTTGTCCAGATCGGTGTCTTCACCGACCAGTTCTAAATTGACCTCTTTCTTTAGGGTACGAGCTAAATCGCGCACCACGCGTGGAAAGCGGCCGAAAACTTTTTTGATCGGCTGCATGCGTGTCTTCATTACCGAGGCCTGCAAGTCAGCCGTGACGACATTGAGGTTCCCAACCGCTTTCTGTAAGGTCTCGTCGTCGAGTTCCGCGCCGAGCCGAACCAATCGATTACGCACCAAGACCAGCTCACCAACCATATTAAGAATGTCATCTAGGCGCTGCGTGTCGACTCGCACCGTGCTTTCTTGCTGACTGCCGGAATTTTTTGCCGGCCCTTTCGGCGGCCGCTGATCAGTCGGGGCAGTTGGGGGTACTGGCTCGACAGGGCGCTTGGCCTTGTCAGGCGATGCCGGCGTACTGGTCACCGGCTCGACGGGGCGGGGCCGCGGTGTTTGCTCGGCCAGGGCTGGCGTCGGTGCGGGACTGTCGACCTTGGTGAACTGGCCCTTACCGTGCAATTGATCCAACAGTGCTTCAAATTCATCGTCAGAAATATCATCACCCGGCGCCGTGGACGGGGCGGCTTCTGGATCGGTGTCGTCTTTCGGGGCGCCGATCTTGCCCTTACCGTGCAGCTGATCGAGTAAAGCTTCAAATTCATCTGCGCTGATGTCGTCACTCGCCGCGCCGAGGTCCGAACCGACGCCAGGGCCGATATCAGTGTTCGAGCTGACCGGCGCAATGGCGTCCAGTAAACGTTCGAACTCCGTATCGGTGATGTCCTCCCCCGCCGCAGTCGGCTCGATGACCGCGCGCACTCGGTCCCCGGCGTTGCGTTCCGAAGCGCTCGCCGGCATGGCTTGGGCATAAAAATGCAGCCGCGCTAAGAGCGAACTATCGGCCGCCAACAGTGCCTCGCCGGCACTCACGGCGGTGAACATATCATTGACCACGTCGAGTGTACTCAAGACACAGTCCATCAAATCGGCGTCGACCGTGCGCAGACCATTGCGCAGGGTATCGAAGACGTTTTCAGCCACATGACAGCAATCAACTAGCGCGCTTAGCTGCAAAAATCCAGCACCTCCCTTGACCGTATGAAAGCCACGAAAGATGGTATTCAATAATTCTTTGTCGTCGGGACGGCTTTCCAGTTCAACTAATTGCGCCGATAGCTGCTCTAAGATTTCACCCGCTTCAACCAAAAAATCTTGCAGAATTTCATCGTCCGCTTCGAAGCCCATAGTTGTGCTCCTTAAAAACCCAAGCTGGACAATAGATCGTCAACATCATCTTGATTGGCTACTACATCAGCCTGACCGGTGTTAATCGCTGGACCGTGGCCGAGCGTCTCGTCCGGGGTGGCATCGCGTTGAGCATCGTTGCCGTGCGCGATAATGCCGGTAATGGCCTCAACCTGACTGGCCATGAAGACCAGCTCCACTAGGCTGCTTTCAACTTCCTTAACCAGACCTGTTACCTTATGAATTACTTGCCCGGTCAGGTCCTGGAAGTCCTGCGCCAATAGAATTTGAGTCATGTTGCCCGACAAGACAGCGCTATCGGCCGCCAATTTTTGAAAATATTCATCCAGCCGCCAATAGAGGGTGCGAAACTCTGCCGCGGTCATCTCCCGTTGCACCATACGTTGCCACTCACGCTTGAGCACATTGGCCTCCAACTGAATGGCCTTGACCAGCGGCAAGCTGTCTTCGACCAGATCCAAGGTGCGATTGGCGGCGCGTTCAGTCAGTTCACTTACATAAGCGAGGCGATCACTAGCTTCGGTTAGTTCGGAGGCCTCGTCTTCGAGTTGGCTGTCGATGGCAAAGTTGGTTATAGCGCTGTGTAAGGCCCGTGTCAGCCGACCGATTTCCTGGTACAGGCCCTTATCGCGCACATTTTGCATTTCTTGTAGGTTGACTAGTGCCGATTCGAATTGGCCATTGCAGATATTATCATGCAGCAATTGGGCCTTTTCACGCAGGTTCTCCATTACATCGGATTCGCTGCTAAGCTGCGGTGTGCGTGCATGTTGCAGTTCGATTAGGATCTGTACGGCGGCTTCGAGATTATTTTTATTTGCACATTCGAGCAGTTCCGGCGCCCTTTGTTTGAGCAAGGTCGCGAACCGTTTCGGTTCCGCAGTCTGTTCAGTCATGGCCACTCCCAGAGCCCCTCTCAGCCGACACGCTCAAAAATCTTTGCGATTTTTTCTTTCAATGCCGATGCTGTAAAGGGTTTCACGACATAACCGTTCACACCGGCTTGCGCGGCAGCAATGATTTGATCTCGTTTGGCCTCAGCGGTTACCAGTAAGACTGGAATGGTTTTCAGTTTTTCATCTGCGCGTATTTTCTTCAGCAACTCCATACCGGTCATGCCCGGCATATTCCAATCGGTAATGACAAAATCAAAGGTCCCATTCTGCAACATCGGCCAAGCAGTCGCGCCATCGTCCGCCTCATGAGTGTTGGTAAACCCCAGATCACGCAGCAGATTTTTTACGATTCGGCGCATTGTTGCGAAATCATCTACCACTAGGATTTTCATGCTTTTGTCCAAAAGGGCCTCCTATTTCTGAATCGGGACGGGATCTATTCTATTTATAATAGACGGTGCTCTGGCCGCGCACATTTTTAAAACGGGTTTCGAAGCAAATAGCCGTATTGCCAGCGGTCGCAAAAAATGACTTCATTCGGGGTTTGAACGGCAGTAACGATGGCTGTTAATAGTTTGCCTGGCGGCTTCCAGGGTATTGCTTGAGGGTTGAAAGGATATTGCTTAAGGGTTGAAAGGGTATTGCTTGAGGGTTGAAAGGGTATTGCTTGAGGGTTGAAAGGGTATTGCTTGAGGGTTGAAAGGGTATTGCTTGAGGGTTGAAAGGGTATTGCTTGAGGGTTGAAAGGGTATTGCTTGAGGGTTGAAAGGGTATTGCTTGAGGGTTAAAAGGGTATTGGAGGGGGGATGAGCTCGGGCTTAACGGCCATTAGGAGGGGCTGAAGTGAGCCATCAGTAGAGATGGTGACTTTACAGCCAATCACGCAATTTAGACCGCAAGCGCAGAGTTGCTTGGGAATGGATCTGACTGACTCGGGATTCGCTGACACCCAACACGGCGCCTATTTCTTTGAGGTTCAGTTCTTCGTCGTAATAGAGCGATAAGACCAACTGTTCACGTTCTGGTAACGCTTTTATGGCAGTGATCAAGCGACCGTTCATTTGATCGGTCTGGTGGCCTAGGTGGGGTGCTACGGTGTCGGATACATCCGGTCGGCCTTCATCCGTTTCCGAATGATTATTCTCGACCAACTCTTCAAAACTGAACAACCGTGACCCTTGGGTATCTTTGATCAACATATAGAATTCGTCGAGGCTGATGCCCAGTTCTAAGGCCACCTCGGGATCTTGGGCATCGCGGCCCTCACGCATCTCGATTACTCGAATCGCATCGGCTATGCGCCGGGAATTGCGGTGCACGCTGCGGGGAATCCAATCGCCCTTGCGGATTTCATCGAGCATGGAACCGCGAATTCGAATCCCAGCATAGGTCTCAAAACTAGCCCCTTTGCCCGCATCGTAATTATTCGCCGCCTCAAATAAGCCAATCATGCCCGATTGAACTAAATCGTCCAACTGAACACTGTCTGGTAGTCGCGCTAATAAATGATGGGCGATGCGTTTAACCAGCACCCCATACTGTTCTACTAACTGCTCGTAATCGATACTGCGTTGCGTGTCATACATAGTATAGTTCTGCACCGACATGTCAGGCTGCCCCGACACCTTGAATTAAGCGTTCTACAAAGAACTCCAAGTTGCCTTTCGGCGAGCTGGGTAAAGGCCAGGCGATCACTTTTTGCGCTAGGTCACGATACGCCACCGACGCTTTAGAGCGCGGATAGGCCTCCAATACAGCTTTTTGGCGCTGCACCGACTTGCGTACCGCTTCATCCATGGGAATGGCGCCGCTGTATTGCAACGAGACGTCCAAGAACCGATCGGTTACCTTGGCCAGCTTGTTAAACAGCATTTGACCTTCTTTTGGGGTCCGAACCATATTGGCCGCGATACGAAAGCGGTTCATGCGACAATCGCGATTAAGTACTTTGATCAACGCGTAGCAATCGGTCACTGACGTGGGCTCATCGGTCACCACGATAAGCGCCTCGTGAGCGGCGCGCACAAAGCTGGTCACGGTTTTAGAGATACCCGCTGCAGTGTCGACGATCAACACGTCCATATACTCGCCCAAGTCGCTAAAGGCCGTGATAATACCCGCGTGTTCAACCTCACCTAAGTTGGTCATATGCTGCGAGCCCGAAGAGGCCGGTATGATTTTAATACCGGCCGGGCCTTCAACCATAATATCCAACAGGCTGGCTTGGCCGGACAAAACATCGCCGAGGTTTCGGTTAACCGACAGCCCCAGCAATACGTCCAGGTTGGCAAGCCCTAGGTCGGCATCTAACAGGACAACTCGCTTGCCAAGCTCGGCCAATCCAATGGCAAGATTGACCGATACATTGCTCTTTCCGACACCGCCTTTACCGCCGGTGACCGCAATTACCTGTATTGGATTTAAACTTTTCATTACCTATTACCTCAATTCCCGGCAGTAAAGATCACTTCTTGATGTTTGCTGATCTGCCGGCGAAATTCTATTGCGACATCGGTGGGTCTAAACAGAACCCTCCGGTGTGGCGCTGGTCGCGCTGTTCTAACTGGCCGTCGCTAATTTTTGGCGCTCTGGCTTTAAGCTCTGCACCAATCGCTTGGTTAATTTTTGCGCATCTCCAGGTTCGATATCCTGCGGAATATTCTGGCCGGTGGTGATATACCAGATGGGCCAGCGATGTTTCAAGACGGGCTCTAAGATCCCGCCAAAACTGTCCGATTCATCCAGCTTAGATAGGATCACGGCATTAAAAACCAGTGCCGGCAGCTGGCCGACAAAGCGGGTGACCGACGCCGGTTGCATGGTGGCCGGTAAGACGAGTACCGTTTGAATATGCGGCGCCATGGCTTCGCTGCGCATCAATTTGTTCCAATGGACCAGCGCTTCCGCGCTGCCACTGGTGTCAATCAACACGGTACGCTTCGACGCCAAGCTACTCAGCACGCTCGACAAAGAGTCGTCTTCGGTCATGGCATGGAACTCAACGCCCAAAATATTGCTGACTGAACGCAAAATTTCTTGTCCGCCGACCTGAAACCAATCCAATGAGACCACCGCGACTGAATCGGCACCATAATCCTTAACACAATGAGCGGCCAGCTTGGCTATGGTGGTGGTTTTACCCGCCCCCGTTGGCCCCGTTAAGGCGAACAGCCCACCCTCGGCAAGCGGCTCGTAGAGCGGGCTGTCTAAGGCCGATGTTAACCGGGCAACTATTTTGCGCCAGTTCTGCTCTAAGAGGTCTTCGCGATCGAAGCTCTGCAACAGCTTGGCCGCTAAGACATCGCCAAAACCGAGCGACTTCAGACGCCCTTCTAGGCGCTCATATTGCACTGACGTGGCGGTCAAAGGCGTATGCAGCTGTTCGGTCTGTTCTTGTAGCAGTTCACGCAGGCCGTCTATTTCGCGCCGCAACACCTTAAAGTCTGCTGCTGCTGCCGCGGCGGGGGCTGCGGGCGTGGCTTGTGCGGCCCAGCCTGCTCTAGCCGGCTCGACAGCTGGTTCGGATGCACGCGTGGAGCGGGCCATCGGCCGCTCGGCCAGGTTTACTCGGCGATGGGCAACTTCCGTTTGGGGCTGGTTCTTGACCTGGCTGAAGGCCTGCTGATTCTTACCCGCCATTGAGGCAAAAAGATCTTTCATCGCCTGCGGGTTAAGCGGATCGGTTTTATTTAGACTGGCCGCGGGCGGCAGTGCCGCAGGCGCTATCGGGCGAGCGGTAACGGCAGCGGGGGCATCCTGAACCTCGGGTAGGGTCTCTTGGTAAAGCGCAAACTCGTATTCATCGACACCCGCGACTATCTCCAAGCCATTGCTGAGCTTGCGACTGGACAGGATTACCGCTTCAGGCCCGAGGACTTCACTGATCGCTTTCAACCCGGACTGCATATTGGCAGCGGTAAATCGTTTAATCTTCATCAGCTAATCCTCATTGACCACCGACGGTCGCTACAATGGTAATGTGTTTGTTGTCTGGAATTTCTTGGAAACTCAGGACTTTTAAATTAGGTACCGCATGGCGGACAAAACGCGCCAATAACATTCTTAAAGAAGCCGCGACTAAGAGCACCGCCGGTTTACCTTCCTTATCGAGATTCTTCACCGTATCACTGAGCGACGATTGCAGGCGCTCGGCCATACCAGGCTCCAAGGCAATACTGTCAAGATTTCCATCAGCACCGGCCTGTTGAATAGTCTTATGCAACAATTGCTCCAATGCTCGATCTAATGTGATAACTGGGATTTCTTTTTCGCTGCCGACCAGACTTTGGACGATCATTCGGGCCAGACCCATGCGCGCCGCATTGGTCAAGACGTTGATGTCCTGTGACCTAGGCTGCAAGTTGGTGATCGATTCGGCAATACTGCGCATGTCGCGGATGGGCACGCTCTCAATCAATAGGTTTTGCAATATTTTCAGCAATTGGCTCAGCGAGACCGAGTTGGGCACCAGCTCTTCCGCCAATTTTGGCGAGTGTTTCGCCAATAAATCGAGCATCTGCTGCACTTCTTCGTGCCCGAGCAGCTCGTAAGAGTGCTGCGCCAACAGATGGTTGACGTGGGTCGCGACCACGGTACTGGCGTCGACTACGGTATAACCGAGGGTTTGCGCCTTATCTTTTTCCCGCAGATCAATCCAAACCGCTTCCAGGCCGAAGGCTGGATCGATGGTCTTAATGCCTTCCAGAGGACCAAATACCTGGCCAGGGTTAATCGCTAACTCACGATCGGTATAGACTTCACCGTCCGTCACCGCGACGCCCATCAGCGTCAATTGGTAGGCATTGGGCATCAGGTCTAAGTTGTCCCGAATGTGGATCGACGGCACCAGAAAGCCCAGGTCTTGCGATAATTTTTTCCGAATACCCTTAATGCGACCCAACAGCTCACCGCCTTGGGATCGATCGACCAACGGAATCAGGCGATAGCCGACTTCCAAACCAATGACATCAACCGGCTGGACATCGTCCCAGCTCAGCTCCTTGGTTTCATTGCTAGGCTCCAGAACCGGCGGCAAGCCACCGCTGGCGCGGGCATCGCCCAATGCTTTGGGCTGATTGGCCGTCCGGCCGGCTTTCATCGGCAACATCGGCTCACCTAGAAGCGCCTTCTCCTTGAGACTGATCCACAACGCACCCAGGCCGCATAGGGCCGCCAACATTAGGAAGACAAAATGTGGCATGCCCGGCAAAATGCCCATTACGAAGAGCACAAAGCTGGTAATACCCAGGGCCCGCGGGGTGGAAAACATCTGATTGACGATCTGATCGCCCATCTCTTCACTGCTGCTGTTGCGTGTCACCATGATCGCCGCGGCTACCGAGAGCAACAGGGACGGTATCTGGGCAACCAGGCCATCACCAATGGTCAGCAAGGCATACTTTTGCACCGCATCGGCAAACACCAAGTCGTGCTGCACGATCCCAATAATCAGGCCACCGATAATATTGATCACCAAAATCAAGATGCCAGCGACCGCATCGCCGCGCACGAATTTTGACGCGCCGTCCATCGACCCGTAAAAATCGGCCTCTTGCGCCACGTCCGAACGGCGAATCTTGGCCGCCTCCGCGTCGATCAGGCCGGCATTCAGGTCAGCGTCAATCGCCATCTGCTTGCCGGGCATGGCATCCAAGGTAAACCGGGCACTAACTTCAGAGACTCGACCGGCACCCTTGGTGACAACGACGAAGTTGATGATCATTAAAATTGCAAAGACCACCAGGCCGACGGCGTAGTTGCCACCGATCAGCACTTCACCAAAGGACTCAATCACCTTACCCGCAGCATCACCTCCTTCATGACCGTACATCAGCACGACTCGCGTGGAGGCGACGTTGAGCGACAATCGCATCAGGGTCGCAACAAGGATAATGGTTGGAAACACCGCGAAATCGAGTGGCCGTAAAACGTAGATAGTGACCAACAAGACCACTATCGAGAGAGCGATGTTGAAGGTGAAGAAAATATCCAAGAGTAAGGTCGGTACAGGCAGGGTCATAAGGCCGAGCAAGACTAACAATAGAATCGGCACCCCAAGCAATCGCTGCCCAGCAACCTTGGCACCTTGGCCGGTATTCTTGAGTACCGCTGCGCCGTCGACATTGCGGAAGTTGGTGCCGGCGGTGCGAAAATTATCTAAGAGTGCCATGGGTCAATTTTCTGTCAGATTCTATAAAGTACTGCTTATAACGCAAAAATCGCGCCAAAATGTGATCCATTTGACAAATAATAGCGTGACCCGCCCTGACGCCTTTCTCCGGCGGCTCTCGGTGGCCGAAGGGGCAAAAAAATGGCCACCTTGGACGGCCTAACTGGGCGCGCAAGGACCGCTTAAAGCCAGGCTGAAGGCCGGATATAGTGGAGCCGGCAGCGAACCCCGTCGACATTGGAACGGCCCGTAACGGGTTCGCCATTGAGCAGAATCGGTCGGTCCTTCCAGGCGTGGGGGACTCCGAGAGTGATCAGTTGCCATTCTGGCTTATAGTAAGATCGATCGAGTGACAGGTGACATTCAACCTGTGCTGCACTCTTGTGATACCCTATGGACAAGCGAGCATAACGGTTCTCTGCTGGATTGGCGGTCAGGCCATCGTCATCGCGAAACAGCATCCGGCCGTGCTCTGCCCCGTCAACAATCAAGATGCGCAATTCCTTTTGGGCACGCGCTGTTGAGCGCCGATAAGGCGCCAACGGCAATATGGCACCCGCCTTGAGGTAGATCGGAATGTCATCAAGATCCGTCTGCGCGAGGACAAACTGCCCACCGACCAGGCTGCAGTCACCGACCAGGCTGTACCACAGGCCCTTGGGTAACCAGACCGAGCGGGCGACGCCACCGGCGACCAATATCGGCGCAACCAGCAGGGCGTCCCCGAACATAAACTGATCGCTCATATTTTCGGTCTGCTCGAGCTGCTGTTCCAGCCAAAACATCGGCCGTAAAATGGGCTGGCCGGTTTCGTGGGCATCGCGAAACAGTTGGTAGAGATAGGGTAGTAGCTTATAACGACGGTGCATTGCGTGCCGCACTCTAGTGGTCCATGGCTCGGCGAAAGACCAAGGCTCTTGTCGAACCTGACCAATGGCACAGTGATTGCGCATCAGCGGGTAGAAACAGCCCAGCTGCATCCAGCGGGTAAAGAGCTCCGGCCGACTGTCGTCCATAAAGCCACCGATATCGACGCCGGCAAAGACGACGCCGGACAAGCCCATATTGAGCAACATCGGCACACTTAGGCGCAAATGCTCCCAAGAGGATCGATTATCGCCGGTCCAGACCGCCGCACTGCGCTGGATACCGGCGTATCCGGCCCGAGTTAGGACAAAGGGTCGCTGCGCGCACTGCTCCACTATCGCGCTCGCCGTGGCTTCGCACATCAGCAGGCCATAGGCGTTGTGCACGGCTTCGTGCTCGACTACCGCCCCATCGATATGATGGCGCGCATCGGCGTCCAGCGTCATGCACTCATTGAACACCGCCGGCTCGTTCATATCGTTCCAAAAGCCCTGAATACCCATATCGGTATAGTAGCGATGCAGACCCTGCCACCACTGTTGCACCCTTGGCTGAAAAAAATCGGGCCAAACCGATTCGCCGGGCCAAACCTGACCTTGCCAAACCTCGCCCTGGGCGGATTGAACAAAATAGTCGGCCAACATGCCTTGCTGATAAACTCGGTAGTGCGGATCGCGCTTGATCCCGGGGTCGATGATTGGAATAACGCGCACTCCGTCGGCCAATAGGTCATCGACCAGCTCCGGCGTTTGCGCGAAGGTCGTTGGGTCGAAGCTGAAGACCCGGTAGCCGTCCATACACAGTATATCCAGGTACAGCGCGTCCAGGGGCAGGTCATGGTGCCGGAAACCCTCGGCTATCGCCCGGACCTCTTGAGCACTTTGGTAACTGTGGCGCGACTGCTGGTAACCTAAGGCCCATTTTGGTGGCAAAAACGGACGACCGGTCAACCGGGTATAGAGATCGATTAGCTCACCCAGGGTCTCGCCGGTAAATACATAGAGATCCAGCGCACCGCGGTCAACGCTGATACAGACCTCATCGGTCAAACTCAGATCGAAGCGGCTGCGGCCGGGATTGTCGAGAAAAATGCCCATCCACCCCTGATCGGTCGACACCGTCATAAAGGGAATGGACTGATAGAGCTCATCGGTCGCGGCGGTGTGCGGGAAGAAGACATCTGAATTCCAAAAAGTCCATGCCCTACCCTGCTTATTCAAATCACCGGTCTTTTCACCCAGGCCATAGACTGGCCAGGCATCTGGCAGTGTCAAGTACAGGTGCAGACCCTCGGCGCTGTCGGCGTAGAGACCCCGGGACGTTGCCAGCCCCTGACCGTGTCGATGCACGGCAATTTGCCACTGCTCCTCCGGCAACCAGGACCATTCGATTTGATTGGGCAGATCTGCAGGGTGAACGGCGCGGCTGGCGGGCAAAACGGCCACGCTGGTGATCAATGGTTCGCCCAGACAGACCCGGATCAGGTTGGCCGATAGCTGGGTGACCGATAGCGGGTGTTTATCGTGGTAGATGCGGGTCGAGTCGGTTACCACCAGTGGGTTTGAACGGTAGCGCACCCGGTGCTGACTTGGCTGGTCCGGCCCCAATACTCTTTCAGGTTGAACGGCAAAACTGGAACGGGTATTGAGCTCAGTCATACTTTCCCATTTTATTGTTTTTCACAGTCCCCCCATCCTATCGCCTGGTCCGGCGCTGCCCAAGGCGGAATCGGTTTAGGGTTGAAATAGAATCACGTCTTGCAGAGGGTTGAAATTGGCTCAACGGTTAATGATTTAACCAAGGTGGAGTAGCCGTATGGTGGCTTGGTGGGCAGGCCCGAGAACGGGCCAGCAGTGCGACGCTGCGCGTCACCCTATAAGCGCAACGGCAACGCTTGAGGGGCAGATTAGACGGTCAATTCGTCCTGCCAGATAACCGACTTGGTTTGGGTTTGTTGAGCAATACTATTGTACCGCTCTTCCAGTTGGTTACGGCGTATCTTCAGGGTCGGGGTTAATAACTCGTTTTCAATGGACCAGCTGTCGGTAACCACCACGATGCCGTCCAGCCGGGCATGAGATTCCAAAGTGGCATTCACCCTATCCAAAGTCTCCTGCAGCGAACTGCGCAGCTGATCCCGATTGGTGTCGTGCAGATGCTCCGCCATTACCACGATGGCGACCGGCTGCTTGCGACCGGATCCCATCACCAAGAGTTGATCGATATCGGGGTTGGCCGCCAATAGGGACTCAATCGGCACCGGCGCAACATATTTGCCCTTGGCCGTTTTGAAGGTGTCCTTGACTCGACCGATGATCTGATAGACCCCATCGGCCGACTGGGTCGCCTTATCGCCGGTGTGAAACCAGCCATCGCTGAAGTTGCGCTCGGTTTCCTCGGGGTTTAAATAGTAGTGACTGAACACCGCTTCGCCGCGCACCAGTATTTCACCGCTATCGGACAGGGTCATATCGACACATTTGGCCGGTGTGCCAATGGTGCCAACCCGATCGGCCCTAAACGGCAGGTTCGAACAGGACAGGCCAGCGGTTTCAGTCATGCCCCAGCCTTCGCAGATATCGATCCCGATGGTTTGATACCAGGACAAAATAGAGGGTGAAATGGGCGCGGAACCACAACCCATCAAGCGTGCTTTGTCCAAGCCCAAGCCACGGCGGATTTTTCCGGCCAACAAGCGACCCAGAAGCGGCACGCGCAGCAACTTGGCTAAGCGCTCGGCCGGCACCTTAGCAAACACACCGGTTTGAAACTTGGTCCAGAGCCGGGGCACCGAGACGAAAACCGTCGGCCGGGCGAACTGCAAGTCCTCGACAAAGGTTTCAAGCGACTCGACGAAATAGAAGGTGGCCCCGCCGTAGAGGCCCGGCCCCTGAATCACACCCCGCTCGACAATATGGGCCAACGGCAGATAGGACAGAATACGATCTTGGTCGGCGACCGCCAGCCAAAGTTGGTTTTCGGTACAGGCGGAGGCGTAGTTGCGATAGCTGAGCACCACGCCCTTGGGTTCGCCGGTACTGCCTGAGGTATAGACGATGGTCATATCATCGTCCAATGCCGGTGTATGCAAGGCTGCTAACGGTTCGTTCTGTTGCAGCCAGTCGCTCCACTGGTGATCGGCCTGCAGCGTCTGATAGGGATAGGCAATGCGCGGAATCCGACCATCGATCACCTCAGCGGTGGCCTCCAGATCATCTAACTTACCGACGAAAATGGCTTTCGCGCCGCTGTGCTGCAGGACAAAGCCAATCGTCTGGGCATTGGCCGTGGCAAAGATCGGTACGCTGATCAGACCGGCCATCATGATGGCCCAGTCCGATATGTACCATTCGACTGAATTCTTGGCATAAATGGCGACTCGGTCGCCCTTCTCTAAGCCTAATGACAGCAATCCCGAGGCGACCTGGCGCGCTTGGGTTTCAGCCTCTTGCCAGCTGGTCACCTGCCATTGACGGTTGACCGGCTGATAGAACATTGGCTTATCGGGATGGCTCTGCGAGCGCTGTACCAGTATCTCAATGGGCGTTTTATAGGTCATGGATGTGCCTCTTTTTTTTGTAATATTAAGACCACTTCACCAAAAATTGCTCCATAGCGCAAGCGCTAAGCTTGATGGGCTACTCTTATGTGAACAAGTGATTGCATTGTCGAGGTGACCGCATTACCGTCACCTGATCCTCTAGCGTCCCCTTAGGTAGGCCTATTTTGAGTCGTTTAAATCCTGCGCAATACGTAATTTTTTCAGTTACCTTTCTCGCCGCTTCATTAGTGGCCAACTTCGTCTTGTTTCAAGCCAGTGCGTCGCGTGACGACCAACTTGACCGAGCAAACCAGTCTGTCACCCGGCTGACGCAAGCCCTATCAAGCGACACCAGCACGAGATCGGATCAGTCGTCGCGGCTCGAAAACATGGCTGCGCAGCAACAGGACATGGCTCAAATTGTCGATGACCTTCAGGGGCATATAGCCAATTTGAATAAAGAATACCAACAAACCCTGACGATGGCACAACAGTCTGAACAGTCCTTGGCTCGGTCACGCTCCGATAATGCGGCACTCGATAGCGAGTTGCAGCGCTCTCGGCTCGACCAGGCAGAGGCCCAGAAGACCATCAATAATCAACTGCGCATGCTGCGCCTCAGTGCCGATAGCGGGCCCAGTGCGGCTAAAAGCGCTCTACAGGATGAACTGCAGGATCTGGCGAAACAATTAACCTCGTTGTTCCCCGATATAGTTGTATCGCAACGCGCTGCTGGTGACGCCGTACTCGACATCCCCTTGGCGCTCATCTTCAAACCGGCATCTTTGCAATGGGTCGATAATATCGACGCCCTACTGCGCCCCTTAGCCAGCTCACTGCAGAACCTGCCCAATGCCGAGTTTTTAATCATCGGCCACTCCGATGCCCGGCCAATCGTCTCTTCCTGGGCTGAAAATTATCCCTCTAATTGGGAACTGAGTTCAGCGCGGGCTAGCAAGGTCGTGCAATATTTTGTCGACTTGGGTGTATCGGCCGAACAAATGACTGCGGCCGGCAAGGCGGCCAACAGCCCGGTGCGAGCCGAAGACAATGCAGCGGCTTGGCAAATCAATAGGCGCTTGGAGATTCGAATCGCCAACTAAGACTGCGCTGCCCCGCTCGGTCGTATCCCGATGGGACGGCAGACTAAGCCAACCTGGCCACTGGCGCCGAAAAAAGAGTTGCATCTTCGAAGAGGGGTGGTAAGATGCGCCCCGCTCTCCACATGAGCACTGTGTCCCGTTCGTCTAGTGGCCTAGGACACCGCCCTTTCACGGCGGTAACAGGGGTTCGAGTCCCCTACGGGATGCCACCTTTTTTTGTGCATCGTAGACTCGCTTTACATTCTCTCCAGCTCACATTGCGTGACCTTTGTTGCTCCGCAACGCAAATTCTTCCAGCTCCCCCTGTTCAGATCATCGAGTCCCTTAGGGCTAATACTTCTTTTAGGCCGCGTAAACTCGCGTTAGCAGGTACATTAGCGTGACCTTCGCCGTTTCATAAGCCTCCGCATATGCGCCTTAAGCTATGATTTGGCATTGAAGTTGGTCACGGTGGTGGCCAGTTTTATAATTATTTGGTCCTTAACCTTACTTCGCGTCGAGGCATCCAGATTGTCTAACAGCGTCTGATCTATGCGTAAGAGAGCACTCACGCCTTCGGAAAATACCCAGGTGGTGCGAGGAATATTTAGGATAAAGCCAACTTCCCCGAAAAACTCACCCGGCTTAATAGTCGCCACGGGTTCAGCATGTCGACCCACGCAGACCAAGCCCTTACCACTTAACAGCACATAGAAACAATTATCGAGCGCATCCTTTTCGATAATGGCTTCGCCCGGACTGGCAACATACATCTGAGCATATTCGGCCATCGGGGCCCGTTCGTAATTGGTGATTTTCTCGAAAAAAGGAATCTTGGCCATCAATTGCAATAACTTCATAGAGGAAACTTGGCTGGTACGCTTCACACATCATTCCTAATTTATACGCTTGAGTCGACGCATCACCATAAACCAAATAGCGCATATTGCGAAACCTTTGTTTCTTGCGCACAATGGCGGGATATTCCGCGTTCGAGTGCATTTATCCAATGGTCTCAAAATGGGCTACACGTTTTCATCAAATGGCCCTATTGGTCGGGTCCTGGAGTAAAGACCCTTCTACCCAGGTCGGCGCCGTCATCACCGAGAGCAATAGAATTGTATCGGTCGGCTTTAATGGGTACCCCCATGGTATTTCAGACAGTGCCCAAACCGATAATCGGGAAATGAAGCTGCTCAAAACACTGCATGCAGAGGAAAATGCCATCCTCTTTGCCAAGCGGGACCTGACCGGCTGTGATATCTGGGTAAGCCACTTCCCCTGCCCGAACTGCGCCGCCAAAATCATTCAAACTGGTATCGCCACGGTGCATTGCCCAGAACAGTCGGCTGACTTCCTGTCGCGCTGGGGTGACAAGATACAGATTAGCCAAGAAATGCTGGCGCAAGCCGGTGTTTCGGTCGACTGGATGCCCCTAACAAGCACGGCGTCCGAGTAAGGTTTGCAGCGCATGGCTCGGCCAGCGGGTTGCACGCTCAATTGAATCTCGAGCACGGCCCAATTCAAAACCGCTCAAGCGCCCGCGATTATCACGGTCCTGCCCGCAAACAAGACCCTCCCTGTGCATTGCCTGAATTAAGCCTGATGCATGCGAACCCTGCTCCAGCTAAGGCTTTGATATTCAGCGCATGTTGAAGCGGCCTTTTAGTAAAAAACGCCACTTGTCAATTTTCTCTTGAAAACGTTACCAAGCCGTTCCATAATGTTGCATCGCCAACAAAAAACGTTAATAAAAAAAGGCCTAAATCGTGCATTCGAATAATTCTAGATCCTGGTCAGATACCCTGACTCCTTGGTACTTCCTGGCACCAGCCATCGTGATTTTTATCGTCTATGTGGTTTTTCCGATTGGCCAATCTATTCTGATGAGCTTTTACCAATGGGATGGCATCGGTGAAAAGGTTTTCATCGGCTTCGGGAATTACCTAGAGTTGGGTGAGGATCCCCAATTTTGGACCAGCCTGGTCAACAATATTCTTTGGCTGCTGTTTTACATGCTGGCGGTCCCATTGGGCTTGGGCATCGCACTCTTTCTAAATCAGGAAGTCTTGGGTATTCGCGCCGTGAAATCGCTGTTCTTTTTCCCCTTTGTTATCTCCCAGGTCATTATCGGGATCGTTTTCTCCTGGTTCTATGACCCAAGCTATGGCCTGCTGCAGGACATACTTGCGCTGGTCAATATAGATCCGCTGCCTATTTTAGCCGATGAAGGCTTGGTGACCTACGGCATTATCGCGGCCGGCTTATGGCCTCAGGTGGCCTACACCATGATCCTGTTCCTCACCGGCCTCAATAATATCAGCCCTGATCAGATTGAGGCGGCCCGAATGGACGGCGCCAAGGGCTGGTCTATGCTGCGCTACATCGTGATTCCCCAACTGCGCCCGGCGACCTTTATCGCCATAGTGGTCACGGTTGTCGGGGCCTTGCGCTCGTTTGACCTGGTTGCGTCTATGACCGCGGGTGGGCCTTACGGCAGTTCATCGGTACTGGCCTATTTCATGTATGAACAGGCTATTTTCAACTATCGCATGGGCTACGGCGCGGCCATTGCCACGGTATTATTTTTGATAATGCTCATCTATATCGCCTTTTTCCTGTGGCGCATGCTAAAAGACGAGCGAGGTTAGGACTATGTTTCCCACTCCCATTGCACAAACAAAGAAAACCACCCAGGTTGGCTACAAGCTGCTATTACCAATCGCGGTGATTCTCTGGCTCTTGCCGCTGGCGGCGGTCTTTATGACCTCGGCCCGCTCCATTGTGGACATCAACGCCGGTAATTACTGGGGTTTGCCGACAGAATGGAATTTGATCGAGAACTACACTGCCGTTTTTGCCAGTACCAATATGGCGCGCTATTTACTGAACAGCCTGTTGATCACCCTGCCGGTGATGGTAGGTTCCGTGTTCTTGGCCACCTTGGCCGGCTTCGCCTTGGCGAAGTTCAAGTTCCGCGGCAACTTACTGATCTTCGCACTCTTTATCGGCGGAAACTTTGTGCCCTTTCAGATTCTTATGATTCCGGTGCGCAACCTGACCATCGATCTGGGCCTCTACGACACTATTTGGGCGCTGATCTTTTTTCATGTTGCTTTCCAAACCGGCTTTTGCTCACTCTTTATGCGCAATTTTATTATTGGCATACCCGAGGAGCTGTTGGAGAGCTGTCGATTGGAAGGCGCCAGTGAATGGAAGATCTTCTACTCGATTATCTTACCCTTAGTGCGGCCCGCACTCGCCGCATTGGCCGTGCTGATTTTTACCTTTGTTTGGAACGATTATTTTTGGGCATTGATCTTGGTGCAGTCCGATGAAGTGCGGCCGGTGACGGCCGGTATCAGCGCTTTGCGCGGTCAATGGTTG
Source organism: Reinekea forsetii (assembly GCF_002795845.1). GTDB lineage: Bacteria > Pseudomonadota > Gammaproteobacteria > Pseudomonadales > Natronospirillaceae > Reinekea > Reinekea forsetii. Next base: position 2,350,502 of record NZ_CP011797.1, read on the forward strand.
GCGTCGTGGAATCTAATCTCGGCCGGGGCGATCGTCGCGGCCTTGCCGCCGGTGGCCCTATTTTTTGCCATGCAAAAACACTTTATCGCCGGCTTAACACTGGGTGCGACCAAGGGGTAGTAAGATGAGACTATTGCACAGTGACAACAGTTCCATTGTAATCTTGACCCAGGCTGGCCAGCCTTGCATCCGCTATATAGGTCCGCGTTTGGCGAGCACGGTGACCGAGTCTGAGTTGCGTTGTATCCTGTCCGAGCCCTTGCCGAATGGCGCTTTGGACGATCGACCGCAGATTTCCGTTGCCAGCACCTATGCCGATCCGACCTTTATGGAACCGGCGCTAAAAATCCTCTGCCAGGGCCGCCACTGGGCCCCGCAATTCCAGCTGCAAGACGAGTCTGGTAGCGCAGAGCACATTGAATACCGACTCCTGGACCCTAAAACTGGCCTACTCTTGGTGTGGCGACTGGGAGTTTGTGCTGAGAATGATGTGTTTACCCTCGACTGCCAGTTTGAAAACACCGGTGCAGACCCGATTGCCATCGTGCAGTGGCTCACCACGCTGCCAATCCCCAAGGCAATGAGTGCGGTTAAGGCGTTCACCGGCCGCTGGGTGCATGAGTTCCAACCACAGGATTGTTCGATTCCGTTAGGTGTCCTAGAGTTTAAAAATATTAAGGGCCGTTCGTCACACGATCATTTCCCCGGTTTATTGATCGCGGATGCGCAGTTGAATGAACACTCGGGGTCTTGTTTTGGTTTCCATCTCGGCTGGAGCGGTAACCATTGCCAACGGGTCGAGCGCAGCCAAAACGGCCTGACGCAATATCAGGCCGGTATTGAACTGATGCCCGGTGAGTTAGAACTCACCCCGGGAGGGCGCTTTCAGGCGGCCCCACTCTACTTCACGCACACTGAACAGGGTTTGGGTGGCATCGCGCAGAATTTCCAGCGTTTTGTGCGGGCCGAGATTCTCCGCTTCCCCAGTGACCGGCCGCGCCCGGTGCATATCAACACCTGGGAGGCGATTTACTTCGACCATCGCCAATCGGAACTCGACGCACTGGCAGCGGCGGCTCAAGACTGTGGTATCGAGCGGTTCGTCCTCGATGATGGTTGGTTTACCGCCCGGCGCAACGATAGGGCCGGTCTCGGCGACTGGGTTGTTGATACCGAGGTGTATCCAGACGGATTGCACCCACTCAAAGACACCCTGGCCGCACATCAGCTGAGCTTCGGTCTCTGGTTTGAACCGGAAATGGTTAATAAGGATTCCAATCTATTTCGTCAGCACCCCGATTGGTTGCTGCAATTGGATGATCTGACCCAAAGTTCCGGTCGTAATCAATGGGTACTGGATATCAGCCGCGCAGAGGTAACCGACTATCTGTTTAACCAGATCGATACTCTACTGCGTGAATATCCCATCGAATATATCAAGTGGGACATGAATCGAGATCTGTCCCAGGCCGGTAATGGCCAAGGCCGACCGGTTTATCACCGCTATGTGACCAGCCTCTATGACCTGCTGGCGCGGCTTCGGGCGGCCCACCCGAGCGTAGAAATTGAATCCTGTGCTTCAGGGGGCGGGAGAATGGATTATGGCATCTTGCGGCATACCCAGCGGTTTTGGTTAAGCGACTGTAATGACGCCAACGAACGGCAAACCATGCAGCAGTGGGCCGGCCTATTTTTCCCCAGCGAAGTTCTGGGCAGCCACGTTGGCCCAGATAAGAGCCATACCACCTCGCGCTCGCACGCACTCGCTGTGCGCGCCGGTACTGCATTGTTTGGCCATATGGGTGTGGAATGGGACGTCCGTGAAGCCTCGGGAGCGGACAGAGAAGCGCTTACACACTTTATCGGCCTCTACAAAGAACTGCGCGGGCACATTCACAGCGGTATTCGGCGCCCATTGCAAACGCCGGATAAACACCAGATTGGTTTCACCGTTGCTTACCAGGACGGCCTTTTGGTCAGTGTTTTTCAACAGACGATGCCGGAGCTGGCCACACCCGGGCCCCTACTGCTACCGATGCTCGATCCCCAGGCTCGCTATCGGTTACGCATTTTGATTCAGCCTGAACACGCCAATCATCTGATGAAACAGCCACCCGACTGGTTGGTTGCCGAAAACTTGGAGCTTAGCGGTGAACTACTGCTGCGCTGCGGGTTGGCGTTACCGGTACTCGATCCGGAATCCTTATTGGTACTGCAACTTGATCGGGTGCCTGATTAAACACCACCGGCGAAAGCGCTCTGTGGTGGCAAGAATTTGGTCTTTTTGACTGGACCAATTGACGAGGTTTGGAAGACCTACAAAAAACTTCCGCAACGAAAAGTTCGGAGCTGCGGGCGGCTGATAAGGCGTCTGCAAACCCGAAACAATAAGAGTGGCTTTTTCGTCACCCAACAATAACAAAGGACGATACTATGACGCTAAAAAAACTTGTCACCTCAGGTGTCTTGGGCGCAGCAATGCTCTCGCAGGCCTATGCCGGCACTCTGGTGATCAACTCAAATCAATCGGATCCAGCGCCTAAGCAAGCCTGGGCTGACATGATTGCTCAGTTTGAAACTGAAAATCCGGATATCGATGTTAAGGTCAACCAATACGATCACGAAGGTTATAAGAGCGTGCTGCGTAACTGGTTAGTGACCTCGCCACCGGACGTAGTATTTTGGTTTGCTGGCAATCGGATGAAGTTTTTCGTTGATCTTGGACTCTTTGAAGACGTCTCCGATGTTTGGGCCAATGAAGGTCTCAACGACAGCATGTCTTCTACCAAGGCCTCGTTATCTGTCGACGGCAAGAAGTACGGCGTGCCTTACTCTTACTACCAATGGGGTATCTACTACAACAAGGGCATATTCGATAAGTTGGGTCTGAGCGAGCCGCAAACGTGGGATGAATTCATCGCCGTCTGTGACGCGTTAAAAGCCAATGCCATTACACCTATTACCATCGGTACCAAGTACCTGTGGACTGCCGCTGGCTGGTTTGACTACCTGAATATGCGCACCAATGGTTTGGATTACCACATCGATCTGATGGACGGCAAAATCCCTTACACCGATGCGGGCGTGAGAAACACCTTTGCCAACTGGAAGCAGCTGGTCGATGGCGAATACTTCCTAGAGAACCATGCATCTTACAGCTGGCAAGAAGCTCAGCCACCGATGTTTAATGGCGAAGCGGCAATGTACTTGATGGGCAATTTCTTAACCCCTAACTTCCCTGAAGGTATGGATTTTGATTTCTTCCCATTCCCCATTATCGATCCATCTATTGGTCGATATGAGGATGCGCCAACTGATACCGTGCACATCCCGTCACGCGCTAAAAACAAAGCTGATGCTCGTAAGTTCTTGGCCTATGTCGCACTGCCAGAGAACCAAACCAAGCTCAACATGGCTTTGAATCAGCTGCCACCGAACAAGTACGCCACAGCAGCAGACAACAAGTTCCTGACCCAAGGCAATGAAATGCTCGGTTCGGCCGATGGTACCGCTCAGTTCTACGATCGGGATACCGATCCGGCGATGGCATCAGAAGGCATGAAAGGCTTCCAGGAATTCATGGTTCACCCTGAGCGTCTAGATAAGATCTTGGATAACTTAGAGCGTGTGCGTCAGCGCATCTTCAAGTAATCTAAAAAAGTTTCAACGTAATAAGCAAGAGGTGGCCTAGGCCACCTCTTTTTTTGTCTGCGATTTAACCGCCTCGGCGACCCATGTCAGCATCTAGAGGGCCTTAGCCTGGGCCTCATCGACAACCGTCATACGTTGGCCTTGTTGGGCTGACTGATGCGCCAGCGCCAGTAGATGGATCGCCAATATGGAATCATCGATGGGGACTGGCGATTGCGCACCCTGTTCCAGGCAGAGCGCAACCTGATGCCAAAAGGCGCCATAGTTACCCGGTTTGGTGGTGACTAACTTACTCTGATGCGCCTGATAAAGGATGCCCCAATGCTCATCGGATTCCTGCCCCCAACGCTCATCGAGTAAATCTTCACCCAGTTTCAGGGCACTTTCTTGAACGTCTAGGCCAAACTTCACGAAGGAGCCCTCGGTGCCTTCCAAGGCAAAACGCGGATTGGGACCGGCGCCAAAGCTGCTGCTACCCAAGACCACCTGAAGCGACTCATAGTCGAGCCATATCTCAAAGTTATCATCCACCTCGGCCCCGTCGCGCAGGCAGCGGATATTAGCGGTCAGGGTCTTCGGGCAACCGAACAGGGCAATCGCCTGATCGATTAGATGAGGCGCTAGATCCCAAGTAATACCGGTACCCTGGCCCTGTTGCTCGCGCCAGCGTGAGCGCACCTCGGGTCGGAAGCGGTCGAATCGACTGACCAGGCGTTTGACCTGACCGACCGACTGATTATCGATCAGGCCCTGTATGGTTAAAAAATCGCCGTCCCAGCGTCGGTTTTGAAACACGATCAATTGCCGCTCGCATTGCGCGGCTAAAGCCTTGAGAGTTTCGGCCTGCGCCACCGTAAAGACAAAGGGTTTCTCGACGATCACATGACAGCCCTGCTCTAGGCAGTATTTTGTCTGCTCGAAGTGGGCGTGGTTGGGTGAGGTGATCACCACCAGGTCCAAGGTGTCGAACGCCAGATCGGCGAGATTTTGGACCACCGCAATCTCAGGATGGGACAGATGAAAGGCATCGGGTTTCGAGGTCACCATATGGGACCATAGAAAGCCCGGTTCCATCTGCAGATACGGGATATGAAAGGTTTGCGCCGAAAAACCATAGGCCACTATTGCCGTACGAATCATATAGCCTCTTACCCACTTAGGGTCCAATGTGAAAATGAATGTCTCGTTTTACTCTACCATTAGGATTTGCGGCGCAACAGTTATTCACTGCGATAAAGAGTAACAACAATGTTACCTAGGTGCGCTGGGTACCAGCGCCGCGATCGCCCACTGGACCCCAGTCGGGAGGCGCTCTATGATCGATCATTGCAGCACTATTTCATGGCCGATGCACAGCCCGGTCGCCTCAGTACGCTAAATGGGTTTATACCAATGACATCTGACCATCCTAAGGCCTTGCTGCTTTCCGGTTATCACGCGCTCAGTCAACAAGCATGGGCCGAGTTTTTAGTGCACAGTTGCACCCATTACCAATGGCAAACCATCGCCCTGCCCGCGCGTTTTTTTGCCTGGCGCATGCGCGGTGCGCCGCTGTCTCTCTCGGCCCAAAACGATCCCTTGTTACACCAACACTATCAACTCTTGGTAGCGACCTCATCGATAGATTTAGCTGTGGTGCAGAGTATTTACCCGACGTTACGCCAAGTGCCGAGCATACTGTATTTTCATGAAAATCAATTTGCCTACCCGACCGACAATCAACCCAAGGCGGTCATCGATTGGCAGATGGTCAACCTCTATGCCGCCCTGCGGGCCGATGCCTTGGTATTCAACAGCGACTATAATCGCCAGTCCTTTCTAAGCGGTGTGGCCGCCTTGATGAAAAAGCTGCCCGACCTGGTACCCCAACACCTCTGTACCGGCTTGGCGCACAAGGCCCAGGTTATGCCGGTGGCCATCGCCGCGCCGCGCCCTGGCCGGGCGCAAGAGCCAACCGGCGCGACGTGGCGCCTGCTGTGGAATCATCGTTGGGAATGGGACAAGGGTCCGGAACTGCTCTTGGCGATCGTGGCACAACTGGCGGCATGCAACTTTCCCTTTAAACTGATCTTAACCGGCCAGCAGTTTCGCACCATCCCTGCCGCCTTGCGCGAACTCTGTGCGCGCTTTCCAGATTATCTTGAGCAGTCTGGCTATATTGAATCGCGCGAGGATTATCGCGCGCTGTTGCAGCACTGCGATATCGTCTTATCGACGGCGATTCATGAATTTCAGGGTATCGCGATTATGGAGGCGGTCAGCCACGGTTGTGTCCCACTGCTACCAGATCGGTTGAGCTATCCGGAATTTTTTGCTCAGTCTTATCGCTATCAGCACAGTGATAGTATCGAGCAGCAGGCCGCCAGTGCGGTCAGCCGGCTCCAGGCCTGGCGCGCACAGGGCCTGCCGGAGGTGCCAGATTTGAGTGATTTTTATCAAGCCCGTTTGGTTGAGCCGTATCGGCAGTGTTTCTCTGCCGAACGCCTCGCCATTGCCTCGATCTAAACATTAAGCGCGTCGGTCAGGCTTTAGGCGAGACGCCAGCGCACAGCTTGACCGGCAAAGAAGGGCACCAAGGATTCGCCGTTCGACAAGGCAATGTCATCCGGCACCTGCCAACTGTCCTTGACCAGGCGAATGCTGTGGCGGTTGCGCGGCAGACCATAGAAGTCGGCACCGGAATGACTGGCAAAGGCTTCCAACTTGTCGAGTGCACCGAGATCCTCAAAGACTTGCGCATACAGCTCGATCGCACTCCACGCGCTGTAACAACCGGCGCAGCCACAGGCGTTTTCTTTTTTGGCTTTTTCGTGCGGTGCCGAGTCGGTGCCTAAAAAAATCTTCGCTGTGCCACTGGCGACGGCTGCCTGTAAGGCGCGTTGGTGAGTATTGCGTTTCAACACCGGCAGGCAAAAGTTGTGCGGGCGAATGCCCCCCACCAGCAAGTCATTGCGATTGAGCAGCAGGTGTTGCGGTGTCACGGTGGCGGCAACCCGATCGGACGCCTGGAGCACAAAGTCGACGGCATCGGAGGTGGTAATGTGCTCCAAAACCACCTTTAAGCCCGGGTTTCGATCGACAATCTGCGTTAGATGGGTGTCGATAAAGGCCTTTTCCCGATCAAAAATATCGATATGCGCCTGGGTGACCTCACCGTGCACCAAAAGCAGCATGCCTTGGGCCTGCATGGTCTCGAAAACCGGTTGCAGGGCCGCCACCGACTGCACCGCCGCCGAAGAGTTGGTGGTCGCGCCAGCCGGATAGAGCTTGGCCGCTACCACGCCCATGGCCTTAGCCTGAACAATATCATCTGGGGTCGTCTGATTGGTTAAGAACAGCGTCATCAGCGGCTCGAACGTGCTGCCCTCGGGCCGGGCGGCAAGGATGCGTGCGCGATAGGCCTGGGCCATCGCACCGGTGGTCACCGGTGGGACCAGGTTGGGCATCACCACGGCGCGCTGAAAACAACGGGCCGTCGCCGGTACCGTTTGCTGTAGCATCTGGCCATCGCGAAAATGCAAATGCCAGTCGTCTGGCGCTAATAAGCTAAGTTCTTCAGTCATCTTGGCTTCGTTTCCTGCCCTGAGGTTAGACACATGCCCACACTTAGCGGGCTTTTAACAATTCTTTAAGTTCTAAAAGCTGATCGCGCAAGGCCGCAGCCTGCTCGAATTTCAGATCGCGGGCCAGCTTATGCATCTGATCCTCGACCTTGGTCATCTCCTTGGACAACTCCGCCACGCTCATCTGCATCAGCGTCTTAGCGGCTGATTCGGAGATCGCTTCAACCTTATTCTTATTACGCGCCATCTTACCTTTGCGACCCGGCGCTTGCGGTGTGCCGTCGATCAACTCGATGACCGATTTCTGCAAAGCAGTGGGCGTAATGCCATGGGCCAGGTTGTGTGCCACCTGGGCATCACGGCGGCGATCGGTTTCGCCGATAGCGCGTTCCATGGAGCCGGTTATCCGATCGGCATAGAGGATGGCCTTACCATTGAGGTGGCGTGCGGCTCGCCCCATGGTTTGAATCAAGGCGCGATCGCTGCGCAAAAATCCCTCTTTATCGGCATCGAGAATGGCTACCAATGACACCTCGGGCATATCCAAACCTTCCCGTAATAGGTTGATGCCAACCAGCACATCGAATACCCCGAGGCGCAAATCACGGATAATCTCGACCCGCTCCACGGTATCGATATCCGAGTGCAAATAGCGCACCCGGATGCCGTTGTCTTGCAAATAATCGGTCAGGTCTTCGGCCATGCGTTTGGTTAGGGTGGTAATGAGTACCCGTTCCATCACGGCGGTGCGCAGACGAATTTCTTCGAGCACGTCATCGACCTGGTTGGTGGCCGGACGGATTTCAATGGCCGGATCGATCAAGCCGGTCGGTCGCACCAACTGCTCGGCCGTTTGTTGTGAGTGCTCGGCCTCATATTTGCCCGGCGTGGCCGAGACGAAGACCGCTTGCGGTGCGGCCCGTTCCCACTCTTCGAAGCGCATCGGCCGATTGTCGAGTGCCGAGGGCAAGCGGAAGCCATATTCAACCAGCGTCTCCTTGCGCGACCGATCGCCCTTATACATGGCTCCGATCTGAGAGATAGTGACATGGGACTCATCGACAAACATTAGCGAGTTTTTCGGGAAATATTCATACAGCGTCGGTGGTGCTTCACCGCTGGTGCGTCCGGATAGGTAACGAGAATAGTTTTCAATGCCGGTGCAAAAACCCAATTCGCGCATCATTTCCAGATCGTACCGAGTACGCTGCTCCAGGCGCTGCGCCTCGACCAATCGATTTTCCTGTTGAAGAACGGCCAGCCGTTCCTTGAGCTCAACCTCGATCGATTCGGCGGCATTGAGGATGGTTTGTTTCGGCGTGACATAGTGGGTTTTGGGATAGATGGTATAACGGGTAAGCTTTTGCAGCACTTCGCCGGTGAGCGGATCAAACAGACTCAGGGCTTCGATCTCCTCGTCGAATAACTCGATGCGGATGGCTTCCATTTCCGATTCGGCCGGATAGATATCGATGATATCGCCGCGCACTCGGTAGGTCCCGCGACCGAACTCTATGTCGTTACGGGCATATTGCAGCTCGGCCATGCGGCGCAGCAGGTCGCGTTGATTGACCGTATCACCACGGCGCAAATGCAGCACCATGGCCAAATAGCTCTCCGGTGACCCGAGACCATAGATGGCTGACACCGTGGCGACAATAATGGTGTCTTGGCGTTCCAATAACGCCTTGGTGGCCGACAGACGCATCTGCTCTATGTGTTCGTTAACCGATGAGTCTTTATCGATAAAGGTATCCGAGGACGGGACATAGGCTTCCGGCTGATAATAGTCATAATAGGATACGAAATATTCCACGGCATTATTGGGAAAAAACTCACGGAATTCGGAGTAGAGCTGGGCGGCAAGTGTCTTGTTATGGACCATAATGATGGTCGGGCGTTGCATCGCTTCGATCACCTTGGCCATGGTGAAGGTCTTACCCGACCCAGTCACGCCGAGCAATGTTTGCGCCGACAATCCAGCCTCGAGGCCTGAAATTAACGTGGCGATAGCGGTTGGCTGATCGCCTGCCGGCTCGTAGTTGGAGACGACCTTAAACGGCTTCATGAACGGTCCTATTAATAAAAAAGAGTTCGGGTTTATGCCCAAACTCTGAGGTCAAAAGTACTGCGCACTGTCGTTTAGCTTACAGAACCGTTGCGATGGCCCGGCAGACGCTATCAATATTCTTTGACGACAAGCCCGCTACGTTGATCCGACCAGTGCCGACCATATAGATGGCAAATTCCTCGCGCAGGCGGGTGACCTGCGCGGGCTTAAGGCCGGTGAAGGAAAACATACCTTTTTGCGTAGTGATAAAACTGAAATCCCGATCAACCCCTAAGGCATGGAGTTTTTCGACCAATAACAAACGCAGCGTCCAAATATGCTCACGCATTTCTCGGACCTCATCGATCCACTGCTGCTTCAAGACCGGATCGGCCAGCACGGCGGCGACAATCTTGGCGCCATGTGCGGGCGGATTCGAGTAGTTGGAGCGGATAATACTCTTGACCTGACTGAACGCGTCATCGGCCACAGTGCGATTGGAGGCAACCAGAGTAAAGGCCCCGACACGCTCATTATAGAGGCCAAAGTTTTTCGAAAAGGAACTCGCCACCAATAGCTCGGGCACCTTCTCGGCAAAGATACGCAAACCAGCAGCATCTTCATCAACGCCGACCGCAAAACCCTGGTAAGCAAAATCAAACAAGACGATAAAACCGACTTTTTCGGCCAAGCTCGCCAGCTGCTGCCATTGCTCAACGGTCGGATCGATTCCCGTGGGATTGTGGCAACAGCCATGGAATACGACGACGTCGTTGCTTCGGACCTGTTGCAGATCTTCGAGCATGCCGGCAAAGTCGAGACTCTGGGTCTCGGCATCGTAATAACGGTAGCTCTTAACGCTTAGATTGGCACTGGCGAAGATACTGTTGTGGTTGCCCCAGGTCGGGTTACTGACCCAGATCGTTTCGACATCAAGCTGGCGCGCGACAAAATCGGCGGCCACCCGCAATGCCCCGGTTCCGCCCGGGGTCTGGGCCGTTCGCGCCAGTTGATTGCTGATAATATTGTGCTCTGGAGCAAAGAGCAGCAGCTGCACCTGACGGCCATATTCAGCATCGCCACTGATCGCCAAGTAACTCTTAGTGGTTTCACTGTCCAACAACCGCTGCTCGGCTATTTTGACCGTTTTAAGAATGGGTGTCAGACCGTCTTCATTTCTAAACACGCCCACCCCTAGATTGACTTTCTCGGGTCGGGGGTCGGCATTAAAGGTGTCGGTCAACCCCAAAATAGGATCGGCTGGTGCTTTTGAGACTCGTTCAAACATGACATAACCCTACTGTTGTCGGTATTCTTGACGATGGAATGGCGAAGGCGTTACTTCACCAGTGTAAAATATCGATTCTGCCCGCTCACGGGACAATCGAAAGACAATTCTATCGCCCGCAGGCGCAATCCCATAGCATCTTCATCCGCGCTGCCGTAAACCTCATCACCCACTATAGGGTGCCCCTGGCCGGCCAAATGGCGCCGTGCCTGCTCTGGACGGCCGGTGACTAACCAGATATCGATCACACTGCGGTCGGGCCGGGCATCATAACGGATTTTACGGATTCGCGTTTGCGCCGGCTGATTGTCAAGCGGCGCTACTATAGCCAATTCCTCCGGTGTCTCGCCACCTACATCGGCGCGATAATGCACCATGGCATTATGAAAACCGTCGGGATCGAAGGTTTCCGAAAACGCCAAGGCGGCTTTACGGGTATGGGCCAAGACCACCAGCCCGGTGCTCTGATAGTCGATGGCGCTGATCCAAAAGTTTTCTCGTACCGGTTTGAACTGAAAATCCAAGGCGCGACAAAACGAGTTGGTGTCGCCGAAATCGGTGCCATCAAGCGTCATGCCCGCCGGTTTATTCCACACCGAATATTGGCCCGCATCGTGGAGCAATTCCGGGATGATCGGTTTGGCCGTCAGGATCGCTTCATCGTAAAAGATCTCAATTTGCTCGCCAACAAAAATATCGGTCATGGCCCGGCGAATTCTCTGTCGATCGCCCGCCAAATTGACCCGCCAAACGCCACCCTTGTTCATCAGGTCCTTGAGCCGAGTTTTGGACAAGTTCACATTCGAGAGTAAAAAATCGATCGCGATTTGCGGATCGCCCGCTTCGACTTCCAGAACTGCATCAATTTCCATTTTTTTGAACGCCTTAAAATTTAATTTTATTGGTCAGTTTGTTGGCTTCATTCTTGAGTTTTTTGGCCACGGCTTCTGTAGCCTCGGCCTCAGCCCGGCTTTTCTCCACCTCGGCCGCCTGTTGCGCGGCATCCAACTCGGCCTGCACTTGCGCCTGCATGGCCGCCGCTTCGGCCTGGGCCTTTGCCTTGACGGCCTTGACCGCATCACTGGCCGCGCGCTCGAGGCGCTGTTGTTCATTACTGAGTTTTTCGTCCAGCGAGCGAACTTCTGCGGCCACTTGCTGTTCAAAGTTGTTGATCTGTTGTTCTGCCGCAGCACGCTTATCGGTTAGCTGGGCAAAGGCGGCATCAGCAGGTTGGCGTAAGAGCGCGACTTGACTCGCCAAGGCGCCCTTCATCGCCGCCGACCAGGCCTGATATTCCGCCTGGGCGACAACGCGCAATGCCGCACTGAGCTGGGTATCTAAGTCAGAGGCGACCGCTATGCTCGGCTTCTGCAGGGTACCACTGAGTTTGAGGTCGACGCGAAAATCATCGACGGTTTTTAATGCCGCGTGCAGATACGCAGCGGCCTGCCCTGGCTCGACAACGCTAAATCGGTTGTGTGGGAAGCGCACTGACACCAGTCCACTGAGGCGGCCATCGACTGCTTTGATCTGGCCGCTGATATTGGCCGGTTCCGGCGTCCAGGATAGATTCGTACCGGCCATGCTGATCTGCCGCGCGGCGAACACCAGGCCGGCACCCTCTAGGTCAAAGGTATCGACCCGTTGGTCATCGATTAGATCCATTTGTCCCGTGACCCGCAAGTTGGCCGCCTTGGGATCGCCCCCGAGTAGCTGAATATGGACCGGTTCGGTCGCATTGGTGCGACCAGACGCCAGGTCGGTGAGCTGCAACTGCCAAGGCCATTGGTCGACTGCAAAGGACAATAGGCTTTTATCCAACTGAAAGCGTGCGCTCGGGTCGGGGTGCTCAAAGCGTACAATTTGGTTGGCGAGCCGCTCAACGGGATCCGCTTGCGGGTCCGCTTCGGACTGCAACCGGACGATCCAAGGCTTGGCTTTGGCCAGCCAATATTGGGCCTGATTGATCTTGCTGAAAAACGCCTCGCCCAGCAACAGCTCGGCGACCTTATAGGCGCTGTTGGCGTTGAAGGGGTAATCGGCCTGCAAGCGCGCCCAATCCGCCGCCGGCCCGGCTGAAATAGCCTTTAGGGCCGCTTTACCGTCGCTAACGGCGTTGTTCATTGACGCTTTAAGGGTTTCGATGCGCAGCTTGTCTTGGGCCATATCGGTGCTCAGCGCACGGATGATAGCCTGCGATGCTTTAACCTCGGCGATGGAATCCAATGGCATGGCTTTTAAGGCGGCGATGCGCTGCTGATATTGGCTCAAGGCTGCCTCACCGGGTAGATCGCTGACCGACGCCTCAAGCGTTGCTTGCCCTCCTGTTAAGGTACTCAAGGCGTGGGCAACCGCATCCTGAGTGGCGCGGGTTTGCTCACCCGCCAGAGTCGAGGGACTCGGTAGGCCCTTGCCAAGCGCGCTGGCTTTGCGTTGCGCGGCCTGGGCTAGGCCATTTGATTCGCCGCCGGGCAATGCACTGGCGACCGGCGCCAATAGAGCCGGGCGGGCGCGCGGCACGTTGGTCTGAACATCGCTGACCACTAGGTCCTTGATGCGCACATTGCCGAGGAATAGCTGCAGGAAATTAATTTCAACCTTAACCTGCGACAACACCAAGGCGTTATACCCTAGGCTGTCCGGATCGGCGATTTCGATGCCCTCGAGGTTGAAACCTAAGGGACTGAGCGTGAAGTCGACCTGAGCCACATTGACTTCGGCGCCGTTGAGTTTCAGGCCCGCCGACTCGATGGCCGATTTTAACCAACCGTCGAGAAACACCATCCCGAGCAGCATCAATAGCCCGGTAAAGACGATAAAGCCGATGGAACCGCTCCAACGAAAAACCTTCATCACACGCATCCTTAGTCGTTAACTCGTGCATAGAGTTGGTACCAACGAGATCCCTTGAGCAACTGCACGAGCTTGAGCTTATTGAGCCACGGCATGAGCGACGCTCGGTAGCGAGTAATCGCCCAACGCAGCAACAGCATGGTCGGCGCAAAGGCTAACAGCGTGACGATCAGACTGCCCAGAGTGATGGACCGGTTGAAATGCAGCACCTGCCAAATATCCTGTTGGTAGAGGTTGGTCCAAAACCCATTGAGGCTGGCCTGGGTCAACCAGTAGAGGCCGATCTGGTGAAACCAAGGATCGAGTAGATAGGCCAACCCGGTGAATAGGGCCCAAAACAGAAAGAAGCTGGCCAAGTGAACGCGCAACACAAAAGCCAGGAGGAGGATAACTAAGTTGTGTACCGACCAGAGGGGCGTCAAACCGATGACCATCGCTAGGGCGCCAGCCAGGGCAATTTGCCAGGGGCCGATGTCCGAGTTCAGTGCTTTAATAAGCTTCAATATCATGCTGATCATAGTCCGCCACCTGTGCTTTGGGTCGGTTTACTGCGTAGGGTCTTATTGATGATATGGGCGGCAGCGGTCAGGCCGAAACTGGCCGTGACCATCATCGAGGCGCCAAATCCCGTGGCACAATCGAGTCGGACACTGGTGCCGCTGGGCGGCTTGGTGGCGCAGACGGAACCATCTGCCTGAGGGTAGACCAGCTGCTCACTTGAGAACACGCAGTCGACGCCAAACTTGCCCTTCTCAGCACTGGGGAAGCCATACTCGCGCCGCAACACCGAACGGGTTTTGGCAGCCAGCGGATCGTGTACGGTCCGGCTCAAGTCGCTGACCTGAATCTGGGTCGGATCGGTTTGCCCACCGGCGCCGCCGGTACTGACCAAACGAATCTTGTGCCGGCGGCAATGGGCAATCAAGGCCGCCTTGGCCTTGATGCTGTCAATCGCATCGATAACGCCATCGACATCGTCCGATATCAGCGTCGCAAGATTGGCGGGGGTAATAAAGTCCGCCACCGGCGTCACGCGACAGTCGGGGTTAATCAAACGTAACCGCTCGGCCATGGCCTCAACCTTGAGCTGACCGACCGTATCGCTTAGGGCGTGGACTTGCCGATTGATATTGGACACGCAAATATCATCCAGATCGATAAGCGTAATATGCCCCACCGCGGTGCGCGCCAGGGCTTCGGCAGCCCAACTGCCGACCCCGCCAATGCCGATTACGACGAAGTGGCTCGCAGCCAGTCGTTCGGTGGCGGCCCGACCATAGAGTCGTGCGGTCCCGCCAAATCGTTCCGATACATTCATTTAAAAGGGCTTCCAGAGCGCAAACTAAAACAACAATGGCTTAAGTATAACAGGACGGAATTTTTCCCGTAGTGGCATTTTTTACTAATTGTGCGCAGAATGCCTGCTAAATTCAAAAGTTACCGCAGCTGGAGCAGTCTTATGTTTGGACCGGTGGATCGAGCAGGCACCCATGCCTATAAGTGGGAGCGCGATAAGGGCAAAAATCTGATTCCCCTGTGGGTCGCCGATATGGACCTGGCCAGTCCGCAAGCCATTGTCGACGCGTTAAGCGAGCGGGCTCGCCATCCAATCTACGGCTACACCCATCCCTGGCCCTCACTAAACCAATCGGTCGTTGACTGGTGCCAACAAGAATATCACTGGGCCATTGAGGCCAATTGGATCGTCTGGATGCCCGGCGTGGTACCGAGCTTTAACCTAGCCTGCGATCTGCTAGCCAAAGGTGGGCGAGTTCTGGTGCAAACACCAAACTATCCGCCGATGCTCCAGGCTGCAGAACGCCAAGGCGGCCAAACCGTCACCTTGCCGGTGCATTGGCATAACGACGGCTGGCAACTCGATTGGACCCAACTCGAAGCGGAAATGGCGCACCCGGATTGCCATCTGTTTATGCTCTGTAATCCGATGAATCCCAATGGCGCGGTGCTGAGCGCCCTGGATCTGGCTAAAATTTCGGCCTTATGCCAACAGTACGATGTGCTGGTGTGCAGCGATGAAATACATTGCGACCTGATCCTCGATCCCGTGCAACACCATCCGGCCGGCTCCATTGCGGGTTTGGAAGACATCAGCATCACCCTGATGGCGGCGAGCAAAACCTTCAATGTTGCGGGTTTAGGCTGCTCCTTTGCGATTATTGCCAACCCCCGGTTACGCGCCGACTGGCAGCAGCGCATGGCCGATTTGGTGCCCTACCCTAATTTCATGGGCATGATCGCCGCCGAAGCCGCTTTTAGCAGCTGCAAGGGCTGGCACACTCAATTGCTCAGCCATTTGAAAGGCAATCGGGATTTGATCGATAGCCGTATCAATCGCCTCGAGGGTTTAGTTTATCGGCCCCAGCCGGCAACTTTCTTGGCCTGGATCGAGAGCACTCAACCGGGCCTGGCACTCGATGAGCACTTTATCAAAGCCGGCCTAATGCCCAGTGAAGGCAAGTTTTTTGGCCAGGCAGACAATTCGCGGCTCAATTTCGGTACCGACCGGGCCACGCTGGAACGCGCAATGCAGCTGTTTTCCGACTATTGGCAGCAAAATAGGCCCTGGGAATCTTGACGCCTTAGTCCGGCCATGAAAAAAGGTGGCTGGCCCCTTGGGCCTGTTTTCTGCCAAAATAGGCCCATTCCCTCTTATCAGTAGACGCATAGATTGCCATGACCCTGGAACCTGAAAGCCTTATCGAACTTGCCAACACCACCATGCCCTTTGGTAAATATGCCGGTCGGCGCCTGATTCAGCTGCCCGAGGCCTATTTACTCTGGTTTGCCAATCAGGGTTTTCCCGACAACCGGTTGGGCAAGTTGATGGCCCTGGCGCTGTTGATTAAAACAGAGGGGCTCGAAGCCTTACTGACCCCCTTGACCAAACCACTCATGCCCAAGTCCGATCTGATCCAATGACGGAAGCGCTTTTTTGGCAACAACGACCCGTCAAGCTGACCTACAGTCAACGTAAAACCATTGCCTTACACGTCAAAGATAACCAAATCGAAATTCGCGCGCCGTGGCGCACACCGCACCTTTTTGTCCAAGACTTCCTTGCGACCAAGACTCTCTGGCTGGAGAAGACCTTGGCGCAGCAAGAACTGCAGCTGCGCCAGCAGGTCGATTATCGCCAGGCCAGTCAGATCCCCTTTATGGGTTTTAACGTGCAATTGATTCGCACCGACGCGGTCAGCGCAAGTTGGCAACTTGATGAAGCCGGTCTAAGATGTAATGTACCAAGTACATCGGATAACGCGCTATTGCCCCTACTCAATGACTTTTACCAGCAACAGGCAAAGTTCTGGCTGGTTAAGAAAACCCATCAAATAGCCGATCAGCTCGGCCTGCGTGCGCGCTTGGCTGATATCGGTTTGCGCAAGACCAAGACCAAGTGGGGCCACTGCACTAACCAGGGGCGGATTCAATATAACTGGCAAATTATGATGGCGCCGGAATCGGTGATTGATTACCTGGTCGCACACGAGGTATGCCATCTAGAGCACCTGAATCATTCCAGCGCCTTTTGGCAATTGGTACACCGGGCCCACCCAAACTACGTCCAAGACCGCCGCTGGCTGCGCGACAATGGCCATCGATTACGCGTGGTATAAGGAGCATTTATGTTGGATCGGCGCCGTCGACGTACCGACTATCTGGAAGTTCTGTTACGCACTGCTGCGTCATTGGGCTGGCTGGCGATATTTGGCCTGCAAATTTTATTCTGGGTCGCGGCACCGGAGCTCGATACCGGTATCGTGCGCTATCATGGCATCGAAATTCGCCATCATTGGCAGGCCCAATGGGTCCAGTGGCTGCCCTTATCGTTGGCCGCCTGCACCCTATTCACCCTATTGGCTCTGGGCGTCCGGCCGTTCCGTTCGCGCCGGCGAAGCGATCCGAAGCGAGTGCATCTGGTGATCCTACTCGGCTTAACAGTGATCGGCTATGCGGTCTATTGGATGCAAATACTCGGCAACACGGCCTAACGGGCAATCGGCAACGCCATGCTAAAGCGGGCCCCGCCTAAGGGACCGTTGCCAATCTGCAACTCCACCCTATAGCTGGCGAGTATATCGTTGACCATGGCCAAACCGATACCATGCCCGGGCTGAATGGTGTCGAGGCGCTTACCCCGTGTCAGCACCTCGACACGAGCCAGCTCGGACAGACCCGGGCCATCATCATCAACATGGACTAGCACCACGCTCTGGGTGTCCGGTCGCTGTTCATAGCTCACACCGATCACTGAGCGGCCATATTTAAAACCGTTTTCAATCAGATTGCCCAATACTTCTAAAACATCGTTACTGTCCATGGCGACAAACAGGGTTCGGTCCAGTTCCGGTATATCCAAGACCTTGTCTTCGCTCCGATAAGCCTTTTCCAGTGCACTTGCCAGGCGCACAACGACGCCATGCAGGTCGCAGCGCTGGCCTAACACAGGACCGCTGCGGGCATCGGTGACCGCCCGTTGCAATTGGTAGCGGACTATTTGGTCCATTCGATCGACCTGTTCATTGAGACTGCTTTGCTCCCCGGCGGACAGGGTACGGATCACGCTCAAGGGCGTTTTTAAACTGTGGGCCAGATCGGCCATGGCCTTGCGATAGCGTTCGCGCTGGTGTTGCTCGGCTTTAAGCAATTGATTCAGACTGTCGGTCAAGGGGGTGAGTTCGGTAGGGTAACGGCCAACCAATTGATCGGCATCCCCGCTACGAATTCGATTTAGATGCAGCGCCAGTTGCCGCAGCGGCTTCAGGCCCCAGGCGGTAACCAGAAACATTAGCGCCAGCAAGGCCACGGAGGCGGCACCGAGGCCGCCCCATAGTTGCCGCCTAAAGGTTTGGATCGAGCGATTATAGGGCCCGGCGTCCTCCAAGACCCAAAACTCGAAATAACGATCCTGCCCGGTAGCATCCTCCCAAACAAAGCCATTGCGCTGGTAAACATAGCCGCCATAAGCGCCGAATTCTTCACCGCCGGGGACCAGGCTGGGTTTGGCCCGCAACCACGCCAGCTCGCTAAACCATTCGCTCGATTGACTTTCCCAGGCGGATTGACGATTGGCATCAAGGACAATGCCGATTAGACCGGATTCAGGCGCATTAAAGCGTTCCTCCCGCAAGATGGCTGGCAGCGATAGGGTAATGTCATCGAGTTCGGCAAGCGAAAGCAGATTAAACACGCGAATAAACAAGCGCTCGCTCTGCCCGGCGAGCTGACTGTTGACGAAGGCACGATCGAGCGCCAAACCGGTCAAGCCGAGAAAAAAGCTCATCAGCAGTGCGGCCGAGATAAGCAGCCGACGGGTCAGGGAAAAGGATCCCGCCGCTGTCACTGGGATAGAACACCTGCCATATTAAATCGGTAACCCAAGCCACGCTGGGTCAGGATCGGATTTCGCACACCCTCCGGGTCGAGCTTTTTTCGCAAGCGACGAATAAAGACTTCAATTACATTGCTGTCCCGGTCGTAATCCTGAGCATACAGATGGGCGGTTAATTCCGTTTTTGAGACGACCTTGTCCTTGTGAGTCATCAAGTATTCCAAGGTATTGTATTCATAGCTGGTCAACTCAATGGCGTCACCAGCCACGCAGACGCGCTTTGCGGCCGTATCGAGCTGATAGATGCCCAGCTCTAGGGTGGCGCTCGCCATCCCCACACTGCGCCGTAATAGCGCCTTAACGCGGGCCAGTAATTCGTCAAACACAAAGGGCTTGGCGAGATAGTCATCGGCGCCACTTTCCAGGCCATCGACCTTGTCTTTCCAGTGACCCCGAGCGGTTAAGACGATAATGGGGAAGGTCTGGCCAAAGCGCCGTAACGCCCGGATAAGATCCAGGCCGTCCATCTCCGGCAGACCCAAGTCGATAATCGCTAAATCATATTCGGTTTCTTGACCTAAAAACAGGCCCTCCTTGCCGTTCATGCAGATATCGACGGCAAAGCCTTCCTTGCGGAACCCGGCGCGCAGATGCTCGACCAGGCCTTGCTCATCTTCGATGATCAGCAGCCTCATGATAATGCCTCCAATTCCTTAGCATCTAACGGCATACCCGTCTCTGGGTTGACGTCGACTGTCTTGATGCGCCCACCGGGGATCAGCACCCGGAGCTGATAGAACCAGCTATTGCCGCTGCGCTGGATGATCTCGACCTTGGCCACTCGGCCCTGGTATAGGCATTCTATGGCCTTAACAATCGATTTTTCGGTGCTCAAGGGCAGTTTCTCACCGGTGCAAGGATGTAGACCCTGGCGCGCGGGGTCGTCAGCAGACGCCATCAGCGCCAAACCCATCGAAAAAAGTAACCCTGCTATTATCTTTATCATCTCGCCCTCAACGCTTCGATTTACCGCAAAGTGGGCTGCACCTCCACTCTTAACTCAACGTAGCGGCCGGGATGCTGCGCAGTGCGCATCAAAAACTCCCGGCCATTGTAGCGATAGAGCACCTCATAACCGATCAACTCGCGCTGCTCGGTACGATAAGTGGTATCGCAATATTCTTCAACTCGATACTGCACCGTGCCACCCCGGTTACGATCGATCTCACTGCCTAACACGCTGCCGATCACGCCACCGGCGAGGGCGCCCACTAGGGTCGATTCGGGCGAACGACCGGCGTTTGAGCCAACCTGTGCGCCAATGGCGCCTCCTATTATGGCTCCAGCTGTACCCCCATTCCGGCCTTCTCGATAGACCTCCACTTCCCGAATACGGCAGTTTTCAGTCAGGGTCGTGCGTCGATCCTCACCGCGGGAGCGATAATACCAAGTGCTTTCATAGATCGGTGTGGCACTGACCACTCGGCCTTCAACGTAAAAGATCTCGCTGGTGGCATCGATATAATCGACTGATCGGCTGGTTGTATAGGTTGCCCGGTTCTCGGCTTGCGCGCTAATGGTTACTAAGCCAAGGAGTCCGCTGGCAATTATAACTGGCAGTATCTTCATAGGTCATTCCTAGCGGTTAAATATGATTTCCACCTCATGATAGGGGCACCGCATGAACCAAAGCTGAACAGTCATTTGGCTGAGGTAGGATACCCGAAAGAGCTGAAATCAGACACCGATTAACGCCTATTGGGCTTGACATGGGTTCGAAATAAAGGCTGTAGTAGACAACTTAGAAAGATGCAAATAGTGGGATCCAAACTTACTAATAGGCTTCCGCCGCACCCCGTCTAGCTCTGCGGCGGGTGTCCACAATTTCTGTGGATAACTGTGTGGACAACCGCCGTATGGGGGTACCAAAGGGCCTATCTTTAACGCTACGGCAGAATTGATCATTTTTTGATCAAAAATGATAAATCCTATATTTATCAGTTACTTAGAGATTTTTTTAGCAATAGTTTATTACCAGATTTGTGAGCTGCGTCACTTTTAACCAGGATCTAAGGGTCTTAGACTGCTTGGGGATAGTTGTTACAGGCTTTGAACCTCGACTGCAACCGGAAGACGCTATTAATTTGTGGTTTTTTGAATTATTTTCGGATCCTAGGGTCGGATTTCACGCACAAAAAAAGCGCATAAATGCGCTTTTTTGGGGCAAGCAATGCGTTACCTCTCAGCCAAGACTATAGGGTAGGCCAATTCTAACGCTTAGCCTGCCTTGTTAGTCCTGAGACGGACCCTAGTCAACCTGCTTGGGCTTCATATGAGGAAACAGGATGACATCCTTGATCGAGGGTGAATTGGTCAGGAACATAACCAGTCGATCGATACCGATGCCCTCTCCGGCTGTGGGCGGCAAACCGTATTCCAGCGCCGTAATGTAGTCGGCATCGTAGAACATCGCTTCATCGTCACCGGCTTCTTTCTCGGCCACCTGGGCTTGAAAACGCATAGCCTGATCGATTGGGTCGTTCAGCTCGGAGAAGCCATTGGCAATTTCTCGGCCACCGATAAAAAATTCAAAGCGATCGGTTATCTCCGGATCCAGGTCGTTGCGGCGCGCCAAGGGGGATATTTCGGCGGGATACTCGGTGATAAAGACCGGCCCGGTGAGCTTGGCCTCGACTGTTTCCTCAAAAATCTCGGTTTGCACCTTGCCCAAGCCCCAATGATCTTTGACCCGGATGCCCAAGCCCTCGGCCACTTCGCTGGCACCGGCTAACGAACGGATCTGTTCGGCGCGGATGTCGGGATTGTAGTGCAGAATGGATGCAAACATGGAGATGCGTTCAAACGGCAGGGCAAAGTTGTAGTCTTGGCCCTGATAATGAATGTCTGTGCTGCCGAGCACCTCGAGCGCGACGGTGCGCAGCATCTCTTCGGTGGTATCCATCAGATCGTTGACATCGGCATAGGCCTGGTACCATTCCAACATGGTGAATTCAGGGTTATGGCGCGCCGAGACTCCTTCATTCCGGTACGAACGGTTGAGTTCGAAGACCCGTTCAAAGCCACCCACCACGAGACGTTTGAGATAGAGCTCCGGTGCGATTCGCAGATACAGATCACGGTCCATGGCGTTGTGATGGGTGATAAAGGGCCGTGCCGTCGCGCCGCCCGGGATCACCTGCAGCATCGGCGTCTCCACTTCCATAAAGTCACGTTCACTCAGATAGCGGCGGATGACGTTAATGACCTTGGAGCGGGTTTCAAACACGCTGCGGGTATCTTCATTGATAATTAGATCGACATAACGCTGACGGTATTTCGCTTCCTGATCGGCCAAACCATGAAACTTATCAGGCAAGGGGCGCAAGGATTTGGTCAGAATGCGAAAATCGGCGAGGTTTTCGACATTGACGTAGAGCTCACCCTTACCCGACTTAGCCAGGATTCCGGTGACGCCGACTATATCGCCGATATCGAGCAGTTTCCAATCGTCACTGTCCTTTTGCAGGGCCTTACCGACATAGGACTGAATGGTGCCGGTGACATCCAAGATGCCGACGAAGGGTCCGCCACGGCGCATAACCCGGCCCGCCACCGCGACCGGAATTTGCTGCTCGAGCAGGGTTTCCTTATCCAGCTCGCCATAGGCGGCTTGTAGGTCACCGGCCTTATTTTTACGCCGAAAGTCGTTTGGAAAGGCAATGCCGCGCTTATCTTGCAGTTCGGCTAACTTCTGTTTGCGCTCCGCAATAATGTGGTTTTCTTCGGGCACTTTGGCCGGGTTGTTTTCTGTTGCGTTGTCGCTCATCTCGTTTTCCTAAGCTGTTGTGCAAAATTTTAGCGGGCAGTTCACCATCGAGCGCAAGCATGACCGGTGGCCCATTGTAACGATACTTACAGACCCTGCTTCAGGGATGCGACAATAAAGGGGTCGAGATTGCCGTCCAATACACTTTGGGTATTGTGGCTTTCCACCCCGGTACGCAGATCCTTTATGCGAGAATCATCCAGGACATAGGAGCGGATCTGACTGCCCCAACCAATGTCCGACTTGCTGTCCTCAACCACGCGGGCCGCAGCCTGGCGCAGGTTCATTTCACGCTCATACATCTTAGCCTTGAGCTGTTTCATCGCCTGGTCTTTGTTCTTGTGCTGTGACCGATCATTCTGGCATTGGGTCACCAAACCGGTCGGTTCGTGGGTGATTCGCACCGCCGATTCGGTCCGGTTGACGTGCTGACCGCCGGCCCCTGAGGCGCGGTAGACATCGATGCGCAGATCGGAGGGATTGATATCGATCTCGATGTTGTCATCAATTTCCGCGGTCACAAAGACGGAGGAAAAGGAGGTATGACGCCGGTTACCCGAATCGAAGGGCGACTTGCGCACCAGGCGATGGACGCCGGTCTCGGTGCGCAACCAGCCGTAGGCGTATTCGCCGTCGAAACGGATAGTCGCCGACTTAATACCAGCCACGTCACCGGATGACGCTTCCATCAATTCGGTTTTAAAACCCTTTTCTTCACCCCAACGCAAATACATGCGCAACAGCATTTCAGCCCAATCTTGCGCCTCGGTTCCGCCGGAGCCGGCCTGTATATCCAGATAGGCGCTGTTGGGGTCCATCTCGCCGCTAAACATACGCCGAAACTCCAATTCCTCAAGCTCCGCTTGCATGCTGTTCAGTTCGGCCTGAACTTCATCAGCCGCCTGAACGTCATCCTCTTCCACCGCCATGTCGAGCAGGTCAACGGCATCGGCCAGACCGCCTTCAAGCAACAAGATGGTACTGACGATTTTGTCCAGCGTTGCGCGTTCCTGACCTAATGCCTGGGCTCGCGCGGGATCGTTCCAGACTGAGGCCTGGCCTAACTCGCGTTCGACTTCATCGAGCCGCTCTTTGCGTATATCGAAGTCAAAGATACCCCCTAAGCACAGAGGTGCGGGCGCTCAAGTCTTTGATCTGTTCTCGAATTGGATTAACTTCCACGTGGACTCCTACCTAGAAACTGTCAGCAAAAAATAAAAATGGCCTGCTATGGGGATCAGAGCAAATAATTTTTCAAAGGGGCGAAATTTTACCGGATAACGACCCGTTAAGGTAGCGATGAATCGGGCTATTGGGCGACTTTTACCGATTGCCTGGCCCTTACCCAGCAACACGCTGGGTCATTAGACAGGTTCCAGACGATTGAACATCAGTTGCAGGCTTTCTTCGCCGCGAAATCTATTACAGCTTAATTGATAGACCCCACGCACCTGGCTGCGCTGGGTCGGCCACTGGTCCAGATCAACATTAAAGGCGATCGCCTGAATCTGCTGTTGGCCGCACAGCAGGGTCATCTTGAGGTGTTTTTCGGCCAGTATCTTTTGCGCCACCAGGGTCCAGGTGCCGACAAAATAGGGTTCCGGGAAGGCCTGACCCCAGGGCCCCGCACTCTCTAACATCAACGCATTCTCTAGGGTCAGCCACTCAGCGGGCAAGCCACCATCGGTCCATAGGTGGGCGGTAAGGGCATCGGGCTCGGAGAAATGGGCAATGGCCAGATCGAACCAATGGCGCAAGGCGTCGAGGTTTTCGGCTTTTAGAGTTAGGCCCGCGGCCATCGCATGGCCGCCAAACTTCTCAAGCAGCTGGGGTTGTTGCTTGCTGATCCAATCGAGGCTGTCGCGTAAGTGCACGCCCACTACGGAGCGGGCCGAGCCCTTTAATAAGCCATTATCGCCCGGTGCTAAGGCGATGACCGGCCGATGGATGCGATCCTTTACCCGGGAGGCTAAGATGCCGATAACGCCCTCATGCCAATCATCGCCATAGATCACACAGCCGTGCTGGGTCGAGTCCAAGACCAGCCGGCCCATCTTGACCTCAACATCGTGCAACATGGACGCCTCAATCTGCCGGCGCTCCATATTTAAATCCTGTAGCTGTTGGGCCAGTGTTGTCGCCTCGAGCTCATTATCGGCCAAGAGCAGAGCCACCCCGATGGTCATATCGTCCAAACGACCGGCGGCGTTGAGGCGCGGCCCGACCACAAAACCAAAATCGGCCGCCCGAGCGGTCTGCCAACTGCGCCCGGCGACACTGAACAGCGCCTTGATACCGAGTCGGCATTGGCCCTTACGAATTCGCTGCAGACCTTGCTGGACCAGGCGTCGGTTATTGGCATCCAAGGGCACCACATCGGCGACGGTAGCCACGGCAACCAGATCGAGCCATTGCCCTAGGTTGGGAAGGTCCGCTACCTGCTCCGCGCGCAGTCGAGCGCGCAAAGCAATCAACAGATAATAGAACACGGTACAGCCACACGCCGCTTTACTGGCAAAGGCACAACCGGGCTGATTGGGATTAATGATCGCGTCGGCCTGAGGCAGACCCTCGGCAGGTAGGTGATGATCGGTGATCAGCACACGCACCCCGGCGGCCTTGGCCCGAGCCACGCCGTCAAAGCTGGCGATGCCATTGTCGACGGTAATAATCAGATCGGGCGCTTTGGTTAGCGCCAGGTCGACAATTTCCGGCGACAGGCCATAGCCGTACTCAAAGCGATTGGGCAAGAGGAAATCGACGCTCAGGCCCATCGAGCGCAAACCGAGCACAGCCAAGGCCGTGGCGGTGGCGCCATCGGTGTCGTAATCGCCGATAATCAGCACGCGTTGGTGCTCAGTGCGCGCGTTGATCAGCAGGTCAATAGCCTGGTCGATACCCTTGAGTGATTGCCATGGCAGCAAACCGGCCAAGGAGGTGTCCAGCTGGTCCGACGAACGGATGCCCCGCGCCGCATACAAACGGTGCAGCAGCGGGTTGGCATGCAAGGAGGTCAGGTCTGTGGGGACGGCGCGGGTTCGAATATCGAACCCGGCAATGGCGTTCGATACCGACTCAGGCATCGAACACGTTCTTCACCACGAAGGCCTGCACGGCCGCGAGACTGTTCGGCAACAGGCTACAACGCTCTTCGCGTTCAAGCAGGTCGGCCATATGGTGCGGCAGCGCCGGCGTGGCTAGGCCCGCCTTATTAATAGCCTCGCCAAACTTGACCGGGTGCGCGGTACCGAGCGTGACCATCGGTCGGTCGCTGTGTCGGCGACAGGCCCGAGCAGCGACGACGCCAATGGCGGTGTGGGGGTCGAGCAAATAGCCGGTTTCGGCAAAAACCGTGGCGATGGTCGCGCAGGTTTGCGGATCGTCGACGGCATGACTGTCGAATAGCTCACGCACCTTGGCCATCCGAGCGCTGTCGAGCTCGACCGGTTCGCTATTCATGCGGGTCATCAGATCGGCCAGCAACTGCCCATCGCGACCGTAGATGTCAAACAGCAGGCGTTCGAAGTTTGACGATACCACTATGTCCATAGAGGGCGTCAAGGTGTGCGCCAGTGCGTGCTTTTCATAACGATTTTGACTGATGGTGCGGTGCAAAATGTCGTTTTTATTGGTCGCGACGATCAATTGATCGATCGGCAACCCCATGTTCTTGGCCAAATAACCGGCAAAGATATCGCCAAAGTTACCAGTTGGCACGGAAAAGGACAGGCTACGATCGGGGCCGCCCAGGTTGAGCGATGCGTAAAAATAGTAGACCACCTGCGCCATGATGCGCGCCCAATTGATCGAGTTGACCGCGACCAGACGGCGTTCCCCGCGCAGGAAGCCCTGGTCGGCAAAACAGGCCTTAACCATATTCTGACAATCATCGAAATTGCCTTCGACGGCGATATTGTAGACATTATCACTCAGCACCGTGGTCATTTGTTTGCGCTGCACTTCGGACACCCTATTGTGCGGATGCATGATAAAGATATCGACGAATTCGGAGTGCTTACAACCTTCGATGGCGGCCGAGCCGGTATCACCGGAGGTGGCGCCAACTATCACGGCGCGCTCATTGCGCTTGGTCAAGACATGATCGAGCAAGCGACCGAGCAACTGCAATGCAAAATCCTTAAACGCTAGAGTCGGGCCTTGAAACAGCTCAAGCACGTATTCATTGTTATCCAGCTGCGTCAGGGGCGCGACCGCCTTGTGGCCGAAGTTGTCATAGGTGTCATCGAGCATCTGCTGCAAAGCCGCATCGTCGATGGCGCCGCCGACAAAGGGCTGAATGATTTTAAAAGCCAGCTTAGAATAGGATAGGCCGCGCCAACTGCGAATAGTGTCCAGACTGTAGTGCGGCAGATCCTTGGGCACATAGAGCCCGCCATCGGATGCCAGACCAGCCAACAGTACGTCTTCAAATTCCAGTTCGGGTGCGTTGCCGCGGGTGCTAATATATTTCACTGTCTCGTCTCTCTCAAAATAGGGCCGCACAACCAGTGCGCGGCATGGCCTGACCGATCAAGGCCAGGCAGCAATGCAGAGCTTGCTACTCAGCTATCCAAGCGCTCAACGCGAATGCGCACGACCTTTTCGGTCACCGCCGGTAAGGCCTCAATCGATAAGATCGCAGCGTTCATGGCCTTCTCCCTGACCGGCTGGGTCAACAGGATTAGGGGCACCAAGAGTTCACCTTCTGGCGCTTCCTTCTGGATGATAGCTTCCATATTGATGCCATGCATACTCAGTGTCTCGGCGATTTTGGCCATCTGACCGACCTCGTCTTTGACAGAAATTCGCAAATAGTAGGCTGTGACCATGGCTTCGGCCGGCAGCACCGGCAGATCGGTGGTCTCAACACTGAAACCCAAATGGGGTACCAGACCGGGACTGTCAATATCGCGCGCGATGTCGACTATATCGGCAATCACCGCCGAGGCGGTGGCCTCGGCACCGGCACCCTGTCCGTAGTACATGGTCGGTCCGACGGCATCGCCAAACACCAGAACGGCATTCATCACGCCATTGACATTGGCGATCAGTCGTTTGGCCGGAATCAAGGTCGGATGCACACGCAACTCAACCCCTTCTTCGGTTCGGCGGGCTAGGCCCAGATGCTTAATGCGATAGCCCAACTCTTCAGCGAACTGCACGTCTTCACTGGTTATTTCGGTAATACCCTCGGTATAGACCTTGCTGAACTGCAAGGGGATACCAAAGGCGTTTGAGGCCAGAATGGTCAACTTATGCGCTGCATCGATGCCTTCGACATCGAACGCCGGATCGGCTTCGGCATAGCCGAGCGCTTGGGCTTCGGCCAAGACATCGGCAAAGGCACGACCCTTCTCGCTCATCTCGGTCAGAATAAAGTTGCCGGTGCCGTTGATAATCCCGGCCAGGCTTTGAATATGGTTAGCCACCAGGCCTTCCCGGATCGCCTTGATGATCGGGATACCGCCTGCGACCGCCGCTTCATAAGCGACCACGACATTGTTGGCCTCGGCTGCGGCGAATATTTCATTACCGTGCACGGCAATCAATGCCTTATTGGCAGTGACTACGTCTTTACCGGCCGCGATTGCGGCCAGCACCAACTCTTTGGCGACCGTCATGCCACCGATCAACTCGACCACTATATGGACGTCGGGATCGCGAACGACAGCGAAGATATCACGCGATACCTTGACCCCGTCCAGTTGGCAGGCCGGATTGTCACGCCGGGCGCCGATATGAACGATGCGTACCGGTCGACCGGCACGGCGCGCTATATCGTGCAAATTTCGCTGGAGGACATTAAAGGTCCCGGCACCAACAGTGCCCAAGCCACAAATACCGACGTTTACTGGTTTCAAAACAGGCCTCGTTATTTCATTATTAGGTTAATTCAATGCTTCGAACATTACTTAAGCCGCTCCGATAGGTCAACGGACAAAAGCTCTTTTTATGCCTGGGCAGCGCCAAATGACCGTGCTCATTTCGCAACGAGTCGTTGCAGCCCAACTGAAAATGTTTTCAGCCTCTGCAGGGGTCTGATGTGGCGATACTAGGGGCGCTAACTGGCACTCGGTTAAATATTGTGATGCTGCATTAAAACATTCCGCTCGCTCAACAAAAAAGGCAACCCGTAGGTTGCCTTTTATTGGAAAAGCTAGGCTATTACTTAGCTTTTTTGGCTGGAATCTTCTCTTTAATTCGAGCAGACCGGCCAGAACGTTCACGCAGGTAGTACAGCTTAGCTTGACGAACGTCACCACGACGCTTGACAGTTATGCTATCAACCAGCATTGAATAGGTCTGGAAAGAACGCTCAACACCAACACCGTTAGAAATTTTTCGCACGGTGAAAGCAGAGTTCAAGCCACGGTTACGCTTACCGATTACAACGCCTTCATAGGCCTGTAAACGCTCACGTTCGCCTTCTTTTACTTTTACCTGGACAACCACGGTATCACCGGGGCCAAACGCAGGAATTACTTTGTTCATCTGTTCAGCTTCAATTTGCTGAATAATCAGATTCTTATTGCTCATGATTCAGCTCCTGATCGGTCGCGTGAGCTTTTGCTCACTTTTAAATTCATCTAAAAGAGTCAGTTGTTCTTTAGTCAACTGGCGACCCTCTATTAAGTCAGGTCGTCTTTCCCATGTCCGGCCTATCGCTTGCTTGGCACGCCATCGACGAATATTTTCGTGATGACCGCTTAACAGCACATCCGGTACACCCTTGTTATCGAGCACTTCAGGCCGAGTGTAGTGTGGACAATCTAACAAACCATCGAAAAAAGAATCCTCAACTGATGACATTGCGTGACCGAGTACACCCGGGACCAGTCGACTGACCGCGTCCATAAAGGACATTGCCGCCAACTCACCACCGCTGAGTACAAAATCCCCCAGCGACCACTGTTCATCAATATCGGCTTCCAGCAACCGTTCATCTATGCCTTCATAACGTCCGCAGACCAAAATCAAACGTTCATTATGAGCCAAATCTGTAACACCCTGTTGATCCAGTTTCCGCCCTTGCGGTGATAAATAAATCACCTTGGTCTGCACTGCGCTGGCCGCTTTCGCTGCCGTAATTGCATCCCGCAAGGGCTGTACTTTCATCAACATTCCGGGACCACCGCCAAAAGGTCGGTCGTCCACTGTTCGGTGACGGTCAGTGGTAAAGTCACGCGGGTTCCAGCATTGAACTGAAACAACCCCCTGCTTTACGGCCCGCCCCGTTACGCCGTAGTCGGTAAATGCATTAAACATCTCCGGGAACAGGGTAACGATGCCAAACTCAAGTGCTGGTTGTGAAGCACCTTCTTCGATCAAAACTCTGGATCCCAATCGACAATCACCTGACCTACACCGAGGTCAACTTCAATTACAAATTGGTCGATGTAGGGTACAAGTCGTTCGCGTCGATCAATACTCTTCGCGTCGCCTTTGATCACCAATACATCATTGCCAGAGCCTGCGCTCATTACATAATCTACTGTGCCGAGGATAACGTCGTGCGTTGTTATCACCGTTAAGCCTTCCAGTTCATACCAATAGCATTCACCTTCGGACAACTCGGGAAGACGGCTTCGAGGTACACAAATATCGGCACCCGAATATCTCTTCGCAATTTCGCGGTCATCGACCCCTTTAAAATGCGCGACCATCCCCTTGCCATGACTCCGTCCCATGTCCACTTCAATCGGAATCAGATCCTGACCCTGCTTCAGCGTCCAGTTACCATATTCCAGGATACGATCCATTGGTTCGGTAAACGAAAAGACTTTCACCCAACCCTTTACTCCGTAAACGGAGGAAACCTTTCCTAAAACGACATAATCTTCTGGTAGTAACGGTGTCATAACGAAACCCTCTGCCTCAGCATCACTCAGGCTTGGGCTTTCTTAAACTCTTTAAGCAAATGGGCGACACGATCAGAAGCCTGTGCACCCTTGCTTACCCAATAGTCAACACGATCTAGGCTAACGCGAATGCGCTCTTCTTGACCACGGGCTACTGGGTTAAAGAAACCAACACGCTCAATAAAACGTCCATCACGGGCGTTTCGGCTGTCGGCTACAGATAGATGATAAAACGGGCGTTTCTTAGACCCGCCACGTGAAAGTCGAATGACTACCATCGCGTTCTCCTAGTTGGGCAAGCTTTAAAATCACCTGCCATTTTGGAATGTTAAAGGGGTTACCTTTATTCAGTGTCCAAAGTTTAAATTACCCGAGCAAAACTCGGAAATTAGCGCCGGCGAAGTATACGGAATACCCCCAATATTACAAGGATAACAGTGGACTGGGGCAAATAAGGCTCAGACGTGGCGCCGTGGGGGCTGTTTTTTGGCTCCGGCGTCGGGCCATTAAAAAAGGCGCCCTAGGCGCCCTATTTGGATCTGCAGTCTTAGAACGGCGATTTGCCGCCGCCCAGTCCGGGTGGCAGACCACCACCGGGGGCCATGCCACCCTGCCCGCCCATCATACCGCCCATGCCGCGCATCATCTTTTGCATGCCGCCTTTTTGACCGACCTTCTTAAACATCTTGGCCATCTGCTTGTGCTGCTTCAGGAGCCGGTTAACATCCTGTATTTGGGTGCCCGAGCCCATCGCGATACGACGTTTACGCGAGCCGACTATCTTGTCGGGAAAATGGCGTTCCAACGGCGTCATCGAATCGATGATTACCCCCATCTGATGGAATTGCTTTTCGGCACCTTGGAGCTGATTGCCAGCCTTGGCCATCTGACCCATGCCCGGTAGCTTGTCCATCATGCCCGTCAAGCCGCCCATATTGCTCATCTGATCGAGCTGCTCGCGGAAATCTTGCAGGTCGAAGGCCTTACCCTTTTTAATCTTGCCAGCCAGTCGCTCGGCCTTAACCTTGTCGACCTTGCGCTCAACTTCTTCAATCAGTGACAACACGTCACCCATATCAAGGATACGAGAGGCGATCCGATCGGGATAGAAGGCTTCCAAGGCATCGGTTTTCTCGCCCATACCGATGAATTTAATCGGCTTGCCAGTGATATGACGCACCGACAGGGCGGCACCGCCGCGCGCATCGCCATCAGCCTTAGACAGAACCACACCGGTGATCGGGATGGCATCGTTGAAGGCTTTGGCGGTGTTGGCAGCATCCTGACCGGTCATCGCATCGACGACAAACAGGGTTTCGACCGGCTCAATCGCTTTATGCAAGGCCTTAATCTCGGCCATCATCTGCTCATCGATCGCCAAACGCCCGGCGGTGTCGACCAGTAACACATCAACGGCCTGCTTGCGGGCCGCATCGACCGCGTCCCGGACTATCCGCTCGGGCTGCTGACTGCTATCGCTGGGAAAGAACAGGGCCCCGACTTCTGCCGCCAGCGTCTCCAATTGTTGAATTGCCGCCGGACGATATATGTCGGCTGACACCACCATAACCTTCTTCTTTTCCCGCTCACTCAGGAATCGGGCCAACTTGGCAACGGTTGTGGTCTTACCGGCACCCTGCAGACCGGCCATCAGGATGATCGCGGGCGGCTGTGCTTTGAGGTTCAAGACCTCGTTTTGCTCGCCCATTACATGGACCAGCTCGCTCTGAACGATCTTTAAAAACTGTTGGCCGGGGTTGAGCGCTTCGGCCACTTCCTGGCCCACCGCTCGGTCTTTCACCCGATCAATAAAGGCCTTCACCACCGGCAAGGCGACATCGGCTTCTAACAAGGCCATGCGCACTTCCCGGAGGGAGGTCTTAATATTGTCTTCGGTCAGTTTAGACTGACCGGTAATTTGCTTTAGGGTTAGGCTTAACCGTTCTGATAAACTATTAAACATGCTGGTTTCACATCTGCAATCAATCGCAATAGTATAGCAGTGCGGCTATATTCATGGCTATGCTCCGCTATCAAGTGAAAAGCTGGGCGGTTAGTGGCACACTGGCTCAAATTTTTAATTTCTGGACCTTCACAGGCTTCGTTATGCTTTTATGGCTCGCAATCATCACCTACTTCATCAGCGGACTGGCGGCATTCAGCGCTTTAGTTAAACAGCGACCCATTGTCCCGTGGCTGCTTTATGGCCCAGCCCTTATTGGCTTAGCGGCGCACTCGGCGCAATTAATTTCCGAGGTTATGGTCGCCGGGATGCTGCAAATGAGCCTGCTGAACACCATTTCCATCTGTGTTTGGATGACCATTGCGGTGATTTTGATCTCATCTTTATCCAAACCATTGCACAACCTCTTTGTTTTCTTAATGCCGGTCGGCGCGGCCTTTTTGGTTTTAGCCCTGTTTGCACCCCATCTGGCCAGCCCCAAGACCTACACCACGGGCATGTTGGTGCATATATTTATCTCACTCTTGGCTTACAGCGTAATGATTATTGCCACGCTGCAGGCTATTCTGGTCAACATCCAAAGTAACGATCTGCAGCAGCATCGCTTAAACAATCGCATATCGCGCATCTTACCGCCGTTGCAATCTATGGAACGCTTGATGTTTGAGTGGCTAATGATCGGCTTTGTGCTTTTGACGGCCTCGATTATCACTGGCGGCATCTATGTCGACGATATGTTGGCTCAGCATCTGATTCATAAAACGGTCTTAACCCTCATCGCTTGGGGCTTCTTTGCTATCCTTATCTTTGGTCATTTTTATCTGGGTTGGCGCGGTCGACGCGCCAGCAAGCTAATTTATGTCGGTTTCGGCTTTTTGTTGGTTGCCTTCATCGGATCCAAATTCGTCTTGGAATATCTGCTGCACACTTTTTAAGCGACCCTGTTCGTTCGGTCATGCTTGCACCCTTAATTGGGTGAATCTCGACCATTTCCAGCCTATTTGTAGTGCAACGCTTGACAGTGACTCGACATACCGCTAAAAAACCTTAACTTAGTTAATGAGGCTTCTCGCTTTTGAACGATTTACCCTTGGGCTTGCTTTTTGGCGCACTCGCCCTGCTGTTATTGGCTTCCGCATTCTTTTCCAGTTCCGAAACCAGCATGCTGTCGCTCAACCGTTATCGCTTAAAGCATTTAGCTAATGAAGGAAATCGCTCGGCAAAACTCGCCCAGCGGCTCCTGGAAACACCGGAGCAGCTGATCAGTGTGATTCTGATCGGCAACAACTTGGTGAATATAGCGGCCGCCACCCTGGCCACGCTGATCGCCCAGCAGTTGCTCCCGGACAATGAAAAGCTCGGCATCACCATCTCGACCATCGCGCTCACCCTCGCGGTGCTAATCTTTTCCGAGGTCACCCCTAAAACCATAGCCCAACGCCATCCAGAGCGAATCGCCTTCCCAGCGTCTTACGTTTTGCGCATGCTGTCCTGGTTACTCGCCCCGGCGGTCTGGTTTATAAATGGCATTGTGCGCATACTGTTCTGGATGTTGCGTATCGGCAAGGGTAATGAAAATGTTGAGGCCCTGTCCTCGGCAGAACTGAAGACCCTGGTCAACGAATCCGGCAGCACCTTGCCAGTACAGCGCCAGTCGATGTTGTTAGGCATATTGGAGCTGGAGAATGTTACCGTTGACGACATTATGGTGCCGCGCAACGAGGTCAATGGTATCGATATAGAGGGTAGTATTGAGCAGATCGCCGACAGCATTCGCCAGAATGGCTATACCCGCTTTCCGCTGTTCAAAGGCGATATCGACAAGGTTATCGGCATCCTACATATCCGCGATGCCGCGGAGTTCCTGTATGCCGATGCACCGACCAAGGTGATGCTCACCAAGGCCGCTAAAGATCCGTACTTTGTCCCCGAAGGCACGCCACTGCACACTCAACTGCTGAACTTCCAGAGCTTGCAGTTGCGTATGGCACTGGTAGTTGATGAATACGGCGATATTCAGGGGCTGGTCACGTTGGAAGATCTGCTGGAAGAGATAGTCGGCGAATTTACTACCGACCTAACCAACAACAGCAAGGAAATACATCCTCAGCGCGACGGCAGCTTCGTTATCGATGGCACCGCGTCAATACGGGATATCAATAAGGTTCTGCAATGGGATCTCCCGACCGATGGACCGAAAACCTTAAACGGCCTCATCCTCGAGTATATTGAGGAAATCCCCGATGCCAACCTAAGCATCAAGATAGATCGTTTTCTGATTGAAATCCTGCAAATAAAGGACAACGCGGTGACCGCCGCCCGTATTCGTTATTTAGGCAAGTTGCCGACCGAATCGGACCGATAACGGTCCAGTCAGCACCGCGCGTTGGGCAAGCGCGGCAAGCCTTATAGGACTACCATTTGTTGCGCAGATGGTTGCTATTATTCGGCCCGCCTGATTATACTCAAAGCTGTTGTATCAATAAGCAATGGGCCCTGTGCATAAGATTGCTTGAGGCCATGTCGACCTCGGCGGCACATGCCCGACAAACCCAATAAAAATAGAGAAGGAGTAGGTACTGCATGATACTAAACCATATCTGGGGCATATTTGCTCATCCCGATGAAGAGTGGGAAAGCATCCGTGCCGAACCCAATACCCTCAGCCGTCACTACTTCACCCACGCTTTGCTGCTCGCCGCCATTCCGGCCGTGTGCGGCTATATAGGGATCACCCAGGTCGGCTGGACGGTCGGTGCCAGCGATACGGTGTACCGCCTGACCACCGAAAGCGCGCTGTTTCTGTGCATCCTTTTTTACGGTGCGATGATTGTTGGCGTAATCGTCTTGGGCAAATTTATCGACTTCCTAGCGGAGACTTTTCGCGGCGATGACCACACACCCAGGGGTATTGCCTTGGCCACCTATACTACGGCACCGCTCTTTCTCAGCGGGCTGGTAGCTCTTTACCCGGTGTTATGGCTCGATCTCATCGTCGGCTTGGTGGCCTTGGCCTATTCGGTCTACCTCTTGTACGAAGGCATTCCGATATTAATGAATATCCCCAAAGAACGAGGTTTTATCTTTGCCAGCGCCATCGTGACCATTGGCATGGTGATGTTTGTCGCCCTGTTGGCGATAACCGTGATCATTTGGGGCATCGGCCTCGGACCCATCTATATTACCGGTTAACAGCTCAGCTATCAGGGTGTTCCGAGCCTGAACGGACGCCCTTTTTTACCCATCCTGAGACACACAGTGATAGACTCACCGGGTTTTTACTACACCGGTCCCAATCTTATGTCGCTTAATATCCGCATTGTCCTGATAAAAACCTGGCACCCCGGCAACATCGGCGCTGTGGCTCGCGCCATGAAGAATATGGGCCTTGCGCAATTGGTGCTGGTCGACCCGGTCGACTTTCCCAGCGCGGAAGCCACCAGCCGTGCCGGCCAGGCAACCGATGTCCTGGCCAATGCTCGGGTCGTGGCCACCCTGGCGGAAGCGATCGCCGATTGCGCGCTGGTAATAGGTACCAGTGCCCGCGACCGCTCGATCCCCCTACCTGCACTCAGCGCCGAGCTGAGTGCCCAGAAGGCTGTAGCCGAACAGAGCGAGTCGCCTGTTGCTATTGTCTTTGGCCGCGAACGCATGGGGCTGCATAACGATGAAATTCAACAGTGTCATTTCCAACTCAATATTGACGCCAGTCCCGATTATCCGGTCTTGAATCTCAGCCAGGCCGTTCAGCTCGTCTGCTATGAGATTCATAAGGCCAGCCTGATCGCTCCTACAGCGGTACCGGAGGCCTATCCCTTGCACCAAGAGCTGACGCTCTTCCAAGAACACCTGGCCGGTACAGCCCACGCCATCGGCTTTATCAATGATCGCCATCCGGGCCAGGTTTTGGAACATTTGCAGTCGCTGTTCCGGCGCGCGCGCTTAACCCGCAAAGAGCTCAGCCTACTGCGTGGCTTCTTGACCGCCGTAGACAAAACGCACAGCAAGTAGCCCCCTGCCAGCGCGCCAAATCAATAGTCACCCGACAGATCCAGGGCTATTTTATAGCGTTTGCTGGGGGTCGCTGGGCCTTCTTGAGACCAGCCAGCTGCACGCTCGACTGGGGCTGGTTAGACTTTTCAATGTGGACTCAAAAGATCGCTTGCCCAGATGCCGAAAAGAGCCTATATAGCATTCCAGCATTGTGTTTTTAGTCGTCAACCCGTTCGGGTGCTGACTACTGCGGAGCCCTTGTTGCTTGATCGCGCGCCGCTGCGCGATCAAACCAGCCCTATACTGGCGGCAGACCCCATTCATTGAAAAGGCCCTCAAGTGGACAAAACGCTCATCGTCGTTGATCAAGATCTGAATTTAGGTGACAACCATCCCAATGTGATTGATTTTGATACCTATCTCAAAGAGTATCCAAAAATTAATGAACCCAATACCCGAATTATTAACCTCTGTGATACCCAAACCTATCTGAGTAAGGGCTATTACTGTTCCTTGTTGGCTGAAGCCCGCAATCACAAGGTGTTGCCAAGCGTTAAGACCATCAACGCCTTGCGCAATGACGCGCTCAATAATGAGATGATGATCACCTCCAAGAATGATCTCGGCGAGCTGGCCGATACGGAACTGAACCGAGCCCACTGGGTGTTTTTTGGCAAGATTGACCAGCCGGCACTGCAAAAAATTGCCACCAAGGTGTTCAACCAATATCAGGCGCCGATCCTCAAGATACAACTGAGCGCCGAGACGGCCAGTTTGTCGGTGCACACCGAACGCGTGGCCTATGCCGCACTGGATGAGCATGCCAGAGCGCGCTTGCTCGTGCGCCTCGATGAATTTACCAATAAGGTCTGGCGTGATGCGCGCAAGAAGCAACATCGCTGGGAAATGGCCATCCTGGTAAACCCGAATGAGAGCACGCCACCGAGTGATAAGGAGGCCATCAGTCGGTTTATTAAGGCCGCTGCCAAACAGGGTATTCACGCCCAAGCGCTGACCATCGATCAGCTGCAAAACATCAACTTCTATGATGCGCTCTTTATTCGTGAAGCCACGGCGATTGACCATTACACTTACCGCTTGGCGATCCAAGCGGAAAACAACGGTCTGGTGGTCATGGATGATGCCCAATCCATTCTGCGCTGTTGCAATAAGGTCTATTTGCACGACGCCTTCAGTTATCAAAAGGTCCCTAGCCTTATTACCGAAGTGGTCAATGAGTACAGTGCCGCCACCATGGATTTCTTGGAACAGAAGTTTGGTTACCCGCTGGTACTGAAGATGCCAGAAGGTTCTTTTTCCCGTGGAGTGTTCAAGGTCGCTAATCGCACCGAATTGAGCGCTCGGCTCCAGGAGCTCTTTGTCGACAGCGCATTAGTTTTGGCGCAGGAATATCTCTATACCGAATACGACTGGCGTATCGGCGTCCTCAACGGTCGCGCCATTTACGCCTGCCGCTATCTGATGGCCCGCAACCATTGGCAAATCTATAATCATGTGGGTACAAAAAGCATTTCCGGTGGCTTTGATACGCTACCGACCTTCGAGGTACCCAAATCGGTGCTCGACGCCGCCCTTAAAGCCACCCAGGTGGTCGGGAAGGGCCTGTATGGCGTGGACATCAAGGAAGTGAATCACAAGGCCTATGTGCTTGAAGTGAACGACAACCCAAGTATCGATCATAAGGTGGAAGACGCCTATCTGGGCGATGAGCTCTATATGCAAATCATGGCTGAATTCCAACGCCGCCTCGAAGCTCGCGGCCGCTAGGCTGCAGATCGATGACGCCTCTTGATGATTTCAGTTATCGGACGGCCACACGGGGCGATCTAGAGTCCCTTATGGCCATCGAACAGGCTTGCTTTAGCGCGGACCGTATTAGTTTGCGCAGCTTCCGCCGTTGGCTTGCGTCCAGCGGCAACATACTGCTGGTGGCGGAACGAGATGGATTGGTACTCGGTTATGGACTGGTAGTGTGCAATAAGGGCACTCGCCTGGCGCGCCTGTATTCCCTGGCAGTCCTGCCGGCCATGCGCGGCTCTGGTTTGGCGCGCCAATTATTGACTGCATTGGAGGCCAACGCGGCACGGGCCAATCGACTGTTTATGCGTTTAGAGGTGGCCAAACCCAATAGCGCCGCCATTCGACTCTATGAACACTGTGGCTATCGAGTTTTCGGTGAATATTCCGACTACTACGACGATCACAGCGATGCCCTGCGGATGCAGAAGACTATCCGCCTGATCCAGAGTGAGCAGATCCATCGTCCCACGCCCTGGTACCAACAAACCACCGAGTTCACCTGTGGGCCGGCCGCGTTGATGATGGCTATGGCCAGCCTTGACTCCCACTTTGCGTTAGAGCAGACGGTTGAACTCGATCTCTGGCGCGAAGCGACAACCATCTTTATGACCTCGGGTCACGGCGGTTGCCACCCAGTAGGTTTGGCCTTGGCGGCGCACCGACGAGGCTTTGAAGCCGCCGTCTATATCAATACCGACCAGCCCCTGTTTGTCGACGGAGTCCGCTCCGCCAAGAAAAAGGCCATTATGGCCACGGTCCACGATCAGTTTGTTTATCAGGCCCAACGGCAGAGCGTTGCGCTCCATTACCAGGACATCAGTCAGCATCAAGTAGAGCAATGGTTACAAGAAGGCCTAGGGGTTGTGATATTGATCAGCACCTATAGGCTCGATGGTAAAAAGAGTCCGCATTGGGTCACGGTGACCACGATCGATGAGTTCTGCTTTTATGTGCACGATCCCGATCTCGATGACAAGCAACATCAACGACCCATCGA
This sequence comes from Reinekea forsetii, assembly GCF_002795845.1. GTDB lineage: Bacteria > Pseudomonadota > Gammaproteobacteria > Pseudomonadales > Natronospirillaceae > Reinekea > Reinekea forsetii. The sequence continues at coordinate 2,389,716 of NZ_CP011797.1, forward strand.
CTGCCAATATCTGCCGCTGGCGCGCGATGACTTTGAGAAAATGTCGTCCTTTGGCTCCGGGCGATTACGCACGGCGGTAACCCTTAGACGCCGCGACGCGAGCGCAGTGCCGGGTTAGTCAGCGCCATCCGGCCCGATGTCATGGCGCAAACCGAGGTTGGTGGCTAGGCGACACGGGCGTCTCCAAGGGACGCTGCAAACGAAGTTGCCGCTCGTGTCGAACAGGTCCGGTTGGGGTGGCAACTTGCTAGGGCTTCATCTGGGCTGGCGTAACGAACCGATCAATCCTTAGCTTCCATCGCCGTGAGCATGCGAGAGACCAAGGTTCGCCCCTGAGCGTCGACCATCAACACCTTGGGGACTTGGCCGTTGAGACGGGACTGGGGCTTATTTAACCAAGCATGAGCCAACTCCGGCTCACCCAGCACCTGACAGGCACGGATGACCAGCTTGGTAATATCATCGACCGCTCCCGTCATGGGAGGCTCTTCCGACATATCCACCGACACCAACTCGGCACCCGGCATCGCATTCAAGACCTGCTCCCGGGCATAGTTCAAGAGATCCGCGGCATGGTCGCCTTCCCGGGCAAAATGGACACTGAACTCGGTGCCGGCCAAATCTGCAGTTTCAACATGGAAGTCACTGCCGGCAATACGTTGCGCAACTTTTTTAACGTCGACAGCCTGGCGCTCTGTGACTTTAAAAGTCAGCGAAAAATGATGCTTCATAATAGGTTACGTCATAATAAATATAGGCTTAAGCATAACGAATCGATATAGATTAAGCCAGTTCCGGAGCCAATCTGGGCCAGTTGCCGGCCAATTATATTGGCCCAACTGCGGAGTACCCCAGCGAGAAATCAAGCTGCTGCTTAAGTCGAGGGTGCAATTCAGCTAGTGGGTCTATTTGCGCTCCAAATCCTTCGCTTCACGCCAAAACGCATCCAGACTGTCCAGCTCAAAATCAGGCCAAGATTGGCCGCTGCCACGGACCCGATCCTCAACATGACCGAAACGTCGGCTAAACTTCTGATTGGTTCGGCGCACCGCCTGCTCTGGATCCAATCCAGTATGGCGGGCGACATTGGCCAGAACGAAGAGCAGATCACCGAGTTCGTCCTCGATGGCATCGGCATCTCCGGAGGCGATCGCTTCTTTGAGCTCTGCCAACTCTTCATCGGCCTTGCTCATTACATCGGCAATCAGCGGCCAATCGAAACCGACCCGCGCCGCCTTCGCCTGCAATTTTTTAGCCCGCAACAGACCGGGCAAGGCCAAGGGCACATCATCGAGCACGCGAGCATTAGCCGGCTTCTTCAGACCCTTCAAGCGCTCCCACTGATCGTTCACGGCACCGTCGGTTATAGCTGAGGCGCCGGCTCGACTGGCCAGAGAGCCATCGGGAAAGACGTGCGGATGACGATAAACCAGCTTGGTCACCAGCCCATGGACCACATCATCGAGCGAGAAATGGCCCTCTTCGGCGGCAATTTGGGCATAAAAAACCACCTGAAACAACAGATCACCCAACTCTTCGGCCAGATGAGGCAAATCATTGCGTTCGATGGTGTCGATCACCTCATAGACCTCTTCGAGCGTGTGGGGGACAATCGATGCATAGGTCTGTTTGATATCCCACGGACAGCCATCCACCGGGTCGCGTAACCGCGCCATCAGGGTCTGTAAATCCGCATAGTCGAAGCGTGCCGTCATCTGCCTAACTCCAATCAATGAATTTTTGGGTACACGCGCCGAACATCGGCGACATTGGCAACCTTTGACAACAGTGCCATAACCCGGCCCAAACCGTGCAAGTCTTCGACCTCCACGGTGAGTCTCATTTCCACTGTGTTGTCAGCCTTATTCGACAAGCTGTTCATGGAGATAATATTAACCCCTATATTGGCCAGCACCGTCATCATATCCTTGAGCAGACCGGTTCGATCATAGGCGACCACCAACAACTCGACCGGATAGGTGGTGCGTACCTCGCCACCCCAGGACACGTCCAGAATCCGTTCCGGTTCAATGGCTTTCAACTGCAGCAGGTTCGAGCAATCATCGCGATGTATCGATACCCCGCGGCCCACGGTAATAAAGCCTTCAACCGCATCGCCCGGTACCGGTTTGCAACAATTGGCGATGGTCGTTAAGAGATTTCCGACGCCATGAATCACTAAATCGCTTGAATGGTTCTGCTTTTTCGGCACCGCTAAATTAATGGCTTTAACCTTGGGCGGATTGACCATGTCTTCGGCGTGATGCACGACATGCATCAGGCGCACATCGCCAGCACCCAAGGCCGCAAAGAGATCGTCGTCGCTGTGGAAATTGACCAGCTGGGCCAGCTGTTTCATATCGATCTTATCGATATTGAAGCGGCGCAGTTCGCGCACCAACATGTCTTTGCCGTCGCGGATATTGATGTCCCGGTCCTGCGATTTAAACCAATGCTTTATTTTCGCGCGCGTCCGGGATGAGCGCACAAAACCCAGATCGGCGTTCAACCAATCGCGGCTCGGTGTAGCCTCATTGCCGGTCAAGATTTCTATCTGGTCGCCAATGCTCAGCGGGGTATTCAGCGGGACAATGCGGCCATTAACCTTGGCACCTCGGCATCGGTGACCAATATCGGTATGGACCTTATAGGCAAAATCAATTGGCGTAGCACTAGCTGATAGGTCGACAACATGGCCCTCTGGCGTTAACACATAGATACGATCGACGGTGACTTCGGCGCCCAGTTCCTCGACCATCTCGTCGATACCACCAAGTTCATCATGCCACTCCAACACTTGACGTAACCAGGCGACCTTCTCTTCGTAGCCGCGTGATTGAGAACGCTTAGCATCGGTGCCCTTGTAGAGCCAATGGGCACAGACGCCCAGTTCAGCGTCCTCATGCATATCGGCGGTCCGAATCTGTATTTCGACGACCTTACCTTCCGGGCCAATTACCGCGGTGTGCAATGAGCGATAGCCGTTTTGCTTAGGCGAAGCGATGTAGTCATCAAACTCACGCGGGATATGACGCCAGAGTGAGTGCACGATACCGAGCACCGAATAACAGTCGCGCACGGCGGGGACGAGAATGCGAAAGGCACGAATATCATAGACCTGGCTGAAGCTAATATTCTTGCGCTTCATTTTTCGCCAGATCGAATAGATGTGTTTGGCGCGGCCTTGAATCTGCGCCTTGTGAATATCGGCCGCTTCGATTTGCTCGGTAATCAAACTCTGAACTTTCTCGATATAGTCCTGCCGGTCGAGCCGTTTTTCATCGAGCAACTGGGCGATTTTCTTATAGTCTTGCGGCTCCAGATAACGGAAGGCCAGATCCTCAAGCTCCCACTTCAGGTGGCCAACGCCGAGCCGATGAGCCAGGGGGGCATATATATCAAAAACCTCGCGGGCGACCTTGTAACGGCGCGCCACCGGGGCGTTTTTGACGGCCCGAATGGCACAGGTGCGCTCGGCCAATTTAATCAGCGCCACGCGCACATCATCAATCATCGCAACCAGCATCTTGCGAACCGCCTCGCCCTGGGTTTCGGTTTGCCCGAGCACACTCGATTTGGTCGACTTTTGTTGCCGATGGATCGCAGCCATGCGCGCCACGCCATTAATCAGGGTGGCAACCTTAGGGCCGAACTGATCCTTAACGGTGTCCAACTCCAATTCTTCTTCACGTACCGTACGATATAAGATTCCGGCCACTATGGCGTCCTGGTCGAGGCTCAGGTCCGCCAGAATCTCAGCCATTTCCAGACCGGTTTTAAAGGCCGAGGCGTCTGTGCCCCAATCATTGGCGCGATGGTCGGCCTCTTGTTCGGCGGTGCGAGCAATACGGCAGGCGCGCAGCAGTTGCTCTTCGTCTACGATCGTGGCTTTGCTTTTTACTCGTTCCAGCCAGGCATTTAGGTCGACGGTTCCGTCGCTGAACACTGGCTGATCTTCACGTACTTTCAAGATTTGGCTCGCTTTTCTAAGTAGACCATCGTCTCAATATGACGAGTTTGGGGAAACATATCGATTAGGCCGATTTTCCGAACCCGCCACTTCGCGTCGACCAAGAGCGTTAGGTCACGCGCCAAGGTCGCCGGATCACAGGACACATAAAGGATCTTTTTCACCGAGGGTATCTTCTTCAACACCGCACAAAGAGCTTCAGCGCCCGCTCGGGGTGGATCGAGTAGCATTACCGTTGGCTCAAAGCTGCGGACCGCGGCCAGCTTGGAGAGATCTACCGTAAAGAGATCGGCCTGTTCAAACAGAACCTGCGGACGACCTTGCGCGGCACTAGTCGCCTGCGTAATGGCCGAATGGCTGGCTTCCAAACCCAAGCAAGCTGCAACCTCATCGGCTAACGCCAGACTGAGATTGCCATTGCCACAGAACAGGTCGAGCAGGCGATCGGTAGCGGTCAATTGCAGCCATTGACGCGCCTGTGCAATCATCTGCTGATTTACCGAGCGATTCACCTGGGTGAATTCACCGGGTAAAGCGGTCACGGTTGCCGCGCCGGCCTGATAACTGAGCGCTTGAGTGGACCACCAGCCCTGGCTATTCGACCAGAGGTAAAAGTCCGCACTGGCGATCGGCTTGCCGTCCAAAACCACAACCCCGATCTGGCCTTGATCGTCCACCACCAGTTCAAATTGCACGATGCCGACCATCGGGGCTGACGCCACTAAGGTCTGATAGGCCTGCTCCAGCGCCGGCGTTAACACCGGGCACTGAGCGACTGGAACCAGCCGATTACCCTTCTCGGCGTGAAAGCCAACCTGGCCCTTCTTGTCGACATGGAATCGGGCTCGATGGCGATAGCCATAGGGCTCCGACAGCAATGGCTCAGACCAGGCCTGCTCCTTAAATCCATTTCGACGTAAATGATCACTTACGGTCTGCTGCTTAACCGGCAATTGATTGGCGTGCTGCAGATGTTGCAGCTGGCAGCCGCCGCACACGCCATAGAGTTTGCAAGGTGCCGCCAAACGCACTGGGCTGGCAGTGATAATACTGGTACTGCGGCCTTGCCATAGCTTGCTGCCCGCCTGATCGATCGTCGCGACGACCTGCTCACCGGGCAAGGCATTGGCGACCATTACCACGCGCCCTTCGTGACTGGCAATGCCGCGCCCATCGTGGCTATAGCGCAGAATATCCAGGGTTAACGGCGCTGGTAACGGTTTTGAACTGGCTTTGGAAAATTGATTCGGTTTGCGCTTCAACTGTTGTATACCCCGGTTGATAAATAGCGGTCGCCACGATCGCACACTATGGCAACAATTACGGCATTATTTACCCGTTCTGACAAGAGCAAGGCACCGGCGATCGACCCCCCGGAACTGACCCCGGCGAAGATGCCTTCCTCGGCGGCTAGGCGTTTCATGGCGTGCTCAGCGCTTGACTGGTCCATATCGATAATACTATCGACGCGCTGGGCGTCAAAGATGGACGGCAGGTAGGCCTCCGGCCAACGTCGAATGCCCGGGATTTGGGCGCCATCGGTCGGTTGCAAGCCAATAATTTGCACCGCTGGATTCTGTTCTTTCAGGTAGCGTGAGCAACCCATAATGGTACCGGTGGTACCCATGGAGGCAATAAAATGCGTCACCTGCCCTTGGCTGTCCTGCCAAATTTCCGGCCCGGTGCTGAGGTAATGTGCCTGTGGATTGTCCGGATTACTGAACTGATCTAGCACGATCCCCAAGCCTTGGGCCTGCATGCGTTGGGCCAAGTCGCGGGCATGTTCCATGCCCTCTTGCGCACTCACCGAGATGATCGAGGCGCCGTAGGCACGCATGCTCGCGCGCCGCTCTTCGGACTGATTGGCCGGCATGATCAGCGTCATTTTATACCCCATGATGGCCGCAGCCATGGCCAAGGCAATACCGGTATTGCCACTGGTCGCTTCGATCAGCGTATCGCCCGGACTGATCTGGCCACGCAATTGGGCCTGACGAATCATATTCATGGCCGGCCGATCCTTAACCGACCCGGCTGGGTTGTTGCCTTCTAGCTTGGCGAGAATGGTATTGCTCGGATTGGGGTTCATTCTTTGCAACCGCACCAACGGGGTGTGCCCGATAAAGTCTTCAATGGTGGGAAATGGGCTCATCTGACTTCCAAATTCAGTAATCTCCACCCTATTGTAGCTTGTTATAACTCAAAGAAATAATAACCAAAGGGCACAACTTATCGAATTTGGGTTATTAGCCGCCCCAGCCGAAGCGCAAAGCCACCAAACCAAACAGTGGACGTTTAATTCACCGGCCATTTGCCACAATTAACGGCAAATTCTCCTCCATTTTTTGCACTTGTGGACCATAATAATACAGCTTGCTGGTCTCTCCCGATAACAACCGGCTACCTGATTCGGTGTTACAACAAGATAAGGCTGGATATGAACGCCATGGGTCTGCAGAACCGACTGCTCTACATTTCACTGATTCCTGCCCTATTTCTGGGCCTGCTGGCCCTTGGCTGGTTCACCCTGACCGACATCCAACATCAACAACAGGCTTTTATGGAACGCTCCGAGGCCGTGGCCAACCGCCTCGCCGACACCCTGTCGTTGCCGGTAGCTCAGACCGACACGCCGCTACTCGATGCCTTGATCCGCAGGGCGCTCAATGAGCAGGATGCACGTTCAATTCGGCTCTATAATGCATCGACCTCAGAGTGGCTGGTATCGGGCCCAAATCCCATGGGGCCGGCCTATCCCTTTGCCATCGGCGATACGCGGGCCACCCGCCTGCATATCAGTCACGCCAGCTATCGATTTCTGGCGCCCATCTTAGCGCCGCAGGATATAGAGCTGCGCACGGCGAACCCGCAGCCGATTGCCTGGGTGGAAAGCGAGTTCGACTATGCCAATACCCGGGTCGGCCACTACCAATCCATACTGCTTAATCTGACCCTGCTGCTGGCCACCCTCTTTATCATCGCCGGTATTGCCTTCTATCTGAATCGAGCCATTATTCGGCCGGTGCACCATATGATTCGGACCGTCATTGAGATTCGCGAGGGCAACCTGGAGTCTCGGGTGCCGACCCATTCCAAGGGCGAACTGCGCGAACTGGAGGTGGGTATCAATGCCATGGCTGAAACCATCAAAGATGCCTACAACGAGATGCAAAATAGCGTCGAACAGGCCACCTTGGATCTGCGTGAAACCTTAGAAACCATTGAGATTCAAAACATCGAGTTGGATATGGCCCGACGTGACGCGCAGCGGGCCAACCAGGTCAAGACTGAATTTCTGGCCAATATGAGCCACGAAATCCGCACGCCGCTTAATGGCATCCTCGGCTTTGCGCGTCTCTTGGGTCGCTCGAATCTGACCAAAAAACAAGCGGATCAGGTCGACACCATCATGTCGTCATCGCAGGTCCTGTTAACCATAATCAATGATGTACTGGATTTCTGTAAGATAGAGGCCGGTAAACTGACCCTGGATAATCGCAGCAGCAATCTTCGTGTCGCCATCGAGGAGGTCTTGGCGATGCTCAATCCGGCCTCAGCGGCGAAAAACCTAGAGGTGGTGTCGCTGTTCTATAACGATGTACCCGAACAACTTATCTTTGATCCATTGCGGCTGAAACAGGTGCTCACCAATCTAATCAGCAATGCGATCAAATTTACCAACGACGGCAGCGTGGTGGTGCGCACGATGATCGAACAACATCAGGGCCATAAGGTTACGGTCCGCGTGAGCGTGACAGATACCGGCATTGGCTTGACCAAGATCCAACAGAAGACCCTCTTTCAGGCCTTTTCTCAGGCGGATTCGTCAACGGCCCGAGAATTTGGCGGAACCGGCTTGGGCTTGGTTATTTCCAAGCGCTTGGTTGAGCAGATGGGCGGCGATATCGGCCTGGAAAGCCAGAAAGACAAGGGCTCAACCTTTTGGTTCAATATTCGCGCCGACATCGCGCCGGCGGTGCAGCAACCGCCAAAATTAACGGCATTGGTCGGCCTTACGGTTGCTGTGGTGGAACAACGGGAAATGTCTCGCTTAGCTTTCCGCCATCAGTTCGAAGGCTGGGGTGCCATGACCTTCGAACTCAATACGCCGGCTGAATTGATTGCTCACCTGGAACAGAATATATCACCCAGACCCAATATAGCCGTCATTGCTCTCGCGCAGCAGCCAACAGACGACGAACTCTGTCGTGCGCTCTTCAAGATCGAGCGCGACCTGGCCTGCCCAGCGTTGGTTATTGCCGATGGCAGCGACGACGATATAAGCGCCCGCTTAGTTGAGCAGGGTAGTCAATTTTACCTGACCAGCCCGGTCCGAAACAGCGATCTATATCAAACCGTTAAACAGATGATTACACCGCATATCGATAACCCAAATGCAAAGACTGAGCTGCAATTGCGCGATCTGAAGTCAACTATTAAAGTATTGGCGGTCGATGATAATGCCGCCAACCTCAAACTGATTGTCACCCTCTTAGAAGATATTGGGGTCGCGGTCGATGCCGCCGCCGGTGGCGAAGAAGCACTCAACAAGGCCCGAGTCCAAGCCTATGATCTTATCTTTATGGACATTCAGATGCCAACAATGGACGGTTTAAGCGCGACGCGCCAAATACGCAAAATTGAGCTTAAGCCGCAGCGTGTTCCGATCGTCGCTTTGACCGCACACGCCCTGGCTGACGAACGCGAAGCGATGTTAGTGGCCGGCATGGACGACTATTTAGCCAAACCAATCGATGAAGACCAGTTGCACAAGACCCTATCGAAATGGACTGGTGTCACGCTTCTGGCGCCACAAGATCAGACCGAACCGTTCGAACAAGAGGATCAGCCAGCGGTCCGACTCGAACCGATGTTAGTCGCCGAGCAGCCGGTCGACCTGGTGAGTGGCCTACAAAAGGCCAATGGCAAACTCGGCTTGGCCAAAGATATGTTTGCCATGCTAGCGGATTCGTTGAGTAACGATCAGGCGCAGATCAACCTGCTCTATCGTCAGGATAATCTAACAGCGCTGCTGGAAAGGATTCATCGATTGCATGGGGCCACTCTCTATTGCGGTCTTCCCAGGTTGCAAATGACGCTTAAGCATGCCGAACAGCTGCTCAAACAGGATCACCGTTCTGGGCTTGATGATGCCTTGGTGATGTTAAATCAGGAGATCGAGAGTGTAGCGCGTTGGGTGGGTGAAAACGATGTCGATCGAGGCTTTGAGCGGGCGCTTAAGGTCTATGCCCTTCGGCTCAACGCCTCGGCTAAAACAATGCCAACGCTCTAGGCTAAAAGCCATTGTTCGGCGCATAACCCAGCGACCGTGCGTCGGCTAATAAACCGGCTAGAGGAGCACGGCAAAGGCCACGGCATAGTCTTGTTCGTCGCTGAGACTGATTTTAGCCTGCGTCGCGCCCAAGGCGGTTAGCCGCTCAAGTGCCACTCCCCTGAGCGTCACCTCCGGCTGACCGAATGTATTGGGCAGTATTTCCAAATCGACAAAGCGCACGCCCTGCCCGATTCCGGTACCCAAGGCTTTGGCGAGGGCTTCTTTGCCAGCAAAGCGATTGGCCAAAAAACTGATCGCTTGGTGCCGTTGATGAAAAATTTGCTGCTCAGCCGACGACAGGATCCGCGCGACAAAACGCTCACCCTGTCGGTCATAGACCGTCTTGATACGTGAAATCTGGACTATATCGGTGCCAATGCCTTTCATTTGGACGATTCTCGATGCGGTGCCGATGTGGCAATAGACCACTTGCGGCTAAATAGGGCTTGGGGCTGAAGGATCGCCTCGATCTGCTGCTGCTGACATTCCCGAGCGAGGGTCAGCGCACCAGCTATATCATAATCGGCGCGTGCCACACTGAGCAATTGGGCCCCGGTGTAACGCCCATCGGCACTTGGATTAAAGCCGCTATTGGCCATGAAATTATAGCGCTGCTGTTCGACAATGGCCTGAGAGTTTCGGTCGGCGCGATAGTCAAGCGCATGCCCAATCAACTGCAGGACCCGCTGTTCAAAAAACCGCAAGGCTGCCTGGACCCGAATGCGCACTTCAAGATGCGCCAGGGTGGCCAGGTAACTGCCGTATAGGGATTCATCCACCAGCGCAGTAGGGACGAGGCGGTAGACCAGTTCATTAACATAGAGCCCGATCAGCCGTGCTTCGTTATGGCGAATCAACAGCGACTGGGTGTAGCGGAAGTCGCTTGCCGAAAAGTAACCCTTGGCTTGGGTTACTTTAATCTCAAACGGGCGGAATGCCTCCGGGCGGCTGTTGCGCATATGGCAGCGGATCCGGCCGCATTTTTCGGTCATCAATTCGACCAGAAAATCCGTTTCCCGATAGGGCCAGGCGTGGATCAATAGCGCCTCGGTGCGGACAACACGTGCGAACGCCATGATTACTGGTCGTAGTAACCGAGACTTTTCAGCGCTCGTTCGTCGTCGGCCCAGCCGCCCTTTACCTTCACCCACAGGTTGAGCATCACCTTGGTTTCGAACAAGTTTTCCATATCGACACGGGCTTCTTGGCCGACTTTTTTAATTCGCTCGCCCTTGTCACCGATCACGATGCGCTTTTGTCCTGAGCGCTCAACCAAAATCAAACCGTGGATATGCAGAATCCGGTCTTCAAACTCAAACTGTTCAATTTCAACGGCCGTCGAATAGGGCAGCTCGGCACCCAACTGGCGCATGATTTTCTCACGGATGATTTCGGCGGCCATAAAGCGCTGGCTGCGATCGGTAACCTGATCTTCGGGAAAATGAAACAGACCCGCCGGTATTTTTGCACTCAAGACTTTGATCAGGGTATCGAGGTTGTGGCCCTGCAGCGCCGACACCGGTATCACATCGGCGAAGGGGTATTTTTTATTGACCTGCTCAAGATGCGGCAACAAGGACTGCTTGTTTTCCAGATGATCCACCTTGTTGATAATCAAGATAACCGGTGCCTTGATGCCATCCAGCTTATCGAGCACCCATTGATCTTCATCGGACCAGACGGTGCGGTCAACCACCATCAAGACAGCATCGACATCATTCAGGGCTGAGTCCGCCGCCTTGTTCATCACCCGATTAATGGCCTTTTCCTGGCCACGATGCATGCCCGGGGTGTCAACGAAGACGATTTGGGTCTGCTCTTCGGTCCAGATGCCGGTAATCTGATGACGAGTGGTTTGGGGCTTGCGCGAGGTAATGGAAATCTTCTGACCTAAGAGATGGTTCATCAGCGTCGATTTGCCAACATTCGGTCGTCCAACGATGGCGACAAAGCCACATTGGGTATCCAGGGTAAACTGTTCGGTCATCTTATTGGTCCTCGCCTAATGCTTTTAACGCGGCCTGAGCCGCTTCTTGTTCGGCGATGCGCCGACTATTACCCACCCCAACAAAGGGTTCCGCCATCGTTTCAACCGCGCAATGAACCGTAAACTCTTGTTGATGGGCCTCACCGGCAATGGCCGTGACCTGGTAATCAGGCAGTGGCATTCGACGTGCTTGCAGGTACTCCTGCAATTTCGTTTTGGAATCTTTAATGTTTTCGCTTAGATCTAGGCGGGACAGGCGATCCTCGTACCAGCTTAACAGCACCCGCTGCGCCTGAGCCAAATCGGCGTCCAGACTGATGGCACCGATGATCGCTTCGACGCCGTCGGCGAGAATGCTGTCGCGCCGGAAACCGCCGCTTTTAAGCTCACCGCTGCCTAACTTGAGGAAATCACCCAAATTAAACTCTCGGCCCAACTCGGCCAGCGTTTCACCCTTGACCAATTGGGCCCGCAGACGCGACATCTGACCTTCTTTGGCATTAGGGAAACGCTCGAATAGGGCTTGGGCTATGGTGCAGTTCAAGATTGCATCACCGAGAAATTCCATCCGTTCATAGTTCTTGCGGGAAAAACTTCGATGCGACAGGGCCTGCTCGAGCAGCTCTTGATCTTGAAAGGTGTATTGAATCGACTTAAAGAGGCGTGGATAGTGGGTTAACAAGGCTACAACTCATATTCTTGATGGAAAGACATAACCACATCAACATTCAAAAACAGATGTTCGCGTTTTTCATAGTTGAGCACCACAACAGGCGGACTTTGGCGTTTGTCGTAGGTGAGTTCTTTTTTTAAATCAATGCGAATACCATTGATTTGCATGTTTTTGGCCACCCGATCGAAGAATTCAGACTCGGAAAAACCGGTGGCAGTTTGGCCTGCCAACGCGTTCCGGATCGTCTTATTCAGGGTCTGATGATCATAATAAACTCCGGACATCTTGACGAGCAGCAAGCCGGTGAACAGCACCAACGCAGTTAGGAACACAACGCCCCACAGTGACATACCGCGCTGTCGGTGCAAACTCTTCATGTTTGTCTCCTGCCTACTGTCCGGTCAATTATTGGATAAAGCCCGTGCGGGCAAAGCTGGGGTAGAACCCCTGCCAATGCATCCAGATAACGAAAGCTTGGCCCAGAATGGAATCTTCGTCAACAAAACCCCAGGCATTGTTGCCATTGTTGCTAAAATCGCCGGTTTGCAGCCGTCGAGTGCCTTCCCAATAACGGGCATCCTGACTGTTGTCGCGGTTGTCGCCCATCACAAAGTACTTACCTTCAGGCACCGTAACACCATTGATCGGCAACCATTCATCGGGACGGCGTATCGCTCGAGACTGATTGTTGTAGATCTGGTGCTCACGACCGAACAGATTTTCACTGTAGAGGTTATATCGACCGGCCTCATCGGTGCGTTTTTCAATCAGGTCTTTAGGCACCACCTCGCCATTGACGCGCAGGATCTTGCGAGAATAATCGTACTGAATCAGGTCACCCGGCACACCGATCACCCGCTTGATAAAATTCTTATCCGGCTCATGGGGTGGTTTAAAGACGATCACATCGCCTTGCCGGGGCGTCCCGATTGGGATGATCACCTTATTGGAAATCGGCATGCGGATGCCATAGACAAAGCGATTGACCAGAATAAAGTCACTGATTTCAAGAGTTGGCTTCATAGACCCAGACGGAATTTGAAAGGGCTCGAGCAGAAAACTGCGCAAGACAAACACGAAGACCAGGATGGGGAAAAAGGCCCGGCTATTTTCAATCAAACCCGGTTCCAATGTGGCCGTGTCAACGGTCTCCTCAAACTCGGGAATCTGCACGCTCGCCCGCTCTAGGATGGCCAGACGGGTCTTGCGGGTAAGGCGGTAATCAAGGAGATAGACGAAGCCGGTAAAGCCGGTCGCACCAATCATCAGCAAGGCAAAATCAAAGCCTTGGGTGATGGTCTGCCAGATCAGATAACCGATCAGAGCCACCAGGGCATAGCCCAAACCGCGCTCAAGTGGCGTAGACGTGAACATCTGCTGCAGCGACATTTCGGTGACGTCAGACTCGACCGTGAGCTCAGCCAAGCGTTTTCGATAGCTGAGAAACACTAAAGCCGTCAATACAGTACCTAACAGTAAGACTAGGGCGGATAAGCCATACAAACTCATTCATTCTCCTTAAAAGTAGGTTCTAGCCCACCCTTAGCAAATTAAGACGTCACTCTAGTGGCGGGCATTCAGTGCGCAGAGTGCCCTTGGTCATATAAATTCGCTGCAATGGGCCTGTTTACACAAGGCTGCGAACCCTTTAGGTGACCCACCTTTCTCTTTGTATTGGCCACCATCGGTAGCTTCAGCCTAGCTATCAATCTTCAACACGGCTAGGAAGGCTTCCTGAGGAATGGATACCGAGCCGACCTGTTTCATGCGTTTCTTACCGTCTTTTTGCTTTTGCAGCAGTTTCTTCTTGCGCGATATATCACCGCCGTAACATTTGGCAATAACGTTTTTGCGCAGCGCCTTAACCGTGGTTCGAGCGACCACATTACTGCCGACCGCGGCTTGAATGGCCACATCGAACATCTGACGGGGAATTAGTTCCTTCATCTTGTCGCACAAGCTGCGACCGCGGCGCTGGATCGTGTCGCTGTGCATGATGATCGCCAACGCATCGACGCGCTCACCATTGACCAACACGTCCAGGCGCGTCAGACGCGAGTCTTCGAAGTGATCAAAGCTAAAGTCGAGCGAAGCAAAGCCCCGACTGACTGATTTTAATCGGTCAAAGAAATCCAGAACCACTTCGGCCATGGGCAAATAATAGCTGAGCGACACCTGGCCACCGATATATTGCATCTCACGTTGTATACCGCGCTTTTCGATGCACAGGGTGATCACGTTACCAACGTGCTCTTTAGGAACCAGTATGTTGGCCAACACGATGGGTTCACGAAATTCTTGAATATTATTAGCTGCCGGTAACTTAGACGGATTGTCTACCATCACCACGGTACCATCGGTCTTGAGAATCTCGTATACCACGGTCGGAGCGGTGGTAATTAGATCGAGATTGTATTCCCGCTCGAGGCGCTCCTGGACAATTTCCATATGCAACATGCCAAGGAAACCACAGCGAAACCCAAAGCCCAAGGCATCGGAACTTTCTGGTTCAAAAAAGAGCGAAGCATCGTTGAGCTGCAACTTATTTAAGGCATCTCGAAATGCTTCAAAGTCGTCTGAGGTGACCGGAAACAAGCCCGCATAGACCTGCGGCTTAACCTTCTTGAAACCGGGCAATTGAGCCACATCGGGGGTATTATGTGCGGTAATGGTATCCCCGACGGGGGCGCCCTTAATTTCTTTGATGGAGGCGCAGATGAAACCGACTTCGCCGGCTTTCAACTCCTTAGTATCGGTCATCTTGGGGGTAAAGATACCCAGACGATCCACTACGTGGGTGCGTCCGGAACTCTTGATTAATATTTTCTCGCCCTTCTTGAGCACGCCATTTTTGACCCGCACCAAGGAGACAATACCGAGATAATTATCGAACCAAGAATCGATAATCAAGGCTTGCAGGTCTTCTGTAAGATCGCCTACCGGCGGCGGAACCCGACGCACAATTTCTTCCAAGGCGTCTTGGATGCCAATACCGCTCTTGGCCGACAAACGCACCGCGTCGTGGGCCTCAATGCCGATAATTTCTTCAATTTCATTGGCGACTCGATCCGGCTCGGCCTGCGGCAGATCCATCTTATTCAATACCGCAACCACTTCCAAACCCTGTTCGATCGCAGTGTAGCAGTTGGCGACCGACTGGGCTTCAACGCCCTGGGCGGCATCGACCACTAAGAGGGCACCTTCACAGGCGGCCAAGGAGCGCGACACTTCGTATGAAAAATCGACATGGCCAGGCGTATCGATAAAGTTCAGCTGGTACACCTTACCGTCTTTGGCTGGGTAATTCAGGGTGACACTCTGGGCCTTGATGGTGATGCCCCGTTCGCGTTCGATATCCATGGTATCGAGCACCTGGGCCGCCATATCGCGGTCGGCTAGGCCACCGCAATGTTGGATAAAACGGTCAGCCAGGGTCGATTTACCATGGTCGATATGGGCAATGATTGAAAAATTGCGGATATGGGATAAATCGCTGCTCACGTAGGCGTTCACTTGCTAAAAATGGGGCGGCGAGTTTAAACCATTTCACCTGCGAACACTATCGTCAACGGGGCAATAAACTCGATATAAGCCACAGCGGGGGCTGGTGCGGTGGCATGGACTGCAATTGCTGAGGGGCTTAAAAAAACCAACGGCCGAACGTCAGGACCCTGCGCGGTGGCAGGGCCTTAGGTTATTTACTTGGTCGGGATGGCCAGGTAAACAATGTTCTCGCCCCGCAAAATGCGCACCGCTACCGCGCCATTTTCAGGCAAATCGGTCACAATGCGGTCAAAGTCGCCCTTATCGCGGACAAACTCATTCCTCATCATGGTAATGATATCCCCCTTGCGCAGACCGGCGCGGAGAGCCGGACCGTCGAGTATATCTAACACCACCACGCCATTTCGCTCACCGGCATCTTCGATGAAAATGTTCAGTGGGTTGTCCGCTTGCGGTTGGGCTGGGGTAACGCTCCGGGCCATGGCTTGCGGATTAAACACGCCGATTTTAACGGTCAGAGATTTATTTTTGCCGGCCCGAACCACCTTGACCTCAACCTCAGCACCGGGACTGATCACGCCGACTAGAGGTGGTAAGTCGGAATAGCGCTTGATCTTAATGCCGTCAAACTCAACCAGCACATCGTCAGCTAATAAGCCCGCGTCGGCGGCGGGGCTACCCTGGATAACTCGCGCTAGCAGTGCACCTTCGGGTCGCTCCAAACCGAGGGACTTGGCCAGGTCAACATCATCATTAAAAGGAGGGTACATTTCGACCCCAAGCCAACCGCGCAGAACCGAGCCATTTTCTTTCAATTGCTCGGCAACATTCTTGACAATGTTAATCGGTATCGCGAAAGAGACACCCATGAAACCACCCGAACGGGTATAGATCTGCGAGTTGATGCCAACCACTTCACCCTTGAGATTAAACAAGGGCCCACCGGAGTTACCGGGGTTGATCGCGACATCGGTTTGGATAAAGGGCACGTAGCGGTCACTGCCGCCCAATGCACGACCCTTAGCACTTACGATGCCTTGGGTGACGCTGTATTCGAAGTTAAAGGGCGAGCCGATGGCCAAGACCCATTCGCCGACCTTCAACTCATCGCTGTTGCCAAAGGTCACGGCCGGTAGTTTGCTGGCCTCGATCTTCAGTAAGGCCACATCGCTGGCCGGATCGGCCCCGATCACCGTGGCGGCATATTCGTCCCCATTGGTGAGGCGCACGTTGACCTCGTCGGCACCCTCGATGACATGATTGTTGGTCAAAATATAGCCATCAGCAGAGATAATGAAGCCCGAGCCCAAACCCTGACTGGGTTGCGGGGTATTGAATTCAAAGCCTTCCGGGAGTTGATCGCCGAAGAAGTAGCGAAACAATTCTGGGATATCTTCCTGAGTTTGACCTTGGGAATTGGTCATACGACTGGCGACGGTGCTGATCTTCACCACCGAAGGGGACTGTTGCTCAACTAGGACTGTGAAATCGGGCAATACCACCGTGGCGGAATATGCCAGGGTACTGGCCAGAAAAGCCATGGCCGCCAGGAAGGCGACTGGTAATCGATGCTGCATAGGTTGTACTCCAATTCGACGATGTTTCGCGCTGTAGAGTACGGCCAGAAGCTTGCCGTGGGCTGCCGCTTTACATCTGATTTACACCTAGGTCATCGGGCTTGACGCGATTAGGTCCGGACTTTTACGCAACCCATGCAGCCGAACTATTTGCGGCACCAAACGGGTGTATTTATCAAAGTGAATGCGACTTAAGGCCAGATAGGATAGACCGAGGCAGGCGATCAAGCAGAGCAATTGGATCGGTTCTGACAAACCCAGCCAAACCGCCAAACTCAGACCTAAAAAAGCGTTCAGTAAGGGCACTAAATAGACTAATAGGGCGACCACACTGAGCGTATCTGGCGTCATACCTAGGTCAACTCGCGTACCGACCTCGGCACCAAGCACGGCAGGCACCTTAAAATGATTTTTCTGCTGCTGAGTCGGGGCATCACCCCACTCACTCATAAGCGCTTGGCCGCAGCCTTGCCGGGCGCTGCACGACCCGCAGGCCGAGGTCTGCAACACTTCCACCACCAACCAGTCGGCGTTGGCGGCCACGACGGTACCCTGTTCAATTATCATTGCAACTGGCCCTTAACTTTACTGCATCTTATAGCGCGGGCGAGGCAATCGACAGCACCTAGGCACTTTTTTTCGCCCTAAATCCATATGTCATAACAAAATGACCACTCAAAAGGGACGTAACAGTGACTTTTGCGGTAAATCAATACCCAAGCGCCCGCCCTATACCTTATGATTGATCTTATTTTGGAGGCTTTAGCCCATGTCTGTGCGCCTTGCGACCGATGTTTTGATTATTGGCTCTGGAGCGGCCGGTTTAACAACCGCGCTCAGCTTGCCCACCTCGATGAACATCCTGGTGATCAGCAAAGGAAAGATCGGCACCGGTTCCACTGCCTGGGCTCAGGGCGGTGTCGCTGGGGTGCTGGACGAGGTCGATTCAGTTGATCAGCATGTCCAGGACACCGTCAATGCTGGCGCAGGCCTGTGTGATCCAGCCGCCGTGCGCCATACCATCGAGCGCTCCAGCAGTGCCATCCATTGGTTGATTGAGCAAGGCGTGCCGTTCACTCGGGTCGATGGCTCCGATGTCGAATTTCATCTGACCCGGGAAGGCGGCCACAGTCAACGGCGCATTATTCACGCCGCAGACGCGACCGGTCTGGCCATTTCCGAGACGCTGATCAAACGCGTCCGACAGGCGCCCAATATCCAAATATTGGAGAACCATGTCGCCATTGATCTGATTACCACCGAGAAACTCGGCCTTGTCGACCAGGAAAATCGCTGCGTTGGGGCCTATATTCTCGACACCCTGACCGACCAGGCGGTTACCATTGGCGCCCGCTTTACTGTGCTCACCAGCGGCGGGGCCAGCAAGGTCTACCTGTACACATCCAATCCGGATGGCGCGACCGGTGACGGCATTGCCATGGCTTGGCGAGCGGGGTGCCGGATTGTTAATATGGAGTTTAATCAGTTCCATCCGACCTGTTTATTTCACCCCAAGGCCAAATCCTTTTTGATTTCCGAGGCGCTGCGCGGTGAAGGCGGGCTCCTCAAGCTGCCCAATGGCGAACGCTTTATGCAGCACTTTGATGAACGGGCCGAATTGGCCCCCCGGGATATAGTCGCCCGAGCCATTGACCATGAGATGAAACGTCTGGGCGTCGACAATCTGTATCTGGATATTTCTCACAAATCGCCGGACTTTATTAAAAGCCATTTTCCGACCATTTATCGCCGCTGTCTGGAATATGGCTTCGATATGACCAAGGAGCCCTTGCCGGTTGTCCCGGCGGCACACTATACCTGCGGCGGCATCCGCATCGATGCTCAGGGCGCAACCGATTTGGCCGGCCTGTTTGCCGCCGGCGAATGCACCTATACCGGATTACACGGCGCCAATCGCCTGGCCTCCAATTCGCTGCTCGAATGCATCGTTTATGCCCAGGCCGCTGCGGAACACATTCAAGTGTCCTCGGCCACTCAGTTTGATCCGGAAAAACTGCCCTTATGGGATGAATCGAGAGTCGGAGATTCCGATGAGAAGATTGTGATCACCCATAACTGGGACGAATTGCGCCGCTTTATGTGGGATTATGTTGGCATCGTGCGGACCGACAAACGACTGGAGCGCGCCAAGCGACGAGTGGGATTGCTTAAGCAAGAGATTAGCGAATATTATTCGAACTTCCGTGTCACGGCCGATCTATTGGAGCTACGCAATCTGGTTGTGGTCGCCGAATTAATTATCGAATCGGCGCTGTCACGCAAAGAAAGTCGCGGCTTGCACTTCACCCGCAGTCATCCAGAGCTCAGCGATCAGGCCCAGATCACCGTCCTGTCACCTAAAAAAGCCTGAGCCATGCGCCATCTGGCAAATGTTGACGGTCCTGGGCGGCGCGCAATGTCGGTTGCATTACCCGGAAGCCCATATTCAAGGCGCGCCAGCTGGCCGCGCTGACGCTGTCCTGCCAGATGGTGAGGGTCAGTCGCTGACCGTCGTCTTGGCTTAGTTCAAGCTGCATAAAAGCGTGAGATAAGCGCCCTTCACCGTGCCATTGAAAGCGCTCTATGGCCGTGTCGGTCGATAACTGGACGCCATCGAGTGCCAAACGAATCCGCTTCGCTCGATATTCCGCAGACCAAAAAAAATGCCCTAAGAAGGGCAACGTGAACCACAGTAGATGGGTCGTTAGCGGCCAAGACAACAGAGTCGAGAGCACCATGCCTTGGAAAGTTGCCAGCCAAAGGTATCCGGCGCGTCGGTTGGGCGCACTGATACCAGCCTCAATGACTACGGGCATTATCCAAAACCAATTCAACAATGCGCTGAATTTCACTATCGGCCGATTTAGATTTTTCCAGAAACCAATTAAACAGGTCCTGATCTTCGCAATCGATCATGCGACGATAGACCATTTTATCCGTTTCATTAAGAGCGCTGTAATGATTTTCAGTAAAGGGTAATAACAATACGTCCAACTCCAGCATCCCGCGTCGGCTGTGCCAAACCAGTCGGCGTAGCTGTTCTGCTTGTTTTTCTATAGTGTCCACTGTCAATTATCCAATTAGGGCCTATTATAGGCCTAAGTTTAACACCAACAGGTAACCAAACCGAGCCTTATGAAGCAAATAACCGCCTATCCGCTGGAGCATCTCGCCGTACTCACCATCAGCGGTAAAGACACCGTGAAATTCCTTCAGGGCCAATGCACTCAAGACATCAACCTGCTGATTCCTGAGCAGGCCAGCCCCGGCGCCTTCTGTAACGCCAAGGGTCGCGCCATCACCAATGTCTGGTTGATTCGCAGCAAGGCTGCCGAGCCGATTATTCACCTCTGCTGTCATCGCAGCAGCGCCGTCCGCTTGGCAAAACATTTGAGCCAATACATCGCTTTTTTTCGCGGCACGCAGTTGACCGATAATTCTGACCGGTTTGAGGGCTTTGGACTGCTCGGTGAGTCTGGCGAGAACTGGCTCACAACTCTACCCGAGGAGGCCACGGGCCGCTTTCAGTGCCAAGCGCCAGACGGTCGTTGGTTGGTTTGGCTGGATAGCGATGCGCAGTTTTATCAGTCGGTCATGGACCATCTGTTGCCATTAATGGCCAGCGACAGCGGTGTTTGGCAGGCCGCTGATATCACCAGTCAAACGCTCTGGCTGACCGACGACCAGGCCGAAAAGTGGATTCCGCAGAATTTCAGCCTGGACAAACAGGGCGGTATTTCGTTCAAAAAAGGCTGTTATACGGGACAAGAAGTCATTGCCCGGCTACATTTTAAAGGGGCCAGCAAAAAAAGCCTCTGTGCCTTGCGCTGGTCCGGCCAAGTGCCATCGGCCGATGGCAAGATATACCAAGGCACTGTAGCCATCGGGGATATAGTACAGGCGGGCGCTACTGAAACGTCACAGTTAGCCTTAGCGATTCTCAAAATCGGACCCGATCACCCCACTCTTTATGCTGATAACAATCAGCAGGTTGTAGCAGAGCGACTAGACTGAGATTTAACAATCTTATGGAACCTAATCGGCAGCATGAGTTACTTAGTTGAAACGATAGCGAATGACATCTTGGCCGCCTTACAAAACGACCGGCTGACCCTGCCTAGCCTGCCGGAAGTGGCGTTAAAGGTTCGAGATGTCGCTGAATGCGACAATTCCACCATCCTAAACCTGACCGAAATCATCGCTCAAGATGCCGCCTTATCGGCGCGCATTATTCGCGTAGTCAATAGTCCGCTATTGCGGGCGCCACAGGAGGTCAATGATCTCACCGTCGCGGTCAGTCGACTGGGCATGCATTACACCTCAAATCTAGCGATCGGCCTGGCCATGGAGCAGATGTTTCAAGCCACCAGCGAGATGATTGAAAAGCGCCTGCGGGCCTTGTGGCAACTGACCGGACAAGTGTCCAACTGGGCGACCGTATTGGCCACGCACTGCCATCTAGTGCCGCCCGATGAGGCCCTGCTAGCGGGCCTTGTCCATCGTTTGGGTGCGCTCCCCATCCTAGCCTATGCTGAAGCACGCGATGATTTAATTCAGGACAATATCACCTTGGGCAAGGTCATCGATCGGCTGCACGGGCCCTTGGGCTCCGCCATCTTAGAAAAATGGTCGTTTCCGCAGAAGCTCGCCGACGTTCCCCGACTGTACCGCAAAATTAGTCGGGCCTCATCGGTGCCAGACCCCGCTGGGTTGATCACCCTGGCCAATCTAATCCACAATCGGGACCGACACATTGGCTGGGGGCTCCAGAATTGGGAAGAATTATCACTGTTCAAAACCTTTAACCTGCCTACTGATAAAAAAGACCCACTCTATGCCCAGCTGGCAATCCGCGTGGCACAGAGCAGCTCAGCCTTTTTCTAGGGCTAGCCATTCATTTGAACAGTGCGGCTGAGGTTGATTTTCCTCAGGTATCAGCCCTTCTAGGGTCAACATAATCTGCATCGCCTCTTGTTGGCTCGTGCCACAAAAAGCCACTTCTGGCCTAAAGTCCGCACAAACTTGGGGTCTGCGCGGGTCGCCAAATAGCTGGCATCCCAGGTGTCGATCCAGATGCACACAGGCTACACCCGCAGGCTTACCCTGTGGCATGCCATAAAATGGTTGCTTAATCGCCGGCGCAATACAGCAGGCGCCACACTTTTCTCGACATTCCATAACCATTCCTAACCTCAGTGTGTAATGTTAGCGCCTTACGCCCTATCCGCACTCGAGCAGTCGAGGTGATTTTATCCTCTGACGTAGCTGCGTTGTCGATCGGCGCTACTATAGCCAGTATCCGGTTGGGCTGCTAGGCCAGCATAGCTCGACGCTTAACCGTCAACCTCGGGGTGCATGGGTCGGCCAAATAGCAGATGGCTTTTAAAAATTTCGCTCGGTAAACTGCTGCGACTCTTCGCATACTGGTAGCACAATGATTTACAGCGAAACATTAGGCTCGGGCCCGGATCTAATCTTCCTTCATGGCCTATTCGGTGCCGGTGACAACTGGCGCAGTATTGGCCGGCAACTGAGTGACCGGTATCGGGTACATCTGCTCGACCTGCCCAATCACGGGCGCTCGCCCTGGCTGGATGATCCGACCTTGGTCAATCTCGCCGCGGCGGTAAATGACTGGATCGACCATCAAGGTATCGAACGCTACCGACTGCTTGGTCATTCACTGGGCGGTAAGGTCGCCATGCAATTGGCTCTCAACGAGCATGTTGGCGAGTTGACGCGACTGATCGTAGTCGATATAGCGCCCAAGCCTTACCCACCGCACCATCAAGACATCTTTTTGGCGCTCAAGCGCGCCGACCTGGCTACCCTACCCGATCGTAAAGCCGTAGAGGCCGATATCGCCGATCTGGTGACCGATGTTGGCGTGCGCCAGTTTTTGTTAAAAAGCCTTTATAAACAGGACGGCAAACTGGCCTGGCGCTTTAATCTCTCGGTCTTGGAGTCACGTTACGAGAGCATTGCGCAGGCACCAACCACGACTCAGCCCTTTGACGGCCCAACGCTCTTTATCAAAGGCATGAACAGCCACTATATAGCCGCCGAAGACCAAGAGTTGATCCGCTCGATGTTTCCCCAGTCGAGCGCCAAACTGATCGAGGGCGCCGGACATTGGCCCCATGCCGAAAAACCGCTGGTCTTCGGTAAATTATTGACTGACTTTTTAGCCAAGGAAAATATCTGATGGCCGGATCCAGCCTGTTTATGCTGCTTGATGTTATTGGCCTGATGACCAAGGTTGCTGCGCCTAAGTCCAGCGAAGTGACCAGTCGGCGCGCTTGAGACCGGCACAACAATCCCCATTCACACCTAGGATTTAGGCTCGACGAGATCAATCGAACCGGCCTCAAAGCTCTGATGACGAGCGGCCGGTTTCAGTAGCGCACGAAAACCATTGCCTTGTGCCGATTGCACCTCAATGGTCCAAAACAACTTCTGTGATAAGAGATTGTAGACTATATGCATACCCAAGCCGCTGCCGCCCTTGCCACGCGTAGTGGTGAAAAAGGGATCGAATATCTGCTTTACAGTCGCTGCATTGGCGCCCTTACCGTTATCCTGAGTACTCAATTCAAATCCCGATCGGGTCTTCTTCAAACGCATCTCGATGGTACCGGCCAGCTCACCGTCATCGAAGCCATGGACTAAGGCATTCATAAACAGATTGGTCACCACCTGAGCAACCGCCCCAGGGTAGGTGTCGACCACAATGCCCGACTCAAAGTCGGTTATGAGCTCAACCTGGGTGCCCTTCAACTGATGGCGCAAGCTAACCAAGACGCTGGTCAGGTAGTCACCCAAATCAAAGATTCGTTTTGCCTCGCCAGTTTGGTCAACCGACACCAACTTAAAGTTCGAAATAAGGTTGGCAGCCCGGCTTAAACTTTGAAAAATAATCTCGGCGTATTCGATCGCGTCGGTAAGGTAGGCGTCAAAGTTCGATCGGGTCATACTGTTGTTTGAAATTTGTGTCTGCAATGCATGGGTCGCCGTTAATAACGATGAGGCGGCTAACTTGCCGGTACCGATCGGCGTATTGATTTCGTGCGCTACGCCACTGACCAGACTGCCCAACGATGCCATGCGGGCGTTCATTTCATTGAGTTGACGATAATGCTCGCTAGTACGCACCAGCGCATCGGCGTGCAAAACCTCGGACAGCTGGACGCCGATAACCTCAATAAATTCGGCTGCATCCGGAGCACAGCTGGCCACCATATAGCCAAAGTGCTCGTCATCGAATTCCAGCGTACAGATTAAAGAGTAGTTGCCCGAACTAACGGGTTCTAAAAAGGACAGCGGGATCATCGGCTGAGCATAGGGTGTGTTGGTGCCCTGCCCAGCCAAATTTATTTCGCTGAAAAACCGACTGCCATCTTCCGGATGGGTCAGCAAAAAAAGCGAAAGCTGATCAACTTCCAATTCCGCCAAGGGTGCCTTGGCGCTGACCATCACCTCTGCCAGTGGCACCTGCGCCTTTAACAGCCGCAACAGGTCGAGTTTGCGTGATTTATTATCCCGTTGATATATTAGCGCCCACTGCTCCGACAGGTTTTGATCGTGATTACTGACCGTAGGGGGCGAATTGTCGGTGGTTTCCCGAAAGACCGGCGCGCCTTTGACCACCCGGTCTACCAGCCGCTGACTAGGTTTGACCAGCAGTGCCAAGGCCTGCTCCCCAGCGAGCTTGCCCAAGGCTTTGGCTGGAAAGTGCACGGTGGTCAATCCCGGGAGCATGGCGGCGGCATATTCGAAATCATCGTAACCGGTCACCCAGCACTGTCCTGGGCATTCGATCCCGTGCGCCTTAAGACTGTCGAGCACACCCTTGGCGCTCAGATCGTTGCCGCACACTATGACATCGGCCCACGACCCGGCGGCGAGATAGGCGTCAATCAGGGTGCGCGCGGCAAAGGTGGTGAAATTACCGACCAGCACCTCAATGTCAGTGCTCGAACGACCGGACTCTTCGAAGGCGCGATACAAGGCGTGCTGACGAATCTGACTGTCGACATTGCCCACCGGCCCACTCAGATACAAAAACCGGGCGGTAGAGCGGCGTGCCACAATATCGACCATTAGCTCATACATGCCGTCGAAATTATCGACCAAGACATTGGCCACGTCGGGTACCGCGCTGCCGATATTTACGATTGGGATACCCTGATAGAGGGCGAGTATTTTTTCATAGCTGCCATTGCCCGACACATAACCTAAACCGCCGCCATAACCGATCAACACCGACGGCTGCAGCGCTCGAAACTGATGATGGATCCAAAGACAGCGATCCAGTTGCGCCGCCGATTCCGGCAAATATTGCAGCGGCGCAAAGATGACCCTTATCGCTTGATCGGAAAATGCTTCGGCAATGCCGCTGCAGATGCGCTGCTCAATTGTATGAATAAAGGTTGGAACCAATACCAAGGCTATTTTATCGGTCAAGGAAAACACCTCATGGGTCGGGCTAAACTCTTGTCTTGATTGCTGACCGGCGCGGACCTAACACGCCGTTTAAAAAAACGGTGCTGATGAATTTCGCAGACAGCACCGATACTAATCTGAATACCCTAGACCATGATCGGCACAATGCGAGCATCGCCTGGCTTCTACCCTATAAAAATCGTCCTACGTTGCAGCAGACTTTGCCGCTTCTGAGGTGTGAGACTTTACTTGGGCGTTGGGGCCGACCAGACCTCGGTTGTTAATAACCCGGTAGCTTCCGCAACGGCTGGCGATGACCTGTTGTGCCCAAAGTACGGGCTGCGGGCTGAGATCATTAGCGTTCCGGGTTCGCTCCATCGGGCACCACTAAGGCCCAATACCACCCTATAACGCCCATTAATAGTGCATAAAACCGACCAGCTTAAACAAAACACAACGTCTGGGCGCCAGATACCCCCAGAGGAGCGACCTGAACAGAACTGGCACGACCTTCGCTAAGTAATTTACTGCGCAACGTGGCCTTAGGTTTGGAGGCATGTTGCGCTTAGGTACGTTATTTTTGAATTGAGCATTGGCGCTCTTGGGTTTTCCCGAGGGCGTTTTTTTATGGGTGTTATTTATGTTTTCAGACCTGGCTAACAATCCTCCGGACGATACCTTGCTGATCATTGGTTTCGGCATGGCCACGGCGCGCCTGCTAAATCGCTTGGCCGATTTGGGCTACCCGGGTCCGATTTGCGTGGTCAGTCGCGAAAAAAATGTCGGCTACAATCGCATTCAACTAACGCCTTGGTTGGCAAACCCGGAGGCCGATATTGACCTCAATCTGGTCAATGCAACAGTGCTGGCGCGGTTAAACATTCGCATCCTAGCCCAAACCGATGTGGTCTCCTTCAGCGCCGATTTACATCGGGTTCGGTTGAGTGATGGCAGCGAAATGCCATTCGCTCGCGCCGTAATAGCCACCGGATCTCAGCCTGTTCTACCGGAGTGCGACTTTAGGTCGCAACCGGCCATCCGCGCATTTCGTACCCTGGAGGATGGCTATTTCCTCAGGGCGCTGCCTGAGCAATCCCATGTTGCGGTATTGGGCGGTGGCTTGCTCGGCCTAGAAGCAGCTTGGGGGCTTCGTCAACTCGGTCACCGGGTAACCCTGATCCACCGCAATAACCATTTATTGAACCGTCAGCTCAGTGCGCCCTTGGCCGCGCTCTTGGCCAACAGCTTTGTTAAGGCCGGCATCACGTTGCGTCTGAAGCGCCAAATTCGCGCCATCGACAGCGACCCACGCTTGGCCAGCATCACCCTTGATAACGCTGAAGCCCTACCAGTCCATTGCCTGATCGCCGCGGCGGGCATCCGTCCCAATATCGACTTGGCTCAGCGCGCCGGGTTGGCCACAGGGCAAGGCATCCAGGTTAATGAGGCTCTGCAAACCTCTGCTGGCCATATTTTCGCGCTCGGTGAGTGCACCGAATTTGCCGCTCAAACCTTCGGACTGGTGGCCCCAGTCTATGCCCAGGCCGAAGTATTGGCGCAGCGCCTGATGGGCGGGGCATCCGAGTTCGCGTTAACCCAGACCGATACCCGATTAAAGATTTCCGGCTTAGATGTTTTCTCAACCGGGCAGATCAATCACCCCAAAGCACAGGTACTCAGCCTGGTCGATCAGTACCAACAACGCGGCCGTACGCTGCATTTTCTCAACCATCGACTCATTGGTGCAGAGCTGTTGGGTGACCTCAGCCTGGCCAATTATTGTCAGGATTTAATTCAAACCAAACACCCCATCAGCGACCCCCGAGATGTGATCTTGGGTCGCTTGCAGAACGCTGCCTGAGGATAAAACAATGCACAGTACACAAAAGAAGAACCTGGTCATCATTGGCAATGGCATGGTCGGTCATCATTTTATCGCGCAGTGGCAGAAGCAGGCGGCCGCCGCCGGTTGGCAACTGCATATCATTGGCGCCGAACAGCAATCGGCCTATGACCGAGTGCATCTGTCAGAATACTTCCAAGGTAAGGGTCACGCCGATCTGGCCTACTGCCAGGAAGACGATTACCGTGCCCTGGGCTACAAGACCTATTTGGGTGTAACCTGCACCGAGATCGATCGGGCCCAGCGGAGAGTGCAACTCGATAACGGGATGAGCCTAGACTACGATAAGTTGGTCTTGGCCACCGGCTCCTATCCCTTTGTGCCACCGATACCCGGCTACCAAAATGCGCGCAGCTTTGTCTACCGTACCCTGGACGATCTCGATGCGATTGCGCAGGCCGCGCAGGGTCGCTCCACTGGCGTGGTGATCGGTGGCGGTCTGCTCGGCCTGGAGGCGGCCAACGCCTTGAAATCCTTGGGCCTGAAAACCCATGTCATCGAGTTTGCCCCGCGTCTGATGCCGGTCCAGTTAGATGACCCGGCCGGTGCCCTGCTAAAAACAAAGATTGAACAAATCGGCGTGTCGGTTCATACCCAGACCGGTACCCAGGCGATCGACGTCACCGACGACGATCGCCTGCGGCTCACCTTTGCCAGCGGTGAGCCGTTACTGACCGATGTGCTGGTATTTTCTGCCGGTATCCGCCCGCAGGATGCAGTCGGCGGTGCCTGTGGTTTGCAGGTTGGTGAGCGCGGCGGCATCGTGATCAACGATCACTGCCAAACATCCGATGCCGACATCTACGCCATTGGTGAGGTCGCGCTCTGGCAAGAGCGCATCTACGGACTTGTGGCACCCGGTTATCGCATGGCCGAAACCGCTGCACAGTCGATCGCCGAGGTTGAGGTAAGCGCCTTTCTCGGCGCCGACATGAGCACCAAACTTAAGTTACTCGGGGTCGATGTTGGCTCCATTGGGGATGCCCACGGCCAGTTGCCGGGTGCCCTGTCCTTCCGTTACAGCAATGAGGCCAAGGGCGTTTACAAAAAGATCGTGACCACGGCCGATGGCAAGAAATTACTCGGTGCCATGTTAGTCGGTGATAACAGCGCGTACGACACCCTACTGCAATACCATCTCAATGATATTGACCTGCCCGCCGAACCCGATAGCCTAATCTTGCCCAACCTGGCCAGCAACGCGGCACCGGCGTTAAGGTTAGATGCCCTGCCAGACGGCGCGACCATCTGCTCGTGCCTCAATGTCAGTAAGGGCGATATCATCGCGGCCCTCGATGGCGGTTGTGCGTCGACGGCCGAGGTCAAGGGTGCGACCCAAGCCAGCACCGGTTGCGGCGGGTGCGCTGCCATGCTTAAGGAGGTTGTCGATAAGACCTTGGCCGCGCGCGGCGTGGCGATTGACACCTCAATCTGTGAACATTTTTCGCACACTCGCCAGGAGCTCTATCACCTGGTGCAGATCCACGACCATCGCTCGTTCGATGCTCTGATCGCACAACATGGCACCGGCCTCGGCTGTGAAATCTGCAAACCCACGGTGTCGTCGATTCTGGCCAGTCTCTACAACGAGCCGGTGCTCGATCCGGCCCATGTCAAGTTACAGGATACCAACGATACCTTTCTCGCCAATATGCAAAAGGACGGCACCTACTCGATTGTGCCGCGTATCGCCGGTGGCGAAATCACCCCCGCAGGCCTGATCAAGATCGGCCAGTTGGCGCAGGAATTCAACCTCTATACCAAGATCACCGGCGGCCAACGGATCGATATGTTCGGGGCCCAGTTGCATGAACTGCCGCTGATCTGGCGTCAGTTGGTCGACGCCGGCTTTGAAACCGGACAGGCCTATGGCAAGTCGGTCCGCACGGTAAAAAGTTGTGTCGGTAGCACCTGGTGTCGATTTGGTGTTCAGGATGCCGTCAATATGGCGATCCTGATCGAGAATCGTTACAAGGGTTTGCGCGCACCCCATAAGCTGAAGTTCGCGGTCTCTGGCTGCACCCGCGAATGTGCCGAAGCACAGAGTAAGGATGTTGGCATTATTGCCACCGAAAACGGCTGGAATCTCTATGTCGGCGGCAATGGTGGGATGAAGCCACGCCATGCCGATCTGTTCGCGACCGATCTCAATGACGTCGAACTGATACAAACCATCGACCGCTTTTTGATGTTCTATATTCGCACCGCCGATCGGTTACAACGCACCGCCCGCTGGTTGGAAAACCTCGACGGCGGACTGGACTATCTCACCGAGGTTATCCTCAACGACTCACTGGGTTTGGGCGATGATTTGCAAGCGCAGATGCATCGCATCGTGGCCACCTTTGAATGTGAATGGACCTCAACCCTGAACGACCCAGAGAAACTCAAACGCTTTCGGACCTTTGTAAACAGCGACGCGCATGACAGCAATATCGTCTTTGTCGAGGAGCGCGCTCAAAAACGGCCCGCAACCGACGCTGAAAAAATATCACTGATCGCCACGAGCTGAACGAACCATCTGCCACCTGAGGAGAAATACCATGACCACGATAGACAATAAAGAATGGCTACTGGCCTGCACGAAGGCCGACTTGGTGGCCCAGTCCGGCGTTGCCATATTGGTTAAAAATCAGCAAGTTGCGTTATTTTATTTGCCGGAAAACGACACCATCTATGCCTTGAGTAACTACTGTCCGTTCAGCCGGGCCAATGTTATCGCACGCGGTATTATCGGCGATCTCAAGGGCCAGCTGGTCGTGGCCAGTCCGATCTATAAACAACATTTTTGCTTGCTCAGCGGGGCCTGTCTTGAAGACAGTCAGGTTGCCTTGAACGTCTATGACGTAAAGGTTCAAGACGACCTTATTCAGATTGCCCTCTAACCGAAAAGAGATCTTATGAACCAGACTGGCCTAAAAACAACCTGCGCCTATTGTGGCGTCGGCTGCGGTGTCACGGTGCCGACCGAAAACGACCGTCGGGTCAACGTCAGTGGCGATGCACAGCACCCGGCCAATAGGGGGCGGTTGTGCGTTAAGGGTACCCATCTGGGGGATGTCTTACCGCTTAAGGATCGCTTGCTGGTACCCAGCGTGCACGGCGAACCGGTCAGTTGGGATCTGGCCAGCCAGACCATCGCCGATAAGATCCGCCAGGCCCAGGCCCAGTATGGTGCCAACTCGGTGGCCTTTTATCTCTCCGGCCAACTGCTCACCGAAGACTATTACGCCGCCAATAAGCTGGCCAAGGGTTTTTTAGGCACCGCCAATGTCGACACCAACTCGCGTCTCTGCATGGCGTCGGCGGTGGCCGCACACGTGCGCGCCTTCGGTGAGGATGCCCCGCCCAGTTGCTATGAGGATGTGGAAATCGCCGACCTGGTGGTGGTGACCGGATCCAACTTGGCGTGGGCCCATCCGGTTTTGTTTCAACGTTTGCAAGCCGCCCGCGCCGAGCAGCCGAGTAAAAAAATGGTGGTTATCGATCCCCGCAAGACCGCCACCGCCCTGGAAGCGGACCTGCACTTGGCGATCAAACCCGGCGCCGATGGCCAGTTGTTTAATGCCTTGTTGGTCTATCTGGATAAGCATCAGGCCTGCGCTAGGGAGTACATCGCCGAGCACGTCAGCGGTTATGCACAAACCCTGGCCGCGGCGACATTGGATGTGGGTACCGATAGCCGCATCCAGGCGGAATTGTGCGGCCTACCCGAAGCGGATCTGTTGGCATTCTTTGCCCTGTTCGCCCAAACCCCTAAAACCACTACCCTATGGTCGATGGGCATCAATCAGTCGGAGTCTGGGGTCGATAAAAGCAACGCCATTATTAATGTTCATCTGGCCACCGGCCGCATCGGTCAACCCGGTGCCAGCGCCTTCTCGATCACCGGTCAGCCCAACGCCATGGGCGGTCGGGAGGTTGGGGGCCTGGCCAACCAGTTGGCCATCCACCGCGGTTTCGATGCCGACAGCATTGCCCAGGTCGGCGCCTTTTGGCAGGCCAGCCATATGGCCCAAAAGCCCGGCCTCAAAGCCGTGGATCTGTTCGATGCCTGCCTGGCCGGTGACATCAAGGTGTTATGGATTATGGCCACCAACCCGGTGGCCAGCCTGCCCGACGCCAATAAGATTCGCGCCGCCTTGGCCCAGGTCGAGACGTTGATCGTCTCCGAAGTCGTGCAGTCGACCGATACGCTCGACTGTGCCGATATTCGCCTACCGGCCCTAGCCTGGGGTGAAAAGGACGGCACGGTGACCAACTCCGAGCGCACCATTTCCCGTCAACGGCCCTTCTTAATAGCCCCAGGCCAAGCCCGGGCCGACTGGTGGGCGCTCGCCACGGTGGCAAAAAAACTGGGTTTCAGCGACGCCTTTGCTTGGCACCATGCCCATGAAATCTTTCGTGAACACGCCCGACTCAGTCGCCTCAATCGCGCCACCGCGCTGAGCTTTGACCTGTCGGCCGTGGCCGACCTGAGCCTGGCCGAATACCAAGATTGGTTGCCCCAACAGTGGCCCCTTGATGGCACAACTCGAACACCCCGGCTGTTTGGCGATGGCCAATTCCCGAGCCACGACGGTCGCGCCCAAATGGTGCCGATCAGTCCGATCTCGGTCGACCAACCGGACGGCGGGGACTATATTTTAAACACCGGTCGCCTGCGCGATCAGTGGCATACCATGGCCCGCACCGGCTATGCCATGGCGTTAAACCAACACAGCCCGCAGTTTGAACTGCATATCCACCCGAACGATGCCGAGCACAATGCCATCGTCAATGGAGACCTGGTTGCGGTCCGCTCCGATCTGGGCAGCTTTTACGCCCTGGCCCGGATCGACGCCGCACAGCAGCCATCGGAGCTGTTCGCGGCCATGCATTGGAACCGCCAGTTCGCCAGCCACGGTGGCGTCGCCAATGTGATTGCCAGCCGAGTCGATCCTATTTCCGGCCAGCCGGCCAGCAAGCACGCCCGGGTACAGCTGGCCAAACAAACCAGCCAGGCCAACGGTTTTCTCTTTATCGGCGACGGTCAACCCGCACCGGATTGGCTCAACGAGCTGCTATGGTTTAAGACCCACACGCGCCAAGGTACCCTGTACCGGTTTTTTAGCCTGCAGCAATCTCTGGCCGACTTTATAGCATTGCGCAGTCAGGACGGCACACCCTGCACGATGAGCCTGACCGACAGCAGTCAACAATCGGCGCAATGGATTGGCCAGGACGCTGGCGGCTTGCAGTTTTGGCTCAGTATCCATCGCGCAGCCACGCCATGGCCCGACAGCCTATTTCTCGATCGAGCCGCCGAACAGCCAAACCCAGGGCTGAGCCTCAATGCCCTATTGACCGGACAGCAGGACGATGCCCCGATCCGTGGCAAGATCGTCTGTACCTGTTTCTCGGTATCGGACAGCCAAATCACCGACTTCTTGCAGAGCCATGCGCAAGCGAGTTTGAGCACACTGCAAACGGCCCTCTGTTGCGGTACCAATTGCGGCAGCTGCCTGACCGAGGTCAAGACGCTGGTGAAGGACAAGGCGAGCGCCCAAACGGCATCGGCAGACGCGCTCTGCTAAGCCCGCGACCGGTACTAGAAAAAAGTTTGCGACCCATGCACGCGGATAAACAATACCCTATCTAAACAATCAACCTTGATCCGCCAACCTTCTTTACAGCGGCCTGACATGGCGCGAAAATTCGCCCTGCCGGTTAGATGGCGTTTTCAACCGGTACAACAGTTTGTGATTATAAAAAAATCACATTATCTAAATATTCATTTTGGTACTGGAGTTATCATATGAACCTTTCTCTAATTAAACCCCTAACCCTAACGGCATTGGCCCTGGTTTTTTCCGGCACAGCCATCGCCTCCGACCAGTCAACCTATACCGCCTGGTCATGGCAACGCGGTAACACGGTCAACATCCCAGAAGCTCGGGTCGCTCAGCTTTGTGGCGATATAGACGGCTGTGAAGTTCGCATTGCCATGTACAACTGGGACGGCTCCGGCCGCACCGCGTCGCGCAGCTCACTATTTTACTACAACACCCGCAACCGCGCCTGGCGAGCTGAGGCCGGCGATCGGGCCGGCACCAGCAACAACAACCAAACCGAACACGTGATGAACGCCTGGTCCTGCTACTTCACCGATGGCAACTATTCACAGTGGTACAACCATGGCGATCTGGACGGGAACTTTGCGGTACTGTCTTGGAACCAATACAACGCGACTTGTCGCGTCACCCTGGTCGATTAGCCTAAGGCTTTAGCGTGCTAGCAAGCGGTTAAAAAATCGAACGCAAGGGTTAATCAACTGGATTGCGATGTAGTTGGCCAGAGCGAGGGCAGCGCAATCCGGTTTAACTTAGTCAGCAAGTAAGACAGTCAGCAAACAAGACGATTGGCAAACTAGGAGGGCCGGCAAGCAGATGAAATTAAGGTTAACTTTTTTGGCGCTACTCGGTGCCGGCGCCATGCTGCTCCTGACACTAATTTGGCTTGGGCCGGGAAGCGCTGCGCCCAATCTCGAGGCACCGCTGGTTGAAAGAGCTGGCCCCCTAAAACGGATCAGTGCTTGGCAGGCGGCGTCAGACTCGGCACCGACCGCAGTGCCAGATACGCCCGTTATTGCCGACTCGCCAGGGCTCGACGTGGCCGACCGTCAAACCTGGACCATGGTGCCGGATGACAGCCACGATTGGGCACCGGACGGCGGATATAGCCCACACGAGCCAACGCCCGAGAACGCCGACATGCTCGCCTGGGGGGAGCGGGCCGAAGAGGTTAATTTGCCCACGACCCTCTGCTGGGGCGGGAGTTGCGCCGACGAACGACATCTAGATGTGCAGCCAGACCCGGTAACGGCGGAACAGATCGATCAGGGCTGGTTGAATGTTGAGGCGCTCCCGCCCCTGTTCGAGGTCACGGACGAAAGCGGTCCGTCTGTGATCACCGGTCGCTCGGGGCTGCCCGAGCCTGAGCGCGACTAAGTACCCTAGGCCTGGCTTAGACTGCCGACAAGCGCATTGAGGTTAGGCCAGCGCCCGATCCAGATCGCGCACCAACGCAATCAGCGTGGTGACCTTAGCACCCTCAGCCTTTAGTGCCTCCTCCGCATAGGGTGCCACCTGCGCACCCATCGGCATGGGCCGGCCGGCATCGATAAGCGCGCGCAAGCGGGCGAGATAAATCCATTGTAACCATTCTAAAAAGTCCATGCTGTTGATACAGAATGGGTCGGTACTCATCATCGCCTCGGCTGAGGGGGCCATACTCTGCCACCGGCCGTCGCGCATCATAAGCGCCTGTATCTCATCTAATATTACACTAATCGATTTGGACATCTTTCCCCCTGACTCTGCGCTAGCGGTACAAAACCTAATTTAAAAAATTGTCGATACCGGTAAAGATAATTTCCGCCGCCATGGCCGCGAGAATAAGACCGCTCAGCTTGGAGAGTATATTCAGCCCGGTGCGACCGAGCAGTTTTTCGATGCTACCGGAGATGAACAACATGCCAGCCACTGCGAACAAGGCCGTTACCATGCCCAGTAGACCGACCAGGCTTTCCGTCATGGATGGTAACTCGGCACCCAACACCAAAATGGTACCGATGGTCGCGGGACCGACGATGATCGGAATGGCCAAGGGCACAACGGACACATCATCGCGTTCCTCGTTCGGCAAACCCTTGGCATGTGATCGGGTGCCGTGATTCACCAAACTGACCGCGGTTAAGAACAGCAAGGCGCCCGATCCGATCCGGAAGGAGTCCAGCGTGATGCCAATAAGCTCGAATAGGGGCGTGCCGACGAAGAACAGTACCGTTCCGATACCGCCAGCGACCAGGGTCGCACGGATCGCGATATGGCGTTTGGCGGCCTGACTTTCGCCATGGGTCAAGACCAAAAACATCGACACCACAAAAAAGGGAGCAAAGAGAAACAGGAACTTAATCGCAATGGAGATATAAAGATTAAACATACAACCTCGACCGGGCCAGTAATGAGAGGGGCGGCAATATATAGGGTTAATTGGCCGCAGGACAGTGCTTGTTTGGTTATTTCATTTGTTACGTCACTCTAGCACAGCTCGGCGTGCGATCGATTCAAAAGTTGGGGCTGTTCAAGCGCTGCAACTGGGTATATTATATAAAACTAATATATAGCGGAGTACAGGCCCATGTTGGTCGAACAAGCAATGCTCTTTCGCCTCTCAGCCTTTGTGCTAATCCTCTTTTTGATGCTCAGCTGGGAAAGCTGGCGTCCGGCGCAGAGCGGCTATGGCCGCGGCCAGGCTCGCTGGCGCAATAATCTGGCGCTGGCCCCGATCAACATTGGCGCAGCCGCCCTGCTGGGTCCCTTGACGGCCGTCAACGCGGCGAGCTGGGCCCAAGCCGAGAACTGGGGCCTGCTGCCTCGACTGATCGACAATCCATACGTGCTGATAGGGCTGGCCATTGTGTTATTGGATCTGGCGATCTATGCGCAACATCGCTTGGCCCATCGCTTACCCTGGTTTTGGCGCTCACATCGGGTCCACCATGCCGATCCGGGCTTCGATGTGACCACCGCGGTCCGCTTTCACCCGCTGGAAATCCTAGTCTCAATCCTGATCAAGACCGTGGTTATTGTCCTGCTCGGGGCACCGGTGGTGGCGGTTATCCTGTTCGAAATATTGCTCAATGGCATGGCCATGTTTAACCATGCCAATGTCAATCTCTCGGCTCGGGCGGAAAAGACCGTGCGCAGCCTCTGGGTGACCCCGGCCATGCACCGCATTCATCATTCCCTGCGCGCCCGGGAACATCACTCTAATTTCGGTTTTAGTCTGTCCGTCTGGGATCGCCTGTTTAAGACCTATACAGCGAGTGCGCACGCAACACCGATCCAAATCGGTCTACGCGCTTATCCGAGCCTGGCACAGACTAGTCGCCTCTGGTCGATGCTCGGTTTACCCTTCCAATCAAAGTCCAGAGCGCAGCGCTCGGGGCCGTCCTCGTAAGGACGGTGGCATTAACGCAGATTGCCTATTTGCTTGAGTTCGAGCGGTTAGGGTCGACTCCCGCATAGCGCTCGCTATAATGACGATTTGAATATGACAGGACACCTGCGCCATGAACGTACCCAGCCTGTCCGGCTTCTTAGCCCTGAGCGACGCAAAGTATCGCTTGTTTGACCTCGGCACCCAACTGCGACCCTTGCCCGACGACAGCCTCGCGAGTCTGGACCAGGGTCTGCCCTACCCCTATCCCTATCTGGGTTACGGCTGGCTGGTGATCTTTAGTTGGCACCCCCAGGTGAGCGAACAAAATAGCCTCTGGTTTCTCAAATTGCCACTCGATGAGCAGGGCATTGTCTCCGCCGCCGCGCATGGCGAACTGGTCAACCGCCTGTATCGCTCGTTGCAAACCGATGACGCGCAAGAACGACAACGCCTGCTCACGGACCATCTGTTTCACTTTAAACCCGATACCGACAAGATGGCCGCCCTGCACGCGACGGCCACCGCCCTATTGGGTCTGCCCGCCAGTCAATATCTGCCCACGGCGGAGGAATTTTTGCTCTCAAACAAGGGCTCAATCGACTGGCAGTCGATTGGCTTGCAGGGCATCGCTGACTTTGTCGTCCGAGCGAGCGAGGCAGACCTGGGCCAGCTGGCCGGTCGGCTAACGCCATTGGCTGAGGCACCCTTTATCGCCTTGACCGGACAATTGGAGCATCGCAACCTGAGCACATCCCTGGTGTCGGCGCTGATAGCCAAGGCCCAATTGGACCCAAATCAGATCGCCATCGAAAATGCCTGTCTCAGGGCCTGCTCTCAGTCGACCGACGCCCAGCTTTGTCAGGCGCTGATCGACCGTCGGTTGTCCGCTCCGGACGTGAGTCTGGAGTTTCTCTTGATCGTGCTGAGTCGCTACAGCACCCTGCTACAGGACACTGACCGAGCGTTGTTAATCATGGATCAACTGGCCCAGCTGGCCGATGCCGACGGTTTTCACCGCCTGGTCACCCACCTGGTGATGCAACCGGGTCTGGCGCAGTTGATGCGTACCCTACTCGGCCACCCGCGCCTGACCCCAGCCTTGGCTAATGCGATCGCCCTGCTGTTGCAGACCCAGCGGAGTCGCCATGTCCAACACTGAGGCCTGTCCCTGCGGCCTGGAGGCGAGCTATCTCAGTTGTTGCGGTCGCTTTATTGACCTGGGCGCACCCCCTCAGAGCGCCGAACTGCTGATGCGCAGCCGATACAGTGCCTTTGTCCGCGCCAATCGGGCCTATCTGTTAAAGAGTTGGCACCCCGATACTCGCCCGGACCTAGACCAGGCCGAACTGGACCGAGGTGAGTGGCTCAAATTAGAAATTTTGACCGTCAAACCCGGACTGAAAAAATCGATTGTTGAGTTTAAGGCCTACTATCTCGAGGCGGGGATGCAACGCTGTTTGCATGAAACCTCCTTGTTCAAAAAGGTTAAGCAGCGCTGGCATTATGTTGAGGCATTGGCCGAGTAAGTGGCGTGGTTCAATGGTTCGCGCCAATCGGCCTAGTAGCCAGACACATCGAGTACCTCGGTATGGCTCACCGGTTCAGCCAAACGCCGATAGATATTCTGCGCCACGGTTTCAGGCGCCGCTAACTGGCCATTCTGGTGCAATTGGATAAAACTCTGTACCTGACTGAATTGCGCCACACTGGCTTCGCGCAAGGTGGCTTGCATCTGCGTCGCCATAACACCCGGGTCCAATATTGCGCACTCGATCGGCAGAGGCTGCAAACTCTGCTCCGCGGCCATAACCCGTAAGAAATGATTCACCCCGGCCTTACTGGCGCAGTACAGGCCCCAACCGTCGATGGCGCTGTGCGCCGCCCCAGAAGAAACAAAGGCAGCCACTTTTCGAGCCGGGTAGGCCCCAAAATGATATTGGTAACGGCCAAGGATCGAGATCGGCACGGTGAAATTGACATCCAGATGTTGCCACCACTGTTTGGGCTCACTTAAGGCTAGGGGACCAATGGGGCCGATCGTCGCGGCATTAATGATCAGCTGAACCTCATCCCAGCGCTCGCGCGCCAGGTCGGCCAGCATCCGATCGACGGTATCGATAGCCGCTTCACGGCGTGACATATCGAGCTCAAGGTGTTCGTCTCCGCTGCCGGAACGAGACAATTCCAGCACGGTAAAACCCTGCTGCTGATAAAGCGCTAACAGGGATTTACCCAGGCCGCGTGACCCGCCAATTAAAATACAAACCTTTGCCATGCCGTGTCGCTCCACTTTATTGCCTCACATTACTGAGCCCAAAAATCACCCTATTCCCCGCCCAATGCAGCCTTGGCGCCGGACAACACTATAGTACTGCAGATGAAAGTCTAGTCGAATTGGCCCCCTCTAAGGATCCCAGGCAAGGCTCCAATTGAGGGCACTGGATGCCGCATGAGGGCTCGGGAGGCTCATCAGCCGGACAGAGTCCGGATTGACCATGGGCTCATGTATCGCCCGATTGGCCGACTACTCCCAACCGGGGACGCCGCTCATATCGGGCAGGTGATGGGCAATGCCCTTGTGGCAGTCGATACAGGTCTTATCGCCGCTGGCCAAGGCTGTGCTGTGTTGGTTCGAGGCACGTTCGCTTTGGCGGGTAAAGTCCATCGCAGCGAACTCGTGACAGTTGCGGCATTCCAATGAGTCGTTGGCTTTAAAGCGCGCCCATTCATGCTCGGCCAACTCACGGCGCTTGGCCTCAAACTTCTCCCGCGTGTTAATAGTACCAAAGACCTTACCCCAGACTTCTTTAGAGGCCTGGATCTTACGCGCGATCTTGTAGGTCCATTCGTGCGGCACATGGCAATCGGAACAAGTCGCGCGGACGCCGGAACGGTTTGAGAAGTGGATGGTTTCTTGTAATTCAACATAGACATTGGTGCGCATCTCATGACAGCTGATGCAGAATGCTTCGGTATTGGCCGCTTCGAGTGCGGTATTAAAACCACCCCAGAAGATAATCCCGGCGACAAAACCGCCCAGGGTTAAAAAGCCCAAGGAATAATGGCTGGCTGGCCGTGCCAAAACCCGCCAGCTGGAAATTAATAGAGACATAAAGCGGCTCCACATATACTTCTCCTTAATGGCTGGCGCCGGCTTTGAGAAACAGTTCATCCATGCTGATAAAGTCGTTTTCAATAAGCAGCTTGACCGACTGTTGTGAGGCATGGCATTGGGTACAAAAATAGCGATTGGGCGATACATCGGCGAGAAAATTACCATCTCGATTCATAAAGTGAGTCACCGATATCATCGGTGCCTGCGAGTCGGCGACGCGCAAACGGTTATGACAGGACAGGCATTTATTCACCTTTAAATCGATCTGATAACCGGCGATCTTATGCGGTATGGTCGGTGCCGCCATCGGATAATCCCGCACCCGACGCTGGTCGTTATTTATTTCGTCGGCCATGGCCGGCGGCTGCGCAGTGTCGAGTAGCTCCGCTGAGCCGCGCAGGGTGGCGACCTGATTATCAGCCTGGGCAAGACTCAATAGGACCAGCAGACTACAGAGGGCGAATCGTTTTTTCATTGGGATCTCCTATACCTTAGCCACTTTGACAGCACATTTTTTATAGTCAGTCTGTTTGGAAATCGGATCCATGGCATCCAAGGTGCACTTATTAATCAGCTGACTGGCATCGAACCAGGGCACGAAGATCAAGCCTACGGGCGGTTTATTGCGGCCACGCGTTTCCACTCGGGTGCGGATTTCGCCCCGCCGAGACGCCACGCGAATTTCATCACCGCGCCGCAGGCCGCGACTGCGAGCGTCGTCTGGGTGCATATAGCAGAGTGCATCGGGCAGGGCGTTATACAACTCCGGCACACGCTGGGTCATCGAACCGGAGTGCCAATGCTCGAGCACGCGGCCGGTCGATAACCAGAGATCGTATTCGGCATCGGGGCTTTCTGCTGGTGGCTCATAGGGCAGCGCAAAGATAATCGCCCGGCCGTCTGACTTACCATAAAACTGCACGCCTCGACCCGGCTCAACATAGGGGTCATAGCCTTCGCGAAAACGCCATTGGGTTTCCTTGCCCGCCACCACCGGCCAACGCAGGCCGCGTTCTTCGTGGTAGCGATCGAAGGGGGCCAGGTCGTGACCGTGACCGCGCCCGAACTCGGCGTATTCTTCAAACAGGCCCTTCTGCACATAAAAACCGAAGGCGTCGGCCTCATCATTGGCGTATTTTTTGTCGACCTCATCCAGGCCAAAACGGTCAACTGTGCCATTGCGAAACAGCACATCGAACATCGACCGGTCCTTGTAGTCTGGATTCGCCGCCAGCAGCTCGGCCGGCCAAACGTCTTCCATGGTGAAGCGCTTGGCGAACTCCATAAGTTGCCATAGATCGGAGCGTGCTTCGCCCGGTGCTTGGGTCAACTGGTGCCAGAATTGGGTGCGCCGTTCGGCGTTGCCATAGGCGCCCTCCTTTTCCACCCACATGGCGGTCGGCAAAATCAAGTCTGCCGCCTCACAGGTCACGGTTGGATAAGCATCGGAGACCACGATAAAGTTTTCCGGATT
This sequence comes from Reinekea forsetii, assembly GCF_002795845.1. Lineage (GTDB taxonomy): Bacteria > Pseudomonadota > Gammaproteobacteria > Pseudomonadales > Natronospirillaceae > Reinekea > Reinekea forsetii. The sequence goes on from NZ_CP011797.1 coordinate 2,430,681, forward strand.
ACGGTAACCGGGATAGGTTTCCTCCATCATGTTGGCGGCCGCCTGCATGTTATTGTTCACCTGGACCCAGTAGCAATTGATCTTACTGTCCTTAAGATGGCGGTTTTGCAGCGCGGCGTGGGCACCCACCTTGGACGGCACAGTGCCTTCCGGCAGGCGCCATATTTTTTCGGCCCGCAGGCGGTGGGCTGGGTTAGTCACGACCAGGTCTGCGGGCAGACGATGGGCGAAGGTGCCCACTTCACGCGCCGTGCCGCAGGCCGAGGGTTGCCCGGTCAGGGAAAAGGGGCTGTTGCCCGGTGCGGATATTTTGCCGGTGAGCAGGTGCAGGTTGTAGATCATATTGTTCATCCACACTCCTCGAGTGTGCTGATTAACGCCCATGGTCCAGAGAGACATCACCTTGGTCTTCGGATCGGCATAGATGTCGGCCAAGGCGCGCAAGGCCGGTTCCGAGACGCCCGATTCCTTGGCGGCATAGGCCAGGGTATAGGGCTTAACAAACGCCGCGTAGGCTTTAAAATCGATGCTTTCAGAGTCGTTCGCCGTGGCGGCGTTTTTCGCCTGCTGCTCCAATGGGTGCTCCGGCCGCAGGCCATAGCCAATATCGTCGGTGCCCTTGCGGAAGTTAACGTGCTTGGCAACAAAGTCCTTATTGACTCTATCATTCTCAATAAGGTAATTGGCCAAGGCATTAGCGATGATCAGATCGGTTTGCGATTTGAACACCATCGGGATATCGGCCAGATCAAAACTGCGATGTTGGTAAGTCGACATCACCACCACCTTGACATGAGGATGCGAGAGCCGACGATCGGTAATGCGGGTCCACAGAATTGGATGCATTTCGGCCATATTCGAGCCCCATAAGACAAAGGCATCGGCGTGTTCGAAGTCGTCATAGCAGCCCATCGGTTCATCGATGCCGAAGGTGCGCATAAAGCCGGCCACGGCCGAGGCCATACAGTGGCGCGCATTGGGATCGAGATTATTGCTGCGGAAACCGGCTTTCATCAGCTTGACCGCCGCGTAGCCCTCCCAGACGGTCCATTGACCCGAACCGAACATGCCAATGGCCTCAGGACCCTTGGTCTTGAGTGTGGCTTTCCATTTCTCGGCCATAGCATCGAACGCCTCATCCCAAGACACTGGCGTAAATTCACCGTTCTTGTCATACACGCCATTGGTTTTGCGTAACAGCGGTTGGGTCAAGCGATCGCGGCCATAGATGATTTTGGCGAGAAAATAGCCCTTGATGCAATTAAGACCCCGGTTCACCGGTGACAGTTGATCGCCATGGGTGGCGACCACCTTGCCGGCCTTGGTACCGACCGAGACCGAACAGCCGGTGCCACAAAAACGACAGGGTGCCTTATCCCATTGGATTTGATTTTCCGCACTGCTGGTGATCAGGTTGGTGGCCTGGACGGGCATCGATAAGCCCGCAACTGAGGCGGCTACGGCCGCGGCTTGCGCCTTAATGACGTCACGGCGGGTCAGCTTCATAGGGTGCTCCTAGCGATAATCTGGGCTGGGTCGGGGTCGGCTTTACCGAGTATCAGACTCGACATTTCAATTTCCTGATTGAGGTACTCAGACGCTTCGGTATGGTGTGCCACCAGGGTCGCGCTGAGCACGCCCTCGATAGTCTGCAGCGCCTCGATTTGCTGCATCACCTGACGGGCGGTCGGCGCACCGATGACCAGTACATACTTGCCCAGTTCGTCCTGTACCACGCGTTCAACACCCGCCAGGGTGTCCATGGCCAGCTCAATCGCCAGACGATGCTCTGGCCGGCCGTGCAGGATTACGCTGACTATGTGTTCTTCATCCTTGCCGGTATTCAGGGCTACTGCGTTTCTCATCGGGGTTGCATCCTATCGGTTCGAGCCCGCTGCAGAGGTCTCCAGCGGATTAATGAACAAGCTGTTGACCGGGCAGACCGACACGCATTCGCCACAGGCCACACAGACGTCGGGGTTAAACACCGGTTGCGGTGTGGTCAGCGTGATCGGAAACTCGATAGCCTGGAGATCACAGGCATCCTTACAGGCCTGACAGGTCACGCCCTGATTGGCCAGACAGTCACCACTCACGCTGACCTGCCCCATCGGCCAGGCCGGTGCTCCGGGCTGCAAGGCCTGTGGCTGGCAGGCACTGATACAGTCGCCACATCCGGTGCACCCGGCGGCGGAGAAATTTAGCTCCGGAAAACCACCGTCGCCGCGCACGATGATCTGGCTCGGGCAGGCCCTAAGGCAGGCTTCGCAGCGGCTGCACAGGTCGATAAAGTCGGCCTCCGCCCGGGCGCCGGGCGGACGGCAGGGCACGAGCGATGCTGTCCGGCCGGGGTGCAGCAGGCGTTTAAACAGGCCGCGGCGCGCGGCATTGGTGGGCAAGTAAGCTGACGGCGCCACCCTCAATAGGTGCTCGGACCGAGTAACAGCTGCGACATCCAGATGGCCAACCCGTAACCGCCCACCAGAACAATGGTCATAAAGGGAAACAAAAACACCGTTATAAATAGGAAGGCTCGGCGCTCATGCTTTTTTTCGGTCGGTTGTTGAGCCATCGATCGCGCTCCATTGTGTTGCTGGGTCTGGGTCTGGGTCTGGGTCTGGGTCTGGGTCTGGGTCTGGGTCTGGACGGGTCTTGCTTACAGCATTAGGGTAAATCAGTTTCGGCACATAGGCGTACCTTGCTGGAGGTATAGCTGTTGTTCTATATCAAGCAAAGGACATTTCTAGTAATAACGGCTTAATTTGGCGTAAACTGTTGAAATGGTCAGATTAGCCCGTTACCCCATCGCCAGGTCGTTAAGTCTGAGTCTTTCTTTAGTGATCGTCCTGGTAAGTATCTCGTTTTTGTTGGATATCCGCCTCACCACCGGCCTGTCCGGTGACGCTGCGGCCATCAATCACGCAGGGTCGATGCGCATGCAGTCGTACCGGCTGGCCTATGCCATCGAAAAAGAGACCCCACTATCCGAACGGGAGAAGTTGATTAACGAATTTGCGTCTAATCTGAATGCGCCGACATTGGCCCGCCGGATAGCGACCGCTCAACTTGCGCTGCAGGCACAGTTTGCCCTTGTGCAACGCGATTTTCAGACCATGAAAGGGTTCGCTTTGAACGACCCGCCTGCATATCTTCGGGCAGTAGACGACTTTGTCGGTGAACTCGATCAGCTGGTTAAGCTGATAGTACTGAGGAGCGTAAGCAAGCTTAGTCTGTTACGCCGACTACAAATTATGATCTATACGATCGCCCTATTATCCGGCATCGGCTTCACGCTATTATTGTTCAAACAGGTTATTTCACCCTTCCGGCATCTTGTGACTGCAGTGGAAAAACTCGGTCAAGGCGACGATTGGGATGATCTCAATTTTCGCGGTGATGGCGAATTCGCTGAACTGTCCCAAGCCTTTAACAGGATGGCGCAGAAAGCGACCGCCACTCAGCTAACCCTGGAGTACAGAATTCACCAGCAGACCGAGGCCGTAAAGCGAAATAATAGGGCGTTAGAATTACTCTTCAATCTGAGTCAGACCCTGAATACTGAGCACCCGTCCATTGAGGTTTTTAAGAACAAGGCCGCGGCCGACTTGCAAAGTCTTTTTGGCGAGAAGTCGATCTACTGGACCACCCTCAAGGTGAACAAGGGCGCCAACAGGGTAGTTTTCACGTGTGCAACCGATGACTCACAGCTGGTCTGTATAACCTTAAGTCCGCTTGCGTCCTGGCAATACCAGACGCTGGATACGGTTACGGCTCTGTTTGATATCGCCCTCAATCGTATCGGTGCCCAAAAGAGCGAAAACAGAATCGCGCTACTCAATGAACGCTCATCCATGGCCCGAGAATTACACGATTCGCTTGCCCAGTCCCTGAGTTACCTCAAGATACAGGTTGCTCGTTGGCTAGCGTTACGCGAGCGCGGTGCCGAAATGACGAGTTTGGATGCTATCGCTATTGAGCTGCGCGATGGGCTCAGTACCACCTATCGTAAACTCAGGGAACTGTTAGTGACCTTTCGCAGTACATCCGGTGAGCTGGGGCTGGTACCCTCGATCACCGCGGCTGTTGCTGAGGTCAACCGCCTTGGCCACCGTACGAGCGTGCACCTTCATATAGATGATAATTGGCCGGAAGACCTTTCCCCTAGCCAGGAAATTCATTGCCTGCATATTGTTCGCGAAGCAATGAGCAATACCTTAAAACATGCTCAGGCCAATAATGCAGTGGTATCGTTACAGAATAGGCTGACTTTTCTGGAGATCTCCATTACCGATGATGGCGTCGGCTTTGGCGACACGCTGGCCGAAATGGGTCAGTTTGGGCTACAAATTATGACCGAACGGGCCTTACGTATCGGTGGCCGCATCGAATACCAGACTCTGCAGGCGGGTGGCGCCAGCGTACTATTATGCTTCAATGCACAACCCGACAACCAAGGGTCATTGCTTATTGAGCCCTACCCGATTGAACACGGAGAACCGCCCTTGTGACTGATGTCATTATCGTCGACGACCACCCCATGTTGCGCAAGGGGATCGCCCAGCTACTCGAGTTAGAGCCTGATCTGCAGCTTATCGCCGAGATAGGTGATGCCCGCGATGCGCTCAAGGTTATACTCCAACACGAGCCCGATTTGATCTTGCTCGATCTGAATATGCCTGGTCAAGATGGGCTCCATACGCTCAATTTACTGCGCAATGCTGGTGTCTATGCGCGCATCATCATCTTCACCGTTTCGGACGACCAGTCCGATATCCACCGAGCGATCCACAATGGGGCCGATGGCTATCTGCTCAAGGATATTGATCCCTTGGAACTGCTCGCGTCGATCAAACAGTGTGTCAAAGGTGAGCAGGTGATCAGTCCGGAAATCGCGCAGGTGGTGCACCACGCGCTAACCCAGCGTTTACCGGAGAACATGCACCCGGCGCTGAATGAACTGACAGAACGGGAACGCGAGGTGTTGCGCCTGGTCGCATCGGGTTGCAGCAATAAGGCGATCGGCCAACAATTGCTTATTGCCGAGGGCACCGTCAAGGTGCATGTAAAGCGGGTGCTGGCCAAGCTTCATCTGCGCTCGCGCGTCGAGGCGGCTATTTTTGCCCTGCACCATAACAAGGAATTTTAGGAGCTCACTATGGCCACTTGCGACCGACCGGGCTTGATGCCGCTCAACGAGGGCATCGCCAAACTCTTGGCCGCTGTATCCGGCCAGGCACGCACCGAGACCGTGGCGTTGGCTGCGGCCGCAAACCGAGTACTGGCCGAGGATGTTTTCGCCCCGGCACCGGTTCCTGGCTTCGATAACTCGGCCATGGACGGCTACGCCGTGCGGGCAGCCGATATGGCCCTGGGTAAAACCTATACCGTTCAAGGCAGGGCGCTGGCCGGTGCCGCCTTCGACCAATGGCTTCATCCCAATCAGGTCGTGCGCATAATGACCGGCGCGGCCATCCCGCGCGGAGCGGACACGGTGATCGCACAGGAAGACAGCCTACTCGACGGCGCGGCTGTCGGCTTTAGCGAACTTGCGCCCTTGGGCAGTCATGTACGCAGGGCGGGCGATGATATAGCGCAGGGCAGCCGGGTTGTCGCGGCCAAAACTCGGCTAAATGCCGTCCATCTGGCGCTCTTGGCCAGTGTCGGCTGCGCTAGCGTCACGGTTTATGGCAAAACCACCGTGGCGTTGATTTCTACCGGTGATGAACTGAAATCACCCGGGCAAGCGCTCGACTATGGCGATATCTACAACTCCAATGCACCCGCTCTAACCCGGATGCTGGCCAAGCTGGGGGTCGACATCATCGACTATGGCATTGTCCAGGATGACCCCGAGCTGTTTCGTTTGGCTTTTCAGCGCGCCGATCGGGAATGTGATTTCATCCTCACCTCGGGCGGGGTCAGTGTCGGCGAAGCCGACTACACTCGGGATATACTGGAGGAGCTGGGCCATATCGACTTCTGGCGACTAGCGATCAAACCCGGCAAACCCTTTGCCTTCGGTCGCCTGCCCAATAGTTATTTTATCGGCCTGCCCGGAAATCCGGTGTCGGCCTTGGTCACCTTTCATTTGCTCGGCAGCCAGGCGATCCGCCAACATCAGCACCTGGGTTACCAACCCATGAGCCAACTTCAGGCCATAACGACCGAGCCCATCCAGAAAGCACCGGGCCGCATGGATTTCCAGCGCGGTCATTGGCAGTCGAGCGCTGAGGGTGTCGAGGTAGCACCGACCGGTCGGGCGCAAGGTTCCCATATCCTCACCAGCCTGGCCGATGCCAACTGCTATATAGCCTTGGAGCAGGAACGCGGATCGGTCGCCGCGGGTGAGTCGGTGACCCTGTGGCTGTTTGACGAGATGTTTTAGCCCTAGACTCGGCCTATACATTAGGCATTGGGCTATGCTGAGCCGACAGCGTCATGAACGATCGATGGGTAAAAAAAAAGGCCTGAGGAGTCGGCTGTCGCCGCACTTCTCAGACCCTTATCAAGACCCTATCAGGGTCTTGTTAAGCTCTTAAACGAACCTTACTTGGCGATGTGCGCTGCCAAATCCAGTACCTTGTTTGAGTAGCCGATTTCGTTGTCATACCAAGAGACGACTTTAACGAACTTGTCGTTCAAGGCAATACCCGCGGCCGCATCGAACACAGAGGTCCGCGTCTCACCGATGAAGTCCTGTGATACCACAGCATCTTCAGTGTAACCGAGCACACCCTTGTATTCCGCACCCGCAGCACGCTTCATTTCAGCACAGATTTCTGCGTAGGTGGCAGACTTGGCCAAGTTAACGGTCAGGTCGACCACTGAAACGTTCGCCGTAGGCACGCGCAATGACATACCCGTCAGCTTGCCATTCAGTTCTGGAATAACCACACCCACGGCTTTGGCCGCACCGGTGGATGATGGAATGATATTTTGTGATGCGCCACGACCGCCGCGCCAATCTTTTGCAGATGGGCCATCGACTGTCTTTTGCGTTGCGGTTGTCGCGTGAACGGTGGTCATCAGACCACTGACCACACCCCATTTGTCGTTCAGGATTTTAGCGATAGGCGCCAAGCAATTAGTGGTACAAGAGGCGTTAGAAACGATGTCCTGACCGGCGTAAGTCTCATGGTTTACACCCATAACAAACATCGGGGTCGCGTCTTTAGAAGGACCAGTCATAACGACTTTTTTAGCGCCAGCGGTAATGTGCTTGCGCGCCGTGGCATCGTCCAGGAACAGTCCGGTCGCTTCGGCGACGACGTCTACGCCGATATCACCCCAAGCTAAGGCTTCTGGGTTGCGCTCTGCCGTAACGCGAACAGTTTTGCCATTAACGACCAGATTGCCGTCCTTCACTTCCACTGTGCCGTTAAAACGACCGTGGGTGGAGTCATACTTCAACATGTAGGCCATGTAGTCGACGTCGATCAGGTCATTGATGCCGACAACTTCAATATCATCACGCTCAACCGATGCGCGAAATACAAAACGACCAATACGACCAAAACCGTTAATACCTACTTTAATTGTCATACTATGAGGATCCCTATTTTTTTCATGAATGGTTAAGATTAAATTTGGTAGTAAAATTACAAATATAACCCGCTGAGTCAAGCCATAGGGCCGATTTTAGTGCGGCAAATCAAAATTTAATTGGATTTAAACTACATTATGGCTTCAAACGGATCTAAAATCGCGCGTATTGTAGTTTAAAAACATCCTAGGACGCACTCATTTTGTGTCTGAAGGGGTCAAATGACCGGATATTTCGCACTATTTGGGCAAAATATCCGTTATTGAGGCGAGCTAGGACGCAGAAAAGCAGTCCTGAAGGGTCAATCGAGGAAGTCGACGATACCGGTTTCGAGTGAATATTGTGCACCGATCACCTTGAGATTTCCGCTTAGAATATGTTTCTCTAAGATCGGCGACGAGCATCGAATCTGACTCACCGAGGCCCGAATATTGGCCCGTACGGCAAAACGGACCAGCGCTTCTTCGTCGTGTTTTAAATCGGTTTCAACCAGGGTTTCGATCGAGGGGCGAATTCGGGACACGATGGACATCAAATTAAAGGATGGCTGCGTCTCGGGGTTCTTTAAGGCATCCAGAGTCGCCTGTATAGCACCACATTGGGTATGCCCTAATACGACAACGAGCGGCGTGCCATAGGTTTCAACCGCGAATTCGATACTGCCAACCTGTGACGGCGCGACTATATTGCCGGCAACCCGAATAACGAACAGGTCACCCAAACCCTGATCAAACACAATCTCAGCGGGTACGCGAGAATCGGAGCACCCCAGAATGACCGCAAAGGGCATCTGCCCATCGATCAGGCTGTTACGGCGCCGTTCACTGGACAGCTCACTGTGTTCGCTGAGCTCGCCCACAAAACGTTGATTGCCGGCTTTTAACCGGGTTAATACTTCAGCGGAACTTATCATGGCGGGTACGGCTACTCTTTTGACTGTGAATATCGATAGTGCAAACGATATATTGCTCAGGCAAAAAAACAAGCCGATTTAAAGCAGAGGTTTGATGAATTTTAGGCAAAAACAACGGTGCGATTGCGCTCCGGTAGAGCGACAACCACACCCATGGGCCATTAGATTACGAAACGGTCCATAAAATTATGCACCGGCGTGGCGGACAACTGAGCCGAATCTTTACACAACGCCATTATTTGTTGACTGCGTTGCGCTGGGAAACGGGTCGCCAAATTAGCCCGGAACTTGTCTTCCAGCAATGGCATGCCCTGCTCTCGCCGACGACGATGGCCGATCGGGTATTCCACGACGACCTTCTCGGTCGAGCTGCCATCGTGAAAGAACACTTGAATCGCGTTGGCGATCGAGCGCTTGTCCGGTTCGTGGTATTCGGCTGAATAACGGGCATCTTCGGCGACCACCATCAGTTCGCGCAACCGATCGATTTCCGGATGGCTGGCGTGAAAGTCATCTTCATATTGCTCTGCGACCAGCTCGCCGGTTAACAGAGGCACTGCCACCATATATTGCAGGCAATGGTCTCGATCGGCCGAGTTGGCCAATGCGCCGACCTTGCTGATAATCCGAATCGCGGATTCGTGGGTGGTCAGCTCGATGCGGGCTATATCCTGGAGCCGATCCTTTATCTGCGGGTGCAGCGTTACGGCCGCTTCAGCAGCGGTTTGGGCATGAAACTCGGCCGGGAAGCTAATTTTGAACAGTACGTTCTCCATTACATAGCTGCCAAATTCGCGCTGAAAACTGAAGGCACGTTCGGCCTCCGGCTTGAGTTTTTGATCTTTATTGGTCTTGCTAAACAGGACATCATAAAAACCCCACTGCGGCGCCGTCAGGGCGCCTGGGATACCCATTTCACCGCGTAAGGCCATATCAACCAAACGCACAGCCCGGCTGGTTGCATCGCCGGCGGCCCAGCTCTTGCGTGAGCCGGCATTGGGCGCATGACGATAGGTACGCAAGGCTTGGCCATCGACCCAGGCGTGGGAGATAGCACTTAACATCTGCTCGCGCGTGGCACCCATCAGCTTGGCGACAACCGCGGTTGAGGCTACCTTGACCAGCAGGACGTGATCGAGCCCGACCCGGTTGAAGGAGTTATCCAAAGCCAGCACGCCTTGGATTTCATGCGCCTTGATCATGGCCTCGAGAACATCCGTCATCAACAGCGGGGCTTCGCCACGCTGCACTCGGACTTGAGATAGGTGGTCGGCGACGGCTAGGATGCCGCCTAGGTTGTCGGATGGGTGGCCCCATTCGGCCGCCAACCAGGTATCGTTATAATCGAGCCAACGCACCAAGGCGCCTATATCCCAGGCGGCTTTAACCGGATCCAGACAAAACTGGGTCCCAGGCACGCGCGCGCCATTGGGCACAACAGTACCGGCGACCATGGGCCCTAGGTGCTTGGTGCACTCGGGAAAGCGTAACGCCAAGAGGCCGCACCCGAGCGTATCCATCAGACAAAAGCGCGCCGTCTCCCAGGCGGTTTCACTGACGATTTCGTAATCTAGGACGTAATCGGCGATTTTCTGAATCACCTCATCATATTCAGGCCGTTCATTCGTTTCTACATTCGCACTCATGTTGATCCTTTTGGGTAGATGACTACCGGTTGCGCGTTGATAGGGGGCTATAGGTTCTCGGTTCTGCGCCTATATATTCAGCGCCCGGGCGGATAATACGATTATTGCTGCGCTGCTCTTTGACGTGGGCTGTCCAGCCGGACACGCGCGACATCACAAAGATTGGCGTAAAGAGTTCGGTGGGAATGCCCAGCAGATGATAGGCCGAGGCATGATAAAAATCGGCATTAGCAAAGAGCTTTTTTTCTCGCCACATAACCGCTTCACAACGTTCGGAAATATCGAAGAGCTTCATATCATTTTTGGCTTCACCGATTTTACGCGACCATTCTTTGATGATCGCATTGCGCGGATCATTGGTACGGTAGACCGCATGACCGAAGCCCATGATCTTTTCTTTCGCCGCCAACATGCTGAGCAAGCCGGCCTCAGCTGCATCAGGCGTATCGAAGCTCTGAATCAAGGCCATGGCGGCCTCATTGGCGCCACCGTGCAACGGTCCGCGTAAGGTGCCGATAGCGCCGGTCACCGCACTGTAAATGTCGGTTAGGGTGCTAGCGGCGACGCGTGCGGAAAAGGTTGAGGCATTAAACTCATGCTCCGCATAGAGGATCAACGAGGCATGCATCACGGCAATCTCGGTTTCTGACGGTTCGCGCTGATTTAGCAGGGTTAAAAAATGCGCGCCGACCGAATCCGCATTTGAACCCGTATCGATACGAGTACCAAAATGCGAGAAGTGATACCAGTAACAGCAGATGGCCGGGAATTGGGCCAACATTCGAATGGCGTGTTGATCTTGGTCGGCAAAGCTGAGTTCCGGCGCGAGCACACCCATAGCCGAACAGCCGGTGCGCATCACATCCATTGGGTTAGCATCTTTGGGAATACGTTCCAATATTTCGCACAGCAACGGTGACAGGGCGCGATTTTCGGACAAGCTCTGCTTAAAGGCTGCCAATTCAGTCTGGGACGGTAACTCACCCCTCTGCAAGAGAAAGGCGACCTCCTCGAAACTGGCGTTAGCCGCTAAGTCGGCAATATCGTAACCGCAATAGGTCAGACCGCTGCCAGAGAGGCCCACCGTACACAAGCTCGTGGCGCCCGCTACCTGGCCATGTAAACCTCGGCTGTCGTTGGATTTTTGCACCATGTCAGTCGCTCCTGTTGTAGTTATGAGTTCAGTTGTTATAGGTCAATTGTTATGGGTCAATTGTGATGAGTTCAGTCGTTATAAGTTCAGTAACGGCGCCCTTATTTACCGTCGGTAAACAGGGCGTCGAGTTTGGCTTCAAACTGGTGATAATTGAGCACGTCATAAAGGTCGGCACGAGTCTGCATTGAGTCGACGACTGCCTTTTGATCACCTTGGCTGAGAATAGACTGGTACACATCAATGGCGGCGGCACTCATGGCACGAAAGGCCGACAAGGGATACAGAACCATGCCACAGCCTGCTGCGGCCAGTTCGGCTTGATTATAGAGTGGGGTTTGACCGAACTCGGTAATATTGGCCAATATCGGCACCGATAAGGCGTTGGCGAAGGCCTGGTAGTCTTCTAGGCTGTGCACGGCTTCGGCGAAAATACCGTCGGCACCGGCCTCAACACAGGCGGCGGCTCGATCGAGGGCTGCGGACAGGCCCTCTTGAGCAAAGGCATCGGTGCGCGCCATAATAAAAAAATTATTGTCGGTGCGGGCATCGACACAGGCCTTGATACGATCGACCATTTCAGTCTTGGATACGATGGCCTTATTCGGGCGATGCCCACAGCGCTTCTGTAAGACCTGATCTTCAATATGGATAGCCGCCACGCCGGCCCGCTCCATTTCCTTGATGGTTCGACCGATATTAAAGGCCCCACCCCAACCGGTATCGATATCAACCAGCAAGGGCAAATCGGTCGCACCCGTGATACGGCGAGCGTCCTCGGCGACATCGTTGAGCGAGGTCATACCCAGGTCGGGGAGACCGAAGGATGCATTGGCCACTCCCGCCCCCGAAAGGTAGAGCGCTTGATGACCCGATCGGGCCGCCAACATCGCACAATAAGCGTTTACGGCTCCGACGATGGCCAGCGGTGCGTTATTTTCTAATGCGGTTCGAAAGGCGAATCCTGCACTCATGTCGTTCTCCTAGTTAACGGGGGCACTGATTATTCTTGTAGTGGAAATTCTAATTGTCGATGCTCGAACAGACATTGTTCTAATAACTATTGTTCTAATAACAGCCGTGCGGCTGATATATGCCGTTTCATCAGCATACTGGCCAGCTCGCCGTCGCGGTTCTGCAGCGCCTCTAAGATCCGTTTATGATCTTCCAGAGCCTGGGTCGGACGACCCCGATTATGGGCGGATTGAAAGCGATACATGCGCACTCGGTGGTACAACTCATCACACAGTAAACGAATCAACCAACGATTCTGAGAACCTTGGATAATCATAAAATGAAAATCCAGGTCGGCTTCCTGCTCGATGTAGAGTTGCCCGTCGTGGTCCGATAAGTATTGGGCATGTTGTTCGATGAGACGGGCCAAGGCATCCAATTGCGTCTGGGACATCCGCGTCGCGGCCAGCTCGCAGGCCAGGCCCTCCAAATTTTCCCGCAACTGATAAATTTCGATCACCTCGGTCACATCGAGGCCTACCACCTGGGCTCCCACGTGCGGCACCTTGGTGACTAGCTTGCGACTTTCCAGGCGATTCAGCGCCTCACGCAGAGGCCCCCGTCCGATGCCCATTTCCTTGGCCAATTCAATTTCACGCAATCGACTGCCGGGCAGAATCTGCCCAGTCACGATCGCCTGGAGTAATTCGTTAAAGGTTCTGTCGGTCTGTGTAGATGCTTTCATTTCCATTATTGTTAACAATTACCATAATTTTCAAGTAAATTACCGCACTTTAGCTCATAAAACAATCTAATTGTTAACAACCTAGCTAGGCAAGCGAATACTCGTCCTTATGTAAGATAGATAACGGTATAAATCCCAACTGGAGCAAATCGTCTAGCGCCTCTAACCTTGAGGCAGGCTCTGATAATACTTTTCGGAAAGAGGTTAACAACCGTAAAGGCCTGCGATAGCGTCGCGCAGGCAATGTTTGTTACCGATGTCGACTTGCAAGGACGAAGTACCCTCCCTAACGAATGGAAAAACGACATGAAAATATTAATGAGTCTAATCACCTTGGTCGCCCTACTCCTACCTTCCCTTGCACTGGCGGAGGTTTCAACCCCTGATCCGGTCAGCGACAAGGGCACTGAAACGGTTCTGCTATATGTCAATATCAATACCGACAGTGCCGAAAAAATGGCTGACCTGCTCACTGGCATCGGCTTAACCAAAGCGCAGGCTATCATCGACTTTCGCGACGCCAATGGGCCTTTCCTAGCCATTGAAGATCTATTACTGGTGCCCGGAATTGGTGCCGCCACTCTGGACAAAAATCGTCTGGCATTGCGTGTGGCAAACTGACCAAAAGACAAAAACCCTAAGCGATCAAGATATTATTCTCAGGGGCACTCGCGCACAGGTGTTCGCAGAGGGATTCGGACTGGTCCGCATTCGGCCACGACCCTGGGGTCTGGCGGTTCGCGTCGAGCAGGTGACATAGTACTGAGATCTTGAATGGGTCGGAGCAGAGGGATTCGGACTGGTCCGCATTCGGCCACGACCCTGGGGTCTGGCGGTTCGCGTCGAGCAGGTGGAATAGTACTGAGATCTTGAATGGGTCGGAGCAGAGGGATTCGGACTGGACCGCATTCGGCCACGACCCTGGGGTCTGGCGGTTCGCGTCGAGCAGGTGGAATAGTACTGAGATCTTGAATTGGTCGGAGCAGAGGGATTCGAACCCCCGACCCTCTGGTCCCAAACCAGATGCGCTACCAAGCTGCGCTATGCTCCGACTTCAAGATAGATACCTTTGCAGATACCAATACTATGGCGGTGAGTGAGAGATTCGAACTCTCGAAACGATTCCTCGTTTACACGCTTTCCAGGCGTGCTCCTTAAGCCACTCGGACAACTCACCTAACAAACTGAACAGGGTATAGACAGTTCATGCCGTGCCAGCGATGCTAAAAAGTAAACATCACTAAAACGGTGCCGAACTTTAGCTAAAATAAACCCGGATGGCAAGGATTGTTTAAAGAAAACAATGGCTTAGCACTAAGGATCTAGGCTACAGCGGGCTGAATTGGCTAACAAAGTCATCCTGCGACAGCTCCGGAACGCTTTTATCCGCTGTTGTTGCGGTTCCCACATACAGATAACCGACCAATTGATCATCTGCCCCAAGACCCAATGCACGATGAACCGCTGGTGTATAACAGCTTTCGCCGGTGCGCCAAACCGAGCCAAAACCCAAGGCGCGCAGCGCCAAGGACAGACCATAAACAGCGCAGCCGGTCGCTAGCAACTGCTCACTCGCCGGAACCTTCGGATGCTCGGTTAGGTGGGCATAACAAAGGATCACCAAGGGTGCCCGCAACGGACCGTTGACAAGCTTATCGACCTGAGCATCGGTCAATTCCGGCTGCGCTAACAGCATCGCCTGGGCCAGCACAGCGCCCAAGGCTTGGCGTTGGTCACCCTGGGCCTCAACGAAGCGCCAGGGTCGCAATCGGCCATGATCCGGTGCTCGGAATGCGGCCTGATAACAGCTGGCCATCTGATCACTGTTCGGTGCCGGGGCTGTTAAACGTGGATGTGAAACTCGTTGTTGGAGCCCGGTTAAAAAATCAGTATTTTCTATAAAAGTCATCGTTCGGCCCATGATCTTGGCGTTATTTTAAGGTACATTAGAACTGGTGTTTATCAGAGTGCGTGGTGTGCGCATTATGACACTTTCAGGTGAATCTAACTATGATCACGCGACCGTCCGTCAATTCCGCCGCAACCACTGGTCTCGACCAGAACACCACCCAGGAATTGGAGCTATTTGACGACTTTACTATCCTGCCCATTTCGGCTGAATTCAATTCACGTTCCATTGTCTATTTAACCTTGGGCGGAACCCTGCTCAGTACCTTAGGCTATGGTTCTATTTCACAATTTTTTGTGCTGATAGTGGGTTTTTGTTTAGCCTATCCAACCCTGATCCGTTACCTGAGCCTACCCCTGAGACGGCGCTATCCAAAACAAATCGGCTATCTGTTGATCTTGTTTGATGCCCTGTTCATTGGCATCATTCTAGTGGCTATGGGCTTGCCCGTTATGCCGTCCATTTTTATCCTGATTATGGCCAATGCCAGCTTTATCGCCATCGGCCAGGCCTTGGCCTACCTGCTGTGTTTGATGTCGCTTGGCGCTGGGGCCGGGGGTATGTATCTTCTGCTGCCCGACTTTGAGCTCACCGAACCTGTGTTAGTAACCAGCCTAATCGCGGCCTTGGGCACCGGCCTATATGTTGCTACTACTGCTTTCTATACTAATCAGTCAGCACGTCGACTCAAGGCGGCACGATTGGAAATGTATAAGCAAAATGAACGCTATCGGACCCTATCGCGCAAGGTCTCCAAATACCTGTCGCCGCAGGTCTGGGCCAATATCTTTAGTGGCAAGCAGGACGTGAAGTTGGAGACCCAGCGCAAACAGCTGGTAATATTTTTCTCGGACATCAAGGGCTTCAGTGAATTGTCGGAACAGATGGAGGCTGAAGCCCTCACCGACCTGATCAATACCTATCTAACCGCGATGAGCCGCATCGTTATGAAATACGGTGGTACCATCGATAAGTTTATCGGCGACGCCATCATGGTATTTTTTGGCGATCCGGACACCAAGGGTGTCAAACGCGATGCCGAAGCCTGCGTGGCCATGGCCATTGAAATGCGTAAGCAGATGAAAATCCTGCGCCAGCGTTGGAAAGCCCAGGGCATTCAACATCCGCTGGAAATCCGTATGGGCATTAATACCGGCTATTGTACGGTCGGTAACTTTGGGGCGGAGACTCGCATGGACTACACGCTGCTGGGCAAGGAAGTGAACTTGGCGTCACGTCTGGAATCGGCAGCCGAGCCGAGCGAAATCCTAATTTCCTATGAAACCTTTTCCCTAGTACAGGATCGTATTCTCTGCACGGCAAAGGGGCAGATTAAGGCCAAAGGTTTCAGTCGCCCTATTCCCGTTTACCAAGTGGTCGACTTTCGCAGGGACTTAGGCGCACGGCGATCATTTACCGAGTTGGACCTCGATGGTTTTTCGGTGTCGGTGGATATGGAGAAAATTAAAAATTACGAAAAAGAAAAGATTATCGATGCCTTAGAAAAAATAAAGAAGTCCCTGATCGGCCGGGACCTCAACTAGTCTACTGGCGAATATGGCGAATGTTGTTGACCACCGCGCTCGGATCATCACTGCGAAATGGGTTGATATCCAGACCACCGCGACGGATATAACGGGCATAGACGGTCAATTTGTCGCACTGGCAGGCCGACTTCAAATCGACAAAAATTCGCTCCACACACTGCTCATGAAATTCATTGTGCTGTCGAAAAGAAATCAAATAGCGCAGTAAAGTTGCTCGATCGATCTGCGGCCCGGTGTAGTCAATATAGACACTGCCCCAATCGGGCTGTCCGGTGACCAGGCAATTGGACTTCAGCAGGTGTGACACTAGCTGTTCGCTGACCACCGTGTCGCTGACCACCAAACCGCCCGGGCTCGGTTGATAATTCTCGATTTCGATATCCAGGTCATCAATACATTCGGCCGAGTCGGACTGAAACACCAGGCTACTCGGCTCGGCGTTGAGGGCAATAACCTTGACCTGCACCGGACTGTTCGCCGCCGACGAAAGGTCTTGAACGAGCCGCTGTTGCACCTGCTCGTCATCGTCAAACCGAGTTTGGTTGAAGCTGTTCAAATACAGTTTTAACGACTTCGATTCGACGATATTCGGTGACCCGGCTGGCACGCTAAATTCGGCTAGCGCAACCCGCGGCTTGCCGCGTGCATTGAGCCATGACAACTCATAGGCATTCCAAATATCAACGCCGGAAAAAGGTAGATCCGTCGTGAGGCCGAGCTCCAAGCGCTTGTCGAGTCGCGGTATCGGGAACAACAAGGAGGCATCGTATTGGTCAGCATAAGCACTGCTTTTACCCAATGGTGAGTATTCTGGTTTCATTCAATTATTCCTAAGTTCTCAGGCCGCGACCGGTAGTCAGCAGATAAAGGGCCCAGCCGCCTAAGGCCAGCACAAAACAGATTAGCATCACGAAGGCAAAGCCAATCGGAATGTCGGACACGCCAATGATGCCATATCGGAAGGTGTTGACCATATAGAGCACCGGATTGAGATGACTCACCACCTGCCAAAAGTCGGGTAACAGCGACACCGAGTAAAACACCCCACCCAGGTATGTGAGGGGGGTTAAGATAAAGGTCGGGACAATGGTGACGTCATCAAACTTGGTGGCGTAAACGGCGTTAATAAGCCCGGCCAATGAAAAAACAATGGCGGTTAATAGGGTTACCGACACCGTCACCCAAAGGTGTTTCACGCTCAAATCAGCAAACCATAGACTCAAGACCATGACGATTGCGCCACAGGCAATACCGCGAGCAACACCGCCAATAACAAAGCCGGACAGAATAATCCAATTGGGCACCGGGGCGACCAGAAGTTCTTCTAGTGAGCGCTGGAACTTGTTGGAAAAAAAACTCGAACTGACATTGCCATAGCTGTTGGTAATCACCGACATCATGATCAAACCGGGTACGATAAACTCCATATAATCGAAGCCGCCCATCTGCCCGATGCGGCTGCCGATCAGATTGCCAAATATCACAAAATACAGCACCATGGTGATCGCCGGCGGTAGCAGCGTTTGCGGCCAGATACGCAAAAAGCGCTTAACCTCTTTTTCCACGATAGAGGAAAACGCGACCCAGTAAGGATGACTCATAATTTTGCCGCCTGTTGTTCGTTCTGGTGATCAGTGAGGTCGACAAATAACTCTTCGAGTCGATTGGTCTTGGGCCGAATGCTCATAGCCTGTAGATTGTGACGGCTGAACAGCGCAAAAATTTCATTCAGGCTGTCGCCCCTATTAATATGAAATTCAATACTGTGGTCATCGACCATAAAAGCCCCGAAGGCTGCCAGTTCGGCCGGCAGTTCCAGCACGGTTTCTTGGATGTCGGCGATAAAGGTCGACTTATCCTTACCCTTGAGCATTTCCTTGGTTGGACCCTGGGCAATAATTTCGCCATGGCCAATGATCGCCAAGTTACGGCAAAGGGATTCGGCTTCTTCCAGATAATGGGTCGTCAGGATGATCGTGGTGCCCTGATCGTTGAGCTCTTTCAGGAACACCCACATAGAGCGCCGAATCTCAATGTCGACGCCGGCCGTGGGCTCATCCAGGATCAGCATAGACGGTTCGTGTACCAGGGCTCGGGCAATCATCAGGCGCCGTTTCATGCCACCGGACAGCATCCGCGCCTGGTTGTCGCGCTTGTCCCATAAATCCAGCTTTTTGAGGTATTTCTCCGCGCGCTGGTGCGCCAGCTTGCGCGGCAAACCATAGTAGCCGGCCTGCTGAACGATGATGTCATTGACCTTCTCGAAGGCATTGAAATTGAATTCTTGCGGCACCACGCCCAGGGTACGCTTGACCTGCTCGCGCTGTGAAACCAGGTCAAAGCCATTGACCTTCACAGACCCGCCGGTTTTATTGACCAGCGACGAGACAATTCCTAAACAGGTCGACTTTCCGGCACCGTTTGGCCCCAAGAGCGCAAAGAAATCCCCCTGTGGAACTTGTAAATCGATGCCCTTTAGGGCTTGAAAGCCATTGTCGTAGGTTTTAATTAAATGTGATATTTCTAGGGCATTCGCCATGGCGTTCTCAGTAAAGATTGGGGTTGGATGATAGTAGCCCCTATAGATGGGTGCTAGCCATTCGATTTCAATAGTGCCAGTTGATGTCCTGAGTCTAAGGGCAGGAGCTCCAGTGCCCGAGATGCTCCTGGCGTCGCATCGATAAAAGTCTGGTACGGTCAAATATGCAGGTTTAACGGCCTGCTCTGCTAGGAGTTGCGCCGCCGTAATACCGTATCGATATAGCTTTGTGACGCAAATGGCATCCCTACATCGGCGTGGGTCGCCTCGCTTAAGTACCAGCGATGCTCCAAAATTTCATGAAAGATTTCAGCGTCATCGAGACCACCTTTCAATTCTATAGGGATATTCTGTACCGATGGGTTAAATATTTCCGAAATCCAGCGATAGGCCGCAACGGGTAAGGGAACGTCACGACCTTCCTGCTCGGAGAGGGTAATTCGATAGCGATTCAAACTATTCAGCAACCGCCGAGCCTGATTCTCCTGCACCTGAAACCCAGTTAAAGCGGCCAAGCGACGCTTATGATGCCAGTGCTCAACCACACGCGGCACCATGCGCACCTGCTTGCCGTCATCAACGGTGGTAATTTCCATCTCTTCGACATCGAAACCTAGATCGTTAAGTCGACTAATGCGTTTTTCGATCAAAAACTGATCTTCTGGATTGAATATTTCAAAATGCGTGAGCTCAGCCCACAAGTTGTTGTAGCGATCCAATAAGGAGTCTGCCAGGTCAACGGGATCCATTTGGCCGGGCAATCCGAATGATGCCTCGATGTCCATCAGATCCCCGGCTATATTGGTATGCGCCAGGTCCAAATCGTGCTCCCGACGACGATCGGTGAGTTCATCGAGCAATTCGCCGGTTTCGGCGTCGACCAGATAGGCTGCCATCAGCCCGGCATCGCGTTTGAAAAGCGCATTCGAAAAAGAACAGTCGCCCCAATAAAAGCCGGATAAGTGCAGGCGGACTAGCAGTTCGGCCAAGGCATCAAGCATTTGATGCATTTGCTTCGGTGAAATGCCCTGCTGAACGATATTACGATAGGGTAAGGCGCCCACCATATAGTTGGTTATCAACAGGCCACGGTTGTGCAGATCCACGGTCCTGGGTTTGGCGACCGACAAATAGGTTGAGCCACTGACATTTTCATCACGATTGGTAACCAGGCCCACGGGCTCAACCACCGGCAAGCCAAGTTCCTGCAATTCTCGCAACAGTCGATATTCTTTTTGCGCGATGGGCGTTGATAATTCTTTTAACGCATAAACCTGGTCTTTGTGCGAAATAAACTTGACCACATTGCGATGAATACCGCGCGCCACTTCGACAAAGTACTCTTCCGGCCAATCGTTAAGGTGTCGCGACCAGGGTAGGCGCAAATCGGTGAAGTAGTGGCTCGGTGACGCTATTTGAAATTTCATGACGACCTCAAAGATGAAACACAGGGCTAAATAAGAGCCCACAACCTAGACACGAAGGCAGCGCCAGAGTATAGGTTTTTTAACGGTAGAGCTCAAAGGGTTCAGCACGGGTCGCCGATTCACAAAACGCTCAGGCATTAAAAAAGCCGACATGGGCCGGCTTCAAGTCATAATAATGTGCCTGAACGACTAGAGGCGTTGATCCGTTTCGCCGTCGAACAGATGCAATTTATCGGTATTGATATGTAATTCTAGGTTGTTGCCCAGCTGCGGTGTGCGGTGCACATCCATCTTGGCAATAAAGGGCTTCTTCTCACTGCTCATCGTCATATGAACGACAACTTCATGACCCAAAGTCTCAATAATGGTCACTTTACCGGCGATCGACGCGGTGTTCTTCCATTCGTGCTCAGCCGCATCGCGGACATGCTCTGGACGGAAACCAACATAGACTTCCTTACCCTTACGGGCCTCGATGCCCGCTTTCCAGAAGGCCGGTGCGGCAATGGTCACGTCGGTATGAGAGAGGGTTTTGCCATCATCAGATACTTTCATCTTGATGATATTCATGTTCGGCGTGCCAATGAACTGAGCGACAAAGACATTCGCGGGCGTGTCATATAGGTCTAAGGGGGTACCGACCTGGCGCAGGTTACCATCGTGCAACACCGCGATGCGATCGCCCATGGTCATGGCTTCAACCTGGTCATGGGTTACATAGACCGAGGTAATGCCAAGGCGCTTCTGTAGGTTGGCAATTTCGGCGCGCATTTGCACCCGCAATTCGGCATCCAGGTTTGACAACGGCTCGTCAAACAAAAACACCGACGGCTTGCGCACAATTGCTCGACCCAAGGCGACCCGTTGACGCTGGCCACCGGACAAGGCTTTGGGTTTACGATCGAGCAGTTGCGCCAAGCCTAGAGTGTCCGCGGCTTCGGTAACCAAACGATCAATTTCATCTTTCGCCATCTTGCGTAAGCGCAAACCGAAGGCGATATTTTCATAAACGGTCATATGGGGATAGAGCGCATAGCTCTGAAACACCATGGCAACATCGCGATCTTTCGGGTGAACGGTGTTAACAACCCGATCACCAATATAGAGTTTACCGTCGGTTATTTCTTCTAAACCGGCAATCATACGTAGGGTGGTAGATTTACCACAACCGGAAGGTCCGACTAAAACCATGAATTCTTTATCACGGATTTCGAGGTCTAAACCCTTGATGATATTTACATCACCATAGCTTTTAATTACGTTTTCAAACTTAATACTGGCCATCTGTGTTCACTCTTTTATCGTCGTTTGAAGCGTTGCTCGCCAGTATCTAGACTGGGAGCCCATGCGGCGATTACCCAAAGGTAAATAAGCCTATATCGCCATTTTGTAGTTTTATTACAGCTTGATATCCAATGGACTCATTATAGACGTAATTATACTACCAAATGCAAGTATAAATTCACAACAGCTGACCCAAGTCATGGTGCCTAGATTAACAAACCGAGGAAATTCATAGGCTGTAGCGGGTCGAGGCGGTGAAACATTTAGCCGGAATCGACGCGAGGGCCGAAGCGTTACCGCCACTAAAGCTGACGCAAGCCGGTAATATCACGACAAAATTGTTGAATATCGGACTGGGCAAACAATTCTTGGCTACTTCGGTCCAGTTTGCGTCGCCAATTGGGATACTCATGACTGGTACCGGGAATGTTGACCGGCTTATTGATCATCATCATATCTTCAAGCTGGATCGCCACTATTTGCGAGCGACTCGAGGCCAGTTGTTTATGGATGGCAAAGCACAGCGCCTGCGTCATGGCTGCTAAATCTGCTGGATCGAGGCTGACCCCCTGGGGTAGGCGGCCGTGCTTCTGTAATAACGCGAGAATCAGGCCTTTGGCCTGTTCACGGCGGGCCTGCTCGTCGACAAAATCCTCGTCGGTGGCGAACATATTTAACTGGTTGCGCAGATCCAAGTCGCTCTTGTTCCAAAAAGCCCTGACGGTCGGCATATCATGGTTGCAGACGATTGCCAGCGCCTTGCTGGCGTAGTCTTGTGGTTCGGTACAGACGACGCCGTCCATTTCAAAATAAAACACCTTATTGGAATAGAGCTCGGCTTGAGGAAAGAACGCCGTCACCTCTTCCGGCACGGTGCCCAAATCTTCGGCAATAACCATACATTGGTTGCGCTGAGACTCGAGTGTCAGGATTCCCAGCAAATCGAACAGGTCGTAATAAACATACGCCCCAAATGCAGCTGTTTTGCCTGGCGGGCACCACCACAGACGCAACAGAGCCAAAGCATGATCGATCCGTAACGCGCCACAGGCACGCATGTTATTGCGCAATAAGGTAATAAAGGTTTGATATCCTTCCTGCTTCAGTTTAATCGGGTCCAGCGGTGGCAGCCCCCAATTCTGACCATTGGGACCCAAGGCATCGGGTGGTGCACCGACCGCCGCGCTCAGGCAAAAATTCTCTTTATTGCTCCAGACCTCGGCACCGCCACGGTCGGCACCGACCGCCAAATCTCGATATAGGCCAATTTTCATGCCCAGGTCCTTGGCTAACTGGTTAACGTTTTGCAGCTGCTCATCGGCAATGAATTGCAAATAAGTCCAATAGTTCAGTTCCCGTTCGTGCTCGGCGGCAAACTCGGCCACCGCCTCGGAGCGATAATCTTGATAGGCCTCGGGCCAAACTGGCCAGCCCCATGCGTTAATATCAAGGGCTTTAAAATGCGCCAACAAGGCATCAAAGAGGACATGATTGCGTAATGGCTCGCCCTGGGAGCGAACAAATTCATTGTACGATCGCTCACGTGCAGTGCCTTTGCCAAGATGATTTTTGCAGAAGAGTGCAAAAAGCGCTTCAAAAAATTCAAACTTTAACGCACTCACCCCGGCATAGTCGACATCGTCACAGGCGCGTAAAGCGGTTACGCGGGCAGCAAAGGTTTTAGTGGTTATTTTTCGTTGCAGGGCCGGTGACGCTAGAAATTCCGGTACATCGGGTATGTTGGTGTACAGGACATTTAAAAAGCTGCGATTCGACGGGCTATAAGGGCTGCAATGATCAGGGCTAATGGGGTATAGGGCATGGATTGGATTCAAGCCAATAACATCGGCACCGGCGCTGGCCATATCGCGAATCAGTTGCGCTAAATCGCCGAAATCTCCCATGCCCCAATTGGACTCAGAGCGCAGGGTGTAGAGCTGAATCGCAGTTCCCCAGGTCTTATCCCCGCGCCGCATCGGCTCGCTGTGATAACTGGTTTTCGGGGTCACAATCAGCGGCGAGGTCATTGTGGATTCACCGACACTAACTTGAATCTGATGGTAACCCAAGGGCAAATCCATGGGCAACGGCAGAATACGCCGCACATGTTGAATGTGACCCATCCAATAATCGCCGGTCTGGTTTAGGCCGTCCAAATGAAAGGACCCCTCAAGCCGTGAGCCCGTTTCACAGGTGATGGACCAATGGCCCGCCTGACTCAACTCGTAATTTTTAACATAGATATTGATGCCCCAGTAATCTCTTAGCGGCGACAATACGGTAATAGGTTCCAGTAACTGATTCCATTGGTGGGTATCGAGCTGCCAGGCATCGTGGGCTAGCTTTGCTTCGTCCTCAAGCTCGTAACCCATGGCACTGAGAATTAATTCAATATTTTCGAATGGAACCTGTGCCTCATTGCCTTGATAATCAACAAAGCTGGTGGAAATTTTGCGTAGATGAGCAATTTTTGAAGCCAGCTCATAGTTCGCCATCGGTCACTCCTTAGGACATTTGATTTACGGCGGAGTGCTCGATCACAATCACTCTTGATTCGCCCTATCGTATTTGCCCGACAGTGTAGAGTAGAGCTTCAGAAAGTACGCCTTGAAAAGGATCCAACTGGGAAGGATTTTCAACCAGGTGGAGTTCGGGCTTTTGGTATCGACTGATAGTGCGCGCTTAGCAGCCAAACGTGACCACCTCAGCAAGCCCGGGTGCCGCTGAACTAGCGCAATGCAGCTCGGAAAACGGTGACCGGCAAGCCAGCTTGATGTGGTGCATGGGTTACCTGCCAGCACTTGTTTCAACCGGTTAAGCCAGTTAAACCAAAAAACAGGCTTGCCGGGCCAATGCCTCTATTCGGTCCCAGTCTTGTTCTGCGAGTGCATCCGATGGTACCAGCCAGGAGCCACCGACACAGGTAACATTGTCTAGGGCTAAATAGTCTTTAAAGTTTTTTACTGAAATGCCACCCGTTGGGCAGAAACGAACCTTGGGAAAGGGGCCGGCAAAGGATTTTAGGGCCGCTGTGCCACCTGCCGCTTCGGCTGGGAAAAACTTAAAATGCTCATACCCTAACTCCAAGCCTTGCATCATCTCCGAGACGGTTGCGATCGCCGGTAGGAAAGGCAGCTCGACCCGTTTGCCTTCGGCCAGCAGCGCCGGTGTGGCGCCCGGGCTGATCGCGAAATCGGCGCCGATGCGCACCAACTCGTGGAGCTGCTCGACTCGGGTTACAGTACCTGCGCCGACGATAACGCCCGCGACGGTTTTCATCGCCTCAATCACCGCCATGGCATTGGCCGTGCGCAAGGTGACTTCCAATACGTTTAAGCCACCGGCTTTCAGCGCCTGCGCTAGTGGGATGGCATCCTCGACTCGCTCCACGGCCAACACCGGCATTACCGGATAGGCCTGGGTCATTATATCTTCAAGCGTATAGTTCATTCAGCAATTCTCTTATTTTGTTATTGACCAACATTCGGCTGACCAAGACTCTTATCAGTCCCACAATTTATAGTTGACGCGTTGGTTTAACACGGCGGCCGAGCCTAATAGACCAGGTTGTTTGGCGACCACCACATAGGTGGGTATGGGGGTCACGAAACCGGATAGGCGTGCCTTGTCATCGAAGCGGCTGCGAAATTCACTCTGCGCAAAGAAATCGATAAAGCGCGGAATAATACCCCCGGTGATATAGAGACCCCCTTTAGCGCCAAGAGTTAGGGCAACATCCCCGGCATAGCTGCCGACTATTGCGCAAAATTGCGCCAAAGCCTGGCTGCAGATCGGGTCTGTTTGCGCCACCGCTGCGGTGGAAATTTCCGGGGCGGTTAAGAATTTTTCGGCGCCCTGCATGGCCGTCAAGGCGCTGTATATGTTCTCCAAACCCATACCGGAAATAAGTCGTTCATTTGAAACGCGGCTGTATTTTTTCAACAAGAAACGCAGAATGTCAATTTCAGTCTCGGTGGTCGGTGCATAGTGTGCATGCCCCCCTTCGGTCTCCAGGGTGACCGGGCCGACCGCACTGAACGCTAGCGCCGCGAGACCCAAGCCGGTGCCCGGGCCGGTTACGGCGATGGGCATACCCTTAACCGCCGCGCCGGGGCCGACCTGGATCAAATCGGCTTCATCGAGATGCGGAATGGCATTGGCCAGGGCGTTGTAATCGTTGATAAACTTTAGGCTGGTCAAACCCGTGGCCGCCTTCAATTCCGAGACCTTGAAGGCCCAGGTATGGTTGGTCATACTGATCTGATCTTGATCCGTCGGGCAGGCGATGGCCATCACTGCATGGGCCGGACGGGCATAGCCTTTGGCGGGGCCCGACAGATAGGCTTCTATTGCGTCACCAATGGTGGCGTAATGCGCACCATTTAAGGCCGTAGGCGCAATCAATTCGGCTTCACGAATGACCAGTTCCTGACCCGCCGCCAAGGTGTGTATCGGTGCCAAGGCAAAACGCGCATTGGTGCCGCCAATATCGGCAATTAGACCTAATTCTTGCATGCACTACTCCTCAAAATCTTCAAAACGAAATACGGTAGCACCCTCTTCCGGCGTACTGACGGCCATGCGCATATGGGCAAACAACTCACGGCCAACGCCAAAGTGGCTGGCCGATAAATCGGCCGAGGCGAGACTGCGGCGGCTGAGTTCTTGTTCTGTCAGACGAACCGCTAAAACGCCGGTATGGGTGTTTAAATAGATTATATCGCCCTCTTGAATACGGGCCAACGGACCGCCTATGGCGGCTTCCGGCGACACGTGAATGGCCGCAGGCACCTTGCCGGAGGCACCGCTCATACGGCCATCCGTTACCAGGCCGACCTTATAGCCCTTGTCCTGCAATACGCCGAGCAACGGTGTCAACTTGTGCAACTCTGGCATGCCGTTGGCTTTTGGACCCTGAAAACGGACCACGACCATGCAATCCCGATCGAGTTGCCCTGCGTCAAAGGCCGCCTGCAAGTCGTGCTGGCTGTCAAAGATAACCGCGGGAGCCTCAATGATTTTCTGAGTTTCTTTAAGCGCTGAGCTCTTGATTACACCGATACCCAAATTGCCATCCAAGACCTGCAGGCCACCTTCCAAACTAAAGGGTTCGGTAATGGGCCGAACGATGTCCTTATTGAGCGATGCCACGGTGCCGGCCTTAAACACAACCTGGCCGGCCTCGATAAAGGGCTCTTGGGTATAGCGATGCAGGCCCTGACCCATAATGGTGGTCACGTCCTCATGCAGCAAATCGCCCTCGAGCAATTGGCCGATGACATAGGGCAAACCCCCGGCAGCGTGGAAATGATTCACATCGGCCATACCGTTGGGGTAGACCCGTGCAATCGAGGGTACAATTTTCGACAGATCGGCAAAATCTTGCCAAGTCAAAATAATGCCTGCGGCACGCGCCATAGCAATCAGGTGAATGGTCAGGTTGGTGGATCCACCCGTCGCATGCAGACCGACAATGCCGTTAACAAAGGCCTTTTCAGTGAGGATGGCATAGAGCGGTGTGTACTGACCATTCTGCCGTGTGATGCGCAAAACTTGACTGGTGGCTTCGGCGGTCAACAGGTCGCGCAGTGAATTTTCCGGATTGACAAAGCTACTGCCCGGCAGATGCAAGCCCATAATCTCCATCAACATCTGATTGGTGTTGGCTGTGCCATAAAAGGTGCAGGTGCCGGCACTGTGGTACGAATCCGATTCGGCCTGTAACAACTCATCACGGCCCACCTTACCCTGAGCATATTCTTGGCGAATGCGGGCTTTTTCGTCGTTGGGCAAACCGCTCGGCATGGGCCCGGCTGGGACAAAAATAGTGGGCAAATAGCCAAAGCGCAGAGCACCCATGACCAGACCGGGGACGATCTTATCGCATACGCCCAAATACATCGCCGCGTCGAACATGTTGTGCGACAGGCCAATGGCCGCCGACATGGCGATGTTGTCTCGACTGAACAGGCTCAGCTCCATCCCCGGCTGACCCTGAGTCACGCCATCGCACATGGCCGCGGTGGCGCCGGCTACTTGGGCGGTGCAGCCCATCTCACCTGCCGCCTGTTTAATGATGGCCGGAAAACGCTGGTAGGGCTGGTGCGCGCTGAGCATATCGTTATAGGAGGTAATGATGCCGATATGAGCCGCGTTCATCATTTTAATGGTGTTTTTGGTTGCCGGCTCGCAGGCGGCAAAGCCGTGCGCCAGATTGCCACAGGACAGTTGCTTGCGATCGGGGATGTTATCGCCTGCCTGCTGCATCCTGGCCAAATATTTGGCTCGGGATTTGGCACTGCGCGCGACGATTCGATCGGTAATTTTCTGTACGGTGAGGCTCATGGAGATCTCCGGTTAGTTAGCTGGCAAAGAAGATGGCCAACGGGCTCTGCTCTTGTTTTAACACACTGCGCACCGGCAGCGACTCAATCGGACCGTCTTGCCAGGCTTCGGTTAACACGTCTAACTTGGCATCACCGGTCAGATGCAAAACCAACCAGCGGCTGGCTAAGATCCGCTGTAAGGTTAGCGTCATCCGAGCGTGAGGGGCGGTGAGTGGCAAGGTGGCGCAACAGGGCTGAGGATTGGTCAAATCGAGACAATCGCTTAGGGTAGCGGCACCCGGGAAAAACGAGGCAGTGTGGCCATCTTCACCCATGCCCAAGACCACCACGCTGAACTGCTCAGGCAAGACTGACAAACTAACGCTCAGCTCCGCAAGCGCATCCTTAGGGTGCTCGTGCTCGGTTTTCAAGGCGATAAAACGGGCTGCTGCGGCATGGTGGATCAGGAGATTTTCGCGCACCAGCCTCTCGTTGCTGGCCTCGTCGGCCTTATCGACCCAGCGTTCATCGACCAGGGTCACCCAAACATGGGGCCAATCGATATCGGCTCGACTGAGACGTTGCAGTAGATCGACCGGCGTGCGCCCACCGGACACGGCGAGGCTGGCCACGCCGAAGGCCAGCAGGTCGGCGCTTAGACGCGCGACTATTTGCTCCGACAACTGCTGGGTTAGGCTGTCTCGATCTGGAAAAATCTGCGGTGTAATCATCGCGCTTAGAGCTCCTTAATTATTTGGATTCATGCCAAGATCGGCCATCGCGAGCGGTCAACTCGAAGGACGCTTGCGGCCCCCAGCTGCCCGCGGGGTAGCTGTGTGGTTCGACCGTTGAAACCGACCACTCATCGAGTATCGCATCGGCCCAGACCCAGGCGGCCTCAACCTCATCACGATGCACGAAGAGCGTGGAATTACCGCGCATCACATCGAGAATGAGCCGCTCATAGGCTTCGGGGACGCGCACTTCGGCAAAACGATCGGGCATGGTTAGGTTCAGGGTGACCGGCATAACTGGCATGCCTTCACTAAGCCCCGGAATTTTATTCATCATGGAGAGCTGTATCGATTCCTCCGGCTGCAGCCGAATCACTAGCTTATTGGGCAGTAGATTCGACGTTGACGGGAAAATAGAGTGCGGCACACTTTTAAACTGAATAACGATTTCGCTAAAACGGGATGGTAAACGCTTGCCCGTGCGCAAGAAGAAGGGGACACCCCGCCAGCGCCAATTATGGAGCTCGGCTTTAATCGCCACGAAGGTTTCAGTGCTCGATTCGGGCTTACCACCGGGCTCTTCTTTATAGCCGGGTACCGCCTTGCCGGCCATATTGCCGGCACCATATTGGGCTCGAATCGCGTTGCGGCGGACCTGATCGGGCGACATGGTTTTGAGCGATTTAAGCACCTTGATTTTTTCGGCTCGCACCGCTTCCGGCTCGAGTGAAACGGGTACGCCCATGGCCACTAGGCACAGGAGCTGGAGCATGTGGTTTTGGATCATATCGCGCAGCGCACCGGAATCGTCGTAATAACCCCAGCGCCCCTCGCAACCGACCGTCTCTGACACGGTAATCTGGACATTATCAATATGGGAGTTGGACCAAACCGGCTCGAATAAGGCGTTGGCAAAGCGCAGTGCCAATAGATTCTGTACCGTTTCCTTGCCCAGATAATGGTCGATTCGGTAGATATTGTTTTCGGGGAAGACCTTGGCGACCGCGTCGTTGATCACCTTCGATGAGGCCAATGATTTGCCGATCGGCTTTTCCAACACCACCCGACTGGACGGCGAAATAAGACCGGCTGCGGCCAGGTTCTCACAGATAGGACCAAAGAACTGCGGTGCGGTGGACAGATAATAAACCGTGTCCTGAGCTTCGAACTCGCTACCCAAGGCACGCTTTAGCTTGGCAAAGGACGCTGGATCTTTGGCGTCCACAGCAATGTAATCGAGTCGCTCAGAGAAGGTTGACCAGAGATTTTCGTCCCAATCTTCGGCACCAATAAATTCGTCAAACCCGGCCCGGACCAGAGCCCGGTATGCCTCGCCGCCCAGATCGCTGCGCGAGGCCCCTATTATTCGGGCACTGCCGCAAATATGACCATCGCGTTCGAGATGATAGAGCGCCGGCAACAGCTTGCGGATTGCCAAATCGCCATTGCCACCAAAAATTACGACATTGCAGTGGACCGGGGTGATAACTGGGTTCATCTTACTCCTGACTAAAAGTGTAAATGTAGCTTTATTTCATTAAAGGCAGTAAATTAGGCATTAAATCACTTTTCACGTAATTTTACTACATAATAACCAGCATAATTCTTGATAATACAATGCTTTATTGGTTTGAACCTTTACAATGTGGGCTTAAATGACGTTTCCTCGGGCAAACACACGATTGCTAGAGCTGGATCACTTTACCTTGAAGTTGTTGATTTCCTACAATTCTAAGGCAATCAAAATTGGAACAAAAACTACAATGACTGCCAATATATTAGATCGCCTTAAATCCAACCCAAGTTGCCTCAGTAAAAGCGAACGCAAGGTCGCCGTCGTTATCCTTAATGATCCCAACAAAGCCATCCGCTCCAGTATAGCCAGCCTGGCTAAGGCGGCGGATGTCTCAGAGCCGACCGTCAATCGCTTTTGCCGCAGCTTGGACTGTACCGGCTTCCCGGATTTTAAGCTAAAGCTGGCGCAATGTCTGGCGACGGGCACCCCCTATGTGAATCGCAATGTCGAGCCGAACGATCGGGTCGAGGATTACAGCAGCAAAATTTTTGAGGCGACCATGAGCGCGATTAGCGACGCCAAGCGCTCAATCGACCCAAACGCACTGAGCCGCGCGGTTGACGCCCTGTCTCAAGCTCGGCGCATTGAATTTTATGGCCTAGGCGCGTCCGGTAGCGTAGCCATGGACGCTCAGCATAAGTTTTTCCGACTCAATACGCCCTGTGTGCACTATACCGATGTACTGCAGCAACGCATGGCCGCCGCCGCCGCCAAACCTGGGGATGTAGTAGTCATCATCTCTAATACCGGCCGAACCATCTCGCTGGTTGAAACTGCCCAGATCGCCCGTGATTCGGGTGCCACGGTGATCGCCCTGACCTCGCCCCACTCGCCCTTGGCCGCCAACAGCAACATTCTGTTGGGTGTCGACAGTCCAGAAAATACCGACATGTATACCCCCATGACGTCGCGTATCGTGCATCTGACCCTATTAGATGTCATGGCGACCGGCGTAACGCTTAAGTTAGGGCCTGAATTCCAAAGCCATCTAAAACGAATCAAGGCGGCCCTGACTGATACACGTTACAAACTTGAAGATGCCGACTAACATAATGCTTAGAGACAGTTGCCGTGCAACTAACTTTAAGCATTGCTCGTGCTTTAGTTCGGTGGCGAGCCGTATCGACCTTCACTAAAGGCCTCTGGCCGAGAACAGCGAGAACCCACAATGACCATGCGACGCACCAAGATTGTAACCACTCTGGGCCCGGCGACAGATCGAGAAGGCGTGCTCGAACAACTGTTACAGGCCGGCGCCAATACGGTTCGCTTAAACTTTTCGCATGGTAGCCCGGCCGACCATCAGCGCCGGGCAGAACAGGTGCGGGCCATCACGGCCCACCTGGGTTTGCCGCAAGTGGCCATTATGGCCGATTTACAGGGTCCGAAAATTCGCATTGCCTGCTTTAAAGACGACGCCAAGATAGAGTTGATCGTCGGCCAAGCCTTTGTCCTCGATGCAGACTTCGACAAGCACCTTGGCAGCCATAAGCGGGTCGGCATCGACTACCCCGCACTGGCCAGCGATAGCCAGGTCGGCGACATCTATTTGCTAGACGATGGCCGCGTCAAGGTCCAGGTTGAGCAAGTCGCAGCGAATGCGGTCCATACGCGGGTTATTCAGGGTGGCCCGCTGTCTAACAATAAGGGCATTAACAAGTTAGGCGGCGGCCTCTCAGCCGCAGCGCTGACCAGCAAAGACAAGGCAGATATACTCACCGCCGCTGAAATTGGCGTCGACTATGTCGCGGTGTCCTTTCCGCGCAGCGCGCAGGACATGATCGAGGCGCGCCAGCTGCTCAATGCGGCGGGCTCCAGTGCAGAACTGATTGCCAAACTGGAACGTGCTGAAGCGACCTTGGACCACGACAACCTAGATCAAATCATCCTCGCATCCGATGTCGTGATGGTCGCCCGCGGCGACCTGGGCGTGGAAATCGGCGATGCAGAGCTGATCGGGGTGCAAAAACATATCATCAAGCGGGCCCGAACTTTGGATCGCATCGTGATCACGGCCACCCAGATGATGGAATCGATGATCGACAATCCATTTCCGACCCGGGCGGAGGTGTTCGACGTCGCCAATGCCGTTCTGGATGGCACCGACGCCATCATGTGCTCGGCCGAAACGGCCGTAGGCAAATACCCTATTGAAACCGTCAAGGCGATGCACGACATTTGCCTGGGTGCCGAACGACACAAGCTGACCACCGTGTCACGCCACCGCATTGGCACGGAGTTCAAGCGTATCGACGAAACCATCGCCATGACAGTCATGTATGCCGCCAATCATCTGCGCGGCGTCACAGCCATCCTGTGCATGACCGAATCGGGCTCCACACCCCTGTGGATGTCGCGAATCAGCTCCGGCTTGCCGATTTATGCCCTGACCCGACACGACAGCACTGCACGCAGGGTCGCCCTGTACCGAGGTGTCGAGGCCATCCCATTTGATAACACCGCTCATGCCGGTGATCAGGTAAATCGACTCGCGGTCGACGAAGTGAAGCGACGCGGCAGGGTCAAGGACGGCGACCTCGTCATTTTGGCCTATGGCGATCATCAAGGGGTGCATGGCGGGTCGAACACATTTAAGATTGTAAGTGTTGGTAATATCCTGTAAAAAGACACCTAATAAAAAATCATTGAAAACGGCAGCTTCGGCTGCCGTTTTCTATTTAGGGCGACAAAAAAAGCGGAATTTCGCCCTTTCTGAAAATGTCGCTAACAGCGACATCTTCGATTTACCGGCTCGAGTATCGAGTTTACTGCGGCTAGGGCGCTAAATAATAATTCGCCTCGGTTGCTGAGCTTGACTGAATTTTTAACACTTACTACGGCATTGGTCCGTTAACCATTGGGGAAGAGGGTTTAACTCTATGGAACATGATATTGATACCATTGAAACGCAAGAGTGGCTCGACGCACTAAGTTCTGTAGTGCGCGAAGAAGGCGCTGATCGCGCGCAATTCTTATTGAAACGGCTTTCTGACCAGGTGACACACACGGGCGACTCGGTCCCCTTTGCTATTAATACACCCTTTCGCAATACCATCCGTTTGGAAGAAGAACCTAAATACCCCGGTGACAACGAGCTGGAGCGAAAAATCCGCGCCATCATTCGTTGGAACGCGGTCGCCATGGTGGTTCGCGCCAACAAGTCCGGCGATGATCTGGGTGGCCATATTTCCAGCTTCCAGTCTTCTGCGACCCTCTATGACATTGGCTTTAACCACTTTTGGCGGGCACCTACCGCGACCCATCCGGGTGACATGGTCTACTTCCAAGGCCATATATCCCCGGGTATCTACGCACGCTCCTTCGTTGAAGGTCGGTTAAGCGAAGACCAATTGCACAACTTTCGTCGTGAAGTCGACGGTAATGGCCTGTCGTCCTATCCGCACCCCTGGTTGATGCCCGATTACTGGCAGTTCCCGACCGTTTCGATGGGCTTGGGACCGATACAGGCAATCTATCAGGCGCATGTTATGCGCTATATGGAAAACCACGAAAAGATTGAAAAAGGTGGCCGAGTTTGGGCGTTCCTGGGTGACGGCGAGATGGACGAGCCGGAATCCTTAGGCGCTATATCGCTCGCCGGTCGCGAGAACCTAGACAACCTCAATTTTGTCGTCAACTGCAACCTGCAGCGGCTCGACGGGCCGGTGCGCGGCAACGGTAAGATCATCCAAGAATTGGAAGGTATGTTCCGCGGCGCTGGCTGGAATGTGGTCAAGGTCGTCTGGGGTCGCCATTGGGATCGACTGTTTGCTAACGATACCAAAGGCTTGTTGCAAAAACGTATGGACGAGGTCGTCGATGGCGAATTGCAATCCTATAAATCTCATGGCGGCAGCTACACTCGTGAGCACTTCTTTGGTAAGTATCCTGAATTGGCGGAATTGGTTAAAGATCTCTCCGATGAGGATATCTTCCGTTTGAACCGTGGTGGCCACGACCCTTATAAGGTGTATGCGGCGTTCAATCGTGCGGTTAACGACAACAACGGCAAACCGACTGTCATCTTGGCGCATACCGTCAAGGGTTATGGCATCGAAGCCGGTGAAGCGAAGAACATGACTCATTCGCTGAAAAAACTATCGGTTGATGACCTAAAGCAGTTCCGTGACCGATGCGGTGTGCCCGTTTCCGATGCCGATCTCGATGCAGGTCAGATTCCTTTTTATCGTCCGGACGAAAACAGTCCTGAGATGCAGTACATCCGCAACCACCGGAATACCTTGGGCGGTTATATCCCGATCCGTCGCAGAGAAGCCGAAGGCAAGGTCACCGTGCCAACGCTCGAGGCCTTCGACTCGATCACCAAAGATTCTGGTGACCGTGAGATATCCACCACGATGAACTTCGTTCGTCTGTTATCCCAGTTGATGAAAGACAAGGCGATCGGCGAACGTATCGTGCCGATTGTCCCGGACGAAGCCCGGACCTTTGGTATGGAAGGCATGTTCCGCCAATTTGGTATCTATTCGGCATTGGGACAGACCTATATCCCGCAGGATAAGAATCAGGTCATGTGGTACAAAGAAGATCTCAAAGGCCAAATTCTGCAAGAGGGTATCAACGAATCCGGTGCCATGAGCTCGTGGATTGCCGCGGCGACCTCTTACAGTACCTATAATTACCAGCTGGTGCCGTTCTACGCCTACTATTCCATGTTTGGTTTCCAGCGTATCGGTGACTTGGCTTGGGCCGCAGGCGATTTGCAGGCACGGGGCTTCTTGATTGGCGCGACCTCCGGTCGGACCACCCTCAACGGTGAGGGTTTGCAGCATCAGGATGGCCACAGTCATATACTGGCTGGCACCATTCCGAACTGTGTGACCTATGACGCTACCTATGGCTATGAAATTGCCACCATCGTCCAAGACGGTTTACGCCGGATGATCGAGAATCAGGAAAATGTTTTCTACTACATTACCACCCTGAACGAGAACTACCAGCATCCCGGCTTAGAGCCTGAGATGATCGATGGCATCAAGAAAGGCATGTATTTGCTGGAAGATGGCGTTAAGAAGAGCAAGCAGGCTGTGCAGCTGTTCGGCTCTGGCTCCATCTTGCAGGAAGTTCGTGCCGCAGCCGAAATGCTGCGTAACGACTATAAAGTCGAAGTCGATGTTTGGGCGGTCACCAGCTATAACGAACTGACCCGTGATGGTCTTGAAGTCGACCGGCAGAACCTCTTGCATCCGGAAGCGGACCAGGCTGAAGCCTATGTCACGCAGATGCTCAAAGCGCGCCGTGGGCCAGTTATTTCGGCCAGTGACTATATGAAAAACTATGGTAATCAGATCCGCAAGTGGGTACCCCAGTCCTATACCGTGTTGGGTACCGATGGGTTTGGCCGCAGTGACTCGCGCGCCAAGCTGCGTCACTTCTTTGAAGTAGATCGCAACTGGATCACGGTGGCGGCATTAAAAGCCTTGGCCGATGAGGGTGTGATCGAAGCCAAGGTAGTGACCAAAGCGATTAAAAAATATGCATTGGACGTCAACAAACCCAATCCAATGACAGTATGATTGCCGAATTAGGAGTCTTACATGACCACTGAAATTATCCGAGTACCCGATATCGGAATGGATTCCGCCACCTGTATTGAGGTGAGCGTGAAAGCGGGCGACGTGATCGGCGTTGACGATACCATTCTGGTGTTGGAATCTGACAAGGCCTCGATGGACGTTCCGTCCCCCGTGGCCGGCAAAATTGTTCAGCTTAAGATCCAGGAAGGCGATAGCGTCACCGAAGGTGACGAGATGATCTATATCGAACTGGCCAGCGACGCGAGCGCCCCGAGCAGCAGTGCTAATACGCCGGCCGCAGCACCAGCCGTTGCCGCGGCCCCCGTAGCTGTTGCGCCGCAGGCTAACGCCGAGACCAGCAGCGTAACCACTGTATTGGTACCAGACATCGGTATGGACAGTGCCAATATTATCGAGATCGCCGTCCAGGTCGGCGATGTTATTGCCGAGGAAGACACCATTGTGATTCTGGAGTCCGACAAGGCCTCCATGGATGTCCCAGCACCGCAGGGTGGCGAGGTGATCGCGATCAGCGTGCAGGTTGGCGATACCGTCTCTGAAGGTTCAATTTTATTGGAACTCAAGACGGCCGGCTCTGCGCCGGCGAGCGTAGCTGCGACCAATTCCGTTGCTGAACCCGCTGCAGCTCCAGCAGCGCCGGCCGGGTCAGCGATCGAAACCGTCACCGTGCCCGATATTGGCATGGACAGCGCTAGTGTTATCGAGATAGCCATCCAGGTCGGCGATCAGATAGCCCTCGACGATACCCTGGTGGTACTGGAGTCCGACAAGGCCTCGATGGATGTACCCTCTCCGATATCCGGCGAAGTGGTGTCCATCACGGTTAAGGTTGGTGATACCGTTGCCCAAGGTACTCAGCTGATTGAAGTGAAAACCAATGCCGCTGCTCCTAGCGCGCCGGTCGTCGCAGCTCCATCCCGAGCAGAGGTTAAGACGCCGAAGGCTGAAGCACCTGCCCCCGTGATCCCGGTGCCCGCGAGTGCGCCAGTGGCCTCCGGTAAGGCAGTACATGCCGGTCCCGCGGTGCGTAAATTGGCTCGAGAATTTGGTGTCGACCTTGGTGCAGTACCAGGTACTGGACCACGTGGCCGAGTGATCAAAGATGACGTCGCCGGTTGGGTTAAGAAGCGCTTACAAGAGCCGCAGCAGATCACGGCCGGGGCCGGTTTACCGACCGTACCCGATCAGGACTTTGCGCGCTTTGGCACTGTCGAAATCAAGGAAATGAGCCGAATTCAACAGCTTACCGCCGTTAATATGGTGCGTAATGCTCTGGTGATTCCGCATGTGACCCAATTCGATGAGGCCGATGTGACAGATACCGAAGCCTTCCGTCAATCGCTCAAGGGTGAGATGGAAAAGCGCGGGGTTAAGATCAGCCCACTGGCCTTTATCGTCAAGGCCTGTGCCGCCGCTATGATCGAATTTCCGAAATTCAACGTCTCGCTGATGGCCGATGGTAAGCACATGGTCCACAAGCAGTATGTCAATATAGGCATTGCAGTTGATACACCCAATGGCTTGATCGTTCCGGTGATTAAAGACGCCGATAAGAAATCGATCTGGCAGATAGCCGAGGAAATCATCGATTTTGCCAAGCGCGGTCGCGATGGCAAGGTCAAGTCGGTTGAAATGCAGGGTGGTTGTTTTACCGTGTCGAGTCTGGGTGCCTTAGGTGGTACCGCCTTTACGCCGATCGTCAATGCACCCGAAGTGGCGATCTTGGGTGTCTCCAAGAACGCCATTAAACCGCATTGGAACGGCACGGAGTTTGTACCACGCAACTTTACTCCGCTGTCGATGTCCTACGATCATCGTGCCATCAACGGTGCTGATGCGGCGAAGTTCACCGCCTTTATCGCGCTGGTGCTGTCCGATGTGCGTCGCTTAGTCCTCTAACCGATTATCGGTTGGCATAAAAAAGCCCGGCTTGGCCGGGCTTTTTGTTGGGCACAGATCAAGCCAATGGCCAGTCGATGCCCATTTAGCTGTTATCGCCTTGCTGGTAGATATTTTCGAAACAGTAGTTAGTCGCCTCAACAAAACCCTGCACCGACCCGCAATCGAAGCGTGTGCCCTTAAACCGATAGGCCAACACGACCCCGTCCTGACACTGCTGTTTGAGGGCATCGGTCAATTGAATTTCATCGTTTTTACCCGGTGGGGTATGGCGCAATATTTCAAAGATATCCGGAGTGAGAATATAGCGCCCAATGACCGCGAGATTGCTCGGGGCATCCTTGGCATCGGGTTTTTCAACCATATCACTGACCCGATAGAGACCGTCTTTCATCAACTCCCCGGAAATGACACCATACTTGTGAATCTCGTCGGTCGGTACTTCCATGACCGCAACGATCGAACAACGAAACTGCCGATAAATCTTGACCATCTGCGCGAGCACATTGTCTTCGCCCGGCTCGTTGACACAGAGGTCATCGGCCAACACCACGCCGAAGGGCTCATTACCGATCAGGGTTTCGCCCGCTAAGATGGCATGGCCCAAACCCTTCATTTCTTTCTGTCGGGTGTAAGAGAACACCCCGGTTTCCATCACATGACGAATCGATTCTAAATACTGTTCCTTGGTCGAGCCATTGATCTGGTGCTCCAGCTCATAGGAAATATCGAAGTGGTCGGCGATGGCGCGTTTACCGCGCCCGGTGACGAAACCGATGTAATTCAAGCCCGCTTCGATCGATTCTTCCACGCCGTATTGCACCAGAGGCTTGTTCACGACCGGCAACATCTCTTTTGGCAATGCCTTGGTGGCCGGCAAAAAACGTGTGCCGTAACCGCCCACTGGAAACATACATTTGCGAATCATTGGTCTTAATCCCTTTTATTGAGTTAACAGGCCCGAATTCATTGATAATCCTGTGTCGCGCTGCTTATCGCACAGATTGGCTGAAACAGCCCAATACACTAACTTTATTGTGCCTTAGTTTGCCAAACAGGACTACTAACCCAAGCGAAAAACTCAGCTATCTGAATTTAGCTGGTATAAATGATTGGTGTAACCCAGCGGTTGTGGTTATGGTCTGCTCCCGGCAGCGTTGACTGCCCGTCAACGATGTATGCCAGAGGCTTAGTATGGACCAGCAACAACGACAGGGTTATCTATTTGCATTGACCGCGTTCACCCTTTGGGCCATCGGGCCAGTCTATTTCAAATGGGTAGGGGCGTTACCGGCGTTGGACATCCTCGCCTATCGGGTCGTCTGGAGCCTGGTCTTGACGCTAATCATCATCGCCCTCAGTCGGCGCTGGCGTCCCTTGTGGAGCGCACTGTGCAACCCTAAAATCCGCCTCAGCCTATTGGCCTCAAGCCTCATCATCGGCACCAACTGGGGGGTCTTTATTTGGGCGATCAATGACAATCAAATGCTCAGTGCCAGCTTGGGTTATTACATAAATCCATTGATCAATATCTTACTTGGGATGATTTTTTTCGCCGAGCGCCTCGATCGGATCAAAAAAATTGCCGCAGCCCTGTGTCTGGTCGCCGTCCTCTTTGAATTGATTCGCTTTGGTGAATTACCCTGGGTGGCGCTGGCGTTGGCCACCAGCTTCGGACTCTACGGCCTAGTCCGCAAAAAGCTGGCGGTCGACAGCTTCGTAGGCATGGCACTCGAGACCGGCCTGCTGTTGCCCATCGCATTGATCTATTTGCTTTTCGCCACTAGTTCAAGCGCCAATTTTTTCACCAACGACCCGTTCACCAATTTTCAATTATTTATCGCCGGACCCGTGACGATGATTCCATTGATCTGCTTTGCCGCAGCGGCCAACCGAATGCCCCTGTCGACCATTGCCTTCTTCCAATATATTGGCCCCAGCGGCATGTTTTTACTCGCCGTATTTGTCTACAACGAACCCTTGGAGCCCGCCAAGTTGGTCACCTTTGGTATTATCTGGAGCGCCTTGGCGCTCTTGGTCTGGGATGCTGTGCACAAACTGCGTTTACAACGGCGCTCGGCCGACGCCCTCAAACTGAGCGAGTCATTAGCGCCCTAAACCAATGTCTCTTTCCCATAACAACGGGGCGTTCCTCTGGTAACGCCACCGGCGGTTCCGTCCTATGCTTGGGCAGACCGGCCGCGGCCTCCCACTCAATGACTTAGGCAGAAACGCATCGTGAATACTAGTGAATTCTATCAGCAGATTTGGCAAGACTATATCAAGATGACACCTCAGGCAGAGGCCATTGAAGGCGCCTTAAGGATGCGCGGTGAGACGGTATTGAACGATCATATTGCCTTTCGCACCTTCAACCAGGGCCCGGCCCGACTCGCGACACTGGAACCCCTGATTTTGGCACTTGGCTATAAGCGTTTCGAACCCTATTACTTTGCCGGTAAAAAACTCGACGCCATGGGCTATACGCCGCCGAGTTCAGACTTGCCGCGCATCTTTATCAGTGAGCTGCGGGTCGAAGAATTGTCGGCCGAAAGCCAGGCTGTTCTGCAGCGATTGATCGGCCAAATGCCGGTTGATACGGCCGCGGATGCGAGCGTATTCTGGCGCGGCCGAGCCTGGCTTGCACCGACCTTTGCCGACTATAAAATGCTCGCGGCCGAGAGTGAATATGCCGCCTGGTTGAGCATTATCGGTCTGCGAGTAAACCATTTCACGATCAGCATCAATGCCCTGGCGCAGATGTCGGAGGTGGCCGACCTGAATGAGTTTGTTGAGGCGTTAGGCTTCAACATCAACGCCAGTGGCGGCCGGGTCAAGGGCTCACCAGCGGTCTTACTGGAGCAGTCATCGACCCTAGCCTCGACCCAGGAGTTTGAGTTTGCCGACGGTGACCGCCATGAGGTCTCAACCTGTTACTACGAGTTTGCCAAGCGTTATTGCGATGACGCCGGCCAGCTGTACCAGGGTTTCGTCGCCGCCAGTGCCGACAAGATTTTTGAATCGACCGACAGTCAGGGCTAGTTCGGCGTCTAGGGCAAGGCCGTTGTCAACGCGCGGTCACTGCCCTACACTACTGTTTTTGCCGTGCGCGCCGCTATGACTCAGCCACAAAATTTCAACCTGTTGCTCTGGCTCGACCTCCCGGTCACCAACCTAGATGCGTCGATCGCCTTTTACAGCGCTATTTTCGACCAGCCGTTGCGCGATGCCCGGCCCCACAGTGCCAGTGCAAGCCTACAGTTTTCCGGCGCCGGTTCCGGTCTTACCCTAATCGAACGCGCTCATTCGCTCGAACCGGCTGCCGCCATGCTGCCCTACTTCAATTGCCAAGGCCGCCTTCCCCAAGCCATTGCGCGCGTCCGATTGCACGGTGGGGTCCTGGTGCAACCGATCCAGAGTATAGAGCCTTTTGGTCAACGGGCGGTTATTCAGGATCCGGATGGCCATCTCATTGCACTGCACAGTGCGGAGTAAGTATGTGTTTAGCGGTTTTTTCTTGGCAACCCGGTAGCGCCGTACCCTTGAATCTGGTCGCCAACCGCGATGAGTTTCGCCAACGCCCCACCCAGGCCATGCATTGGTGGCCAGACCGAACCTTGCTCGCCGGCAAGGACTTACAGGCCGGTGGCACCTGGTTGGGCTTCAATCGGCGCGGTTATTTTGCCTTGCTGACCAATATTCGACCCGGTTTTATCGGCGCCAGTTCGGCCTTCAGCCGAGGTGATCTGGTGCGCGACTTTCTCCAAGGCTGCGCGAGTATCGAGGCTTACCATCGCGCTATTCTGCCACGCTTGAACGACTATGGCGGTTTCAATCTGGTGTTAGGCGATGCCCGGCGGTTGTTCTATTTCAGCAGCATTCACCCGAGCGGCCAATGGTTAGCGCCCGGCATCCATGGTTTGTCTAACGACAGTCTGAATACGCCCTGGCCAAAAACGGTTTTAGCCAAACAACAGATGCGCGCCTGGGGTGATGCCCGTTTACAGAGCGCGGACGGCCAAACCATTCTCACCTCGACTGCGATCGCCGAGCAGCAAGCGCTGCCGAGCACTGGTGTGCCGCTGGACTGGGAGCAAACGCTCTCGGCGCAAACCATCGTCGGCGCCGACTATGGCACCCGGTGCCGGACTCAGGCTCGGCAATTGCGCTCAGGGGCTCTTGAGGTGGTGGAGCATCAACTCGATGGGCACGGTCAGATCCTCACCAGCGCACGCTTCAATCTAGCCGGCGGTGCTGATTAACCGGCAACTGTTGCCGCACGGCCGCGACCCGATCGAATTCCACGACTAACAACTGACCACAGGGCTCGGCGCCCAGGTCCTGAATCTCACCCCAGGGGTCGACCAACAGGGAGTGCCCCCAGGTTCGCCGCCGTGGGTCGTGCTGGCCACATTGGTTGACGGCGGCGATGAAATAGCCGTTTTCGATCGCCCGGGCCCGACACAAGACTTCCCAGTGCGCTTGGCCGGTTTTATAGGTAAAAGCCGAGGGCACGATAACCAGCTCGGCACCGGCATCGTTGAGCTGGCGAAACAGTTCTGGAAAGCGCAGGTCATAGCAGACGGCCAAGCCCAGAGCCCCCCAAGGGCTGTTCAGGGTTACCACCGAAGACCCAGGCGAGTAGTTATTGGATTCTTTATAAACGCCTTGCTGATCGCCTACCAAAGCGTCAAAGAGGTGCATTTTATCATAATGGCCAACCACCTCACCGTGGTTATTGACTAGGTGGCAGCGTGCTCTGGGCCGGCTGTCGAGAGCGGTCAGGACCGGCACCGTGCCGGCCACAATCCACAGGCCATATTGTTGTGCTAAGGTGCGGATGACCGAGCCAACTGGGCCGTCAAAATTTCGCTCCTCGGCGGCCATTGGTCGCGGATCGAGGCCACCCATCTGGGCAAACATTTCCGGCAACACCACCAACTCGGCCCCGCTGCTTGCCGCCTGCGCGACCTGCTGTCCGACCCACGCCAGATTGGCGTCAACCTCGATACGGCTGGTCATCTGAACAAAATATATCTTCAGGGGCGTACTCATTGCTCTGGTTCTCCTAGGGTCATGGTTACTCGCGCTCACTATCGGTCGGCCCAGTGGGTTCTGCCACAAGGCCAGCACCGGCCCGATAAAACCGTGTATTGGGGGCTTCAAAGGATCCCGTAACGTGCATGCGCGCTGAACTCAGGCGTTCGAGTTGATTGTTGAAGACCCGCTCGGTCACATAGATGGCGGCCGCAGCCTGGGGCGAAACACCGGCGAGCAATGCCACTAAGGGGAAGGTGCTCGACAACGGCACGGTCAATGTCATGTCGACATCCAATTCGTCTGACAGCAGGTCGGCGTCGCCGCTGAAGCGGAATTTGGTCGCGGAGCCATCGATGACCAGCCTTTCCCCTACTCGGGCGAAACCGCGATCGAACAGCAACTCACCGTCGATGGAGTCAAAGGTAATCCCGGTGCGCAGCAAATCGGAAAAGTCAAAGGCAATACGATTCAACACCCGGGTGAAATTCAACAGTCCGATTAGCTTAACGCCCTCATATTCGGGCACATCCAAGATCGCACCCTGATTGAACTTCAAGCCGATGGCGCCTTGCAACCGTTTAAAGTCAAAATGCGCCGGGGAGCCCTGCCAATGGGTCGCTACATCCAGCATGCCATCTCGAGTGCTCAGTACCGGCGCATAGCCCCAGGTAGTGAGCACATCTTGCAGATTGCCGGTCCGAATCGAACCGTTAAAGTCGGTTCGATGTTTGGCCTGCTCTCGGGTCCACAACAGATCGCCATTCAGGGTGGCTCCAGGCATCTGGCCAACCAGGTCAGAT
The DNA here is from genome assembly GCF_002795845.1 of Reinekea forsetii. Taxonomy (GTDB): domain Bacteria; phylum Pseudomonadota; class Gammaproteobacteria; order Pseudomonadales; family Natronospirillaceae; genus Reinekea; species Reinekea forsetii. The sequence continues at coordinate 2,474,274 of NZ_CP011797.1, forward strand.
GCCGTCAAGACACCGTCCTCGACTCTGACTTCAGCGCGCCAATTACCTAAGTCACGCTGGTTCCAAATCAGCTTATTAATTTGCAGTGACAAATCCGGCACATCGCTCGGCAAGTAATTCAACAAAGGATCCAGCTGATCAACAAAGGGGACTTGTTCTGAGGCAGAAGTCAGCGCGACCCATTGCACGTCGGCGAAGATGGGCTCAGGCCCATGAGGTATGGCCACCTCCGCTTGACCCTCGGCGCTGTTAAAGGAAATCAGCCAAGCATTCTCGGCGCGCAGCAAGGTGGTCACCACATCGCTCCAGTCTTGTCCCAGGTAAACCAGACGCTGCGCTTGAATGTTGATCGCGGCAATCATTGATTCAAAGGAACGGCCTGGATTCAGCGGTGTTTTAGCGGGGTAGCGTTGATCGAAGGCTTGGACAAATTGCCACCAGCTGTCGGCGTCGGCTTGGTCAACCTGAATATCGAAGTAGACACCGTTTTCTCGCCGAACCCGAAGCGGCTCATTGATAGCGATCGCACCACGTTGGACCCTATTGGCTGTATCGAGTTCAAGATAACTGGTTAGGCTGGTCCCCAAGTTGGCCGACAGGGTCGTCCAACCCCGCGGGTCGAAATTAATACTTAGGTCCAAGGCCAAGGGCGCCTGAGCAGATTTACTCAGGGGGGCTGGCAGCGGCAAGGCTAGGCCAATCAAATCACTCCGACTCTCGATCCGGGTGCGCCCAGGCTCGATACGGATCAGGGTTTGGTGGCCAACGCTGACGTGTTGGGCACGCAGAAAGGGGTCATTGATGCGCTCACCCCAATAGGCCACCGGTGTGCGCCCCAGCAGGGCGATGCTAAAAGCGCTACCGTTGTCGCTCGCCAGCGTCGCGCGCTGCAGCTGGCCCTGATGGATCAGCGTCAAGTCTGCGCTGCGCAGTCCGGCACGGCTCTGGTAACTTAACTGGCCATTAATATCGGTTAAGGCGAGATCTAATGCACCCAGGGTTAAGGTCACGCCACGCAGCTCTGCGTCTATTGAAACCTCTGGTGCACTGAGTTGCAGCAGCGGCCATTCCAGCTGCAGGGTGACATCAACCTCACCCTCGGTCGCCGCCCAATCGCTAAACCGCGCGCCATCGCCGAGCTGTAACGGTCCAGTCTGCAAAAATTGCAACGCCTCACGACCCGACGCCAGGGCCTTAACTCGCGTGGTGATGCGCTGAGTGGAAAAATTAAGGGCCGCGTCCATTTTACTCAGCCTAAAGCCGGGATACTGGCCCTGTAGACCGGAGAAGTTCAAACCGGCATCGGTTAGGGCAAACTCGCCCGCGACGCCCTGCACCGGTGACCACTCATCCAAAAATGTCATTTCCAGGTTGGCGACACTGGCATTGATGAAATATTGACTGCGAGCTTTAAACGCCTCGTCTGTGCGGCTCAGATAGTTGAACTCGGCCCGACTGAAGTCACCGCCGCGCAGCCGCGCGTCAACTATTCGCACCGTCTCCGGCCTCAACAGTCGGTTATTGGCTAAAAACTGGACCCAGGAGGCATCGAGCTGCGCGGCCGTCACCTGAAGCTCGAGCGTGCCTTCTGTGCCCATGTGGCGCGCTTGTGCATTGGGCGACGTCGATTGCCACTGCAGGTGCAGCGGCAACGGCTTGGCTATCGACCCGGCCCTGGCCTGCTCAGGCACGGCCAGAGTCAGGTCCGCCGAACCCTCGCTGATGACGCCCTGCTCGGCATCGGCTTGCCAGGTCAACTGCAGCGCTAGGGCCTCTGCGATCGGAGCATTGGCATAGAGTGCCGGTAAGTCGATTGGCACCCCAGTGCCCGATAGGCTGAGCTGCCCTCTGTCGCCTTTCATGTCCAGCCGGCCGTTCAGCTGCTGAGTGCCCGGAACAGCCTCGACCGACGAGGTGGCTAGGTCGGTCACCGCCGCCGTCAGCTGCCAGGATTCAGGCTCTCGGTCCACACGGGTGAGTTGTCCCTGATCGAGAAAGCCACTCGGTTGCAGGCCGCGCCAGAAGCCGCTGGGATCATCCAAAGCAAACCACTGGCCAATAAGGTCTAGTGCTACCCGGTCCCACTGCAGCGTCAAACGATCCGCGCGCCGGCTAATGTAGGCCTGTGTCGCGGATAAGGCCTGAGCGTTTGAACGACCCGCGAGCAGGTTCAACCAGCCATCAAAGCCATCCGTCCGCCGCTCCAGATAGGCTTCTGCCTTGAGGTCCTGGACCCGCATGATATCTGCAGGGCCTTCCAATGCGATTAGGTCGGACTGCAGGCGCGCGGTCACATCCAGCACATGATGCTGATCAAAATTAACCCAATACTCTCCGGCGACGATCGCGTGCCTGACCTCGGCGTCCGATACCTCAATCCAGGGCGCAAGATCGATGGCCGCGTGCTTAAAATAGGCGCGATTGGCCTGGGTGCCATCCTGGCGAGTTTCAACTTGCAGTTGTAGCGGGATGTCGAAGCCTTGGCCGTTAAAGACGGCATCCGCAACCAGGTCAATCTCGTTATCCGTGCCGCTGACTCGACCCTGCTGCAGGGTCAAAGCAAACATCGGTAGGGTGAGCGGCCGCAGGCTTAGATGGGTATTGGTAAATTGCACTTCACGCTGACGTTGCAGCAGGCGGAGAAGATCGTTTAGCTTAACGCCCTCCCCCTCGGCCGAAGCCAGGCCATGCATCTGCCAACCGCGGGGGGTCTGCACCAGTTCGGCACTGAAATCACTTAATTCGAAACGGATAAAAGCCAGGCCACCGCGCGATATCGACTCATAGAGGCCAGGTGCTAGCGTCATCTTGGCCATGCTGAGCGTGTCCCCGATTTGGATATCGGTTAACTGCACTACCGGGTTAAAGCGCTCCCACTCACCCTGCAACCGTCCAATGCTGACTGGGGCACCCACTTGCGCGCTGAGCCAAGTTTCAACTTCGGGCTTTAACCGCTCAATATAGGGAAAAAATTGCCGACCCAGGGCCAGATAGGCGGCGAACAACAGCACCCAGAAGGCCAAGACTCTAAGCACGGCGCTGCGCAGCGCGGGCCAAAAAGGGGTTGTTGTCGGCGGCATCAGTTCATATCTCTTCGATCACCTGTCTCGCTGCGGCTGTACGGTACTTTTTCCATTATTACAGCACGCTAACAGCCTGCTGTAATTAAGATATGAACTCAAGCCTACTGCAGAATGACATCAAACTGTTCCTGACTGTAGATCGGTTCAACCTGGAAACGAATCGGCTTACCAATAAATTCCTCTAGATCGGCAACATTCGAGGACTCCTCATCCAACAACCGATCGACCACCTGTTGCGACGCCAATACTAGGTAACGATCGTTGTTATAGGCTCGTTCTTCGCGCAGAATTTCACGAAACACTTCATAGCAAACGGTTTGCGGTGTTTTTTGCCGACCGCGGCCGTGACAAACCGAGCAATGTTCGGTTAAGACATGTTCCAGGCTTTCTCGGGTGCGCTTGCGGGTCATCTCCACCAGACCCAACTCCGACACCCCGGTCACTTTACTCTTAGCATGATCTTTTTCGAGATTTTTCTCCAACATGCGGTGTACCTGACGGCGGTGTTCTTCATCGACCATATCGATAAAATCGAGAATAATGATGCCGCCCAGGTTGCGCAGGCGCAATTGTCGACAAATGGTCGTTACCGCTTCTAGGTTGGTTTTAAAGATGGTTTCTTCTAAATTACGATGGCCAACAAAGGCGCCGGTATTGACATCGATCGTGGTCATAGCCTCGGTTTGATCAATAATCAAATAGCCACCCGATTTCAGCTCAACCTTGCGGCTTAGGGCCTTAGACATCTCGTCCTCAACCGAATAGAGATCGAAGATCGGCCGTTCGCCCGGATAATACTCGAACAGATCGATCACCTCGGGCATATATTTGGTCACGAAATCTTGAACCTTGCCGAAGGTTTCTTTCGAATCGATGCGAATCTTCTCGGTATCGGCACGCACTAAGTCGCGCGCCACCCGCAAGTAGAGGGGCAGGTCTTCGTAGATAACGGACGTCGCAACACTGTCCTTCATGCGCTCCTGCAGCACGCGAAAGACGCGTTTCAAGTAATTCATATCCGAACGAATCTCGAACTCTCCGATACCTTCAGCCGCGGTACGCAGAATAAACCCGCCCTTTTCGATCTCCTCCAACGCCTTCATTTCAGTCACCGTCTTACGGAGTCGGTCGCGCTCCGTCTCGCCATCGATGCGCTGTGAGACCCCGATGTGGTTAGAACCGGGCATAAACACCAGATAGCGAGAGGGGATGGATAGGGCCGTAGTCAAGCGCGCACCCTTGGTGCCCATCGGATCCTTAATCACCTGAACTACCAGCGCCTGGCCTTCGCGCACCAGGGTTTGAATCGGTTTGTGAGGCTCATTATCGACTCGATCGTGGTCGATATCGGACGCGTGAATAAAGGCCGCACGCTCCAGTCCTATATCGATAAAGGCGGCCTGCATGCCGGGTAGCACGCGCACCACCTTGCCTTTATAAATATTACCGACCAGCCCCCGGGTTTGGTTGCGCTCGAGAAAAATTTCTTGCACCGCGCCATTTTCAACCAGTGCTACTCGGGTTTCCATCGGCGTCACATTTACTAAAATATCGGAAGTCATCTGAGATCCTATTAAAATCGAAATAAGATTTTGCCATACCAAAACCCGATGCGCTTAAATTGGCATCAGGCCCTGATACAAAGAGAATCGTGCCTTACCCAATAGCAGGGCGGTTTCATGCAGCGGGAGCCCCACGACGGAACTGTAACTGCCCGCAATTTTAGTTACAAAAACCCCACCCAGGCCTTGAATACCGTAGCCGCCGGCCTTGTCGAGTGGCTCGCCAGAATGCCAGTAGGCCGAAATCTGCGGCTCCGACAAGGCCATAAAGCTAACGTCGGTGGTTACCAAGGCTCGATAAGAGTCACCAACGGACACCAGGGCAATGCCCGTCAGTACTTGATGGGTACGCCCAGACAACAATCGCATCATGGTCTGAAAGTGTTCCTTGGAGGTTGGCTTGCCGAGAATCTGGCCGTCGATCACCACGCTGGTGTCGGAGCCGAGGACCCAGCAGTCTGCTGGCCGATCCAATAATGCCAAGCCGGCCTGGGCCTTGACCAGGGCGAGACGATCGACATAGCGATTGGGCGTTTCGCCCGACAAAACCGACTCATCGATGTCGGTGGCCAGGGCGGTAAAGTCGATTCCCAAGGTGGTCAGCAACTCGCGTCGCCGAGGCGATTGGGATGCCAATATCAGCTTGGCCACTATTGCACCCGCGCCCGCAACTGCAGTGCCTGCAATAAACCATAGACCCAAGGCCAAAGGAGCGCTGAGGTTAACGCCGGCCAGATATGTATTTCACCGGACACCACCGACATCAGAGCGGTCTTGAGCCACTGACTGAGCATATGGGTGGCCCCGATGAGGCAGAATATCGCTAACGCCTGCTGGCCCAGCGGATACATCCGTAAGCGGACACTTAACAACAAGACCGTGTAGGCCAGGGCGGCAAATACCAGTCCGTAAAGGCCAAGGGTAGTGCCCATCAAGGTGTCATAAAAGAGCCCGACCAAAAAGGCCATTAAGATGCCAAATCGTTCCGGCACAATGAGTACCCAGAAAATAATCATCAGGCCAACCCAATCGGGTCGAGCAATCTCAAATCGGCCGGGCAGCGACAAGGCCGCCAAATAAAAGGCGACGAAAAAGCTCAAGCCGATCAGCCAGAGTCCGTGTGCCGGTTTTGCTTTCATTGCTTTTGCCCCTGAAATACGATCAACATGCTGCGTGAGCGGTCCAGACGAGCTAAGGGCGCGGCACGGATGCGCGCAAAGGGCTCACCCGGATCGTGCTCGATGGCGATCACCTCGGCAACCGGATAGCCGGCCGGAAAACGCAGGCCCAAGCCGGAAGTAACCAAGATGTCACCGATCTTAACGTCGGCGGTATCGGGCATATATTCCAGCTCCAAACTGTTCAGGTCACCGGTACCGACCACCACGGTACGCATGCCATTGCGATTAATATAGACCGGCACCGCCAAGTTTACATCGGCCACCAGCGCGACGCGCGAGGACAAGGAATCGACTTGCACCACCAAACCAAACAGGCCGTCTGCATCGACCACTGCCTGGCCAACCGCGACCCCGTCTTGGGCGCCTCGGTTAACGATGACTTGGATCGAAAAGGGGTCTGGATCGACGCGAATCAACTCCGCCGTCAGGAATTCGGTCTCCAGGCGCGCGGTGGCATTCAATAATTGCCGCAGGCGGCCGTTCTCAGCCTCTAGAATGGCCAACCATTGCACCTTTTGCTGCAAGATCAGCATCTGGCTGCGCAGCGAGCGGTTGGAGTCTAGCAGGACATTACGTTCGGAAAAGGTTTCACTGGACCATTTGACCAGTTCACTGGGTAAGGCAACCAGAGATTGCACCGGTGCAACCACATAAGACAGACTCTGACGGGCCTTGTCCAATTGGTTAAAGCGCAGGTCGAGAAACATCAACAAGAGCGACCCGGCGGCAACCAAGGCGAATCGATAGCCATGATGTGGCCCGGTTGAGTAGATCGGTTTGATGAGCGGGCTCCTGAATTCGGCGATAAACAAAAGGCCTGGCCAATCTGCCAACAGGCTCCGGGTGGCCAATAAAATGAAGCCCTGCATTAGATGCAAGGCTCGGGTCGGTCGAGTGGGACTAGCGCCCCAAGACGGGCCCTACGTTATGATGGACAGGCTTATCATTCGGAACTGAGGAAATCAAAGGTGCTGTCGTCCATCATCTCCAACGCTCGACCACCGCCGCGCGCCACACAGGTCAGCGGATCATCGGCGATCAAAACCGGCAGACCGGTTTCTTCACTGAGCAAGCGATCGATATCGCGCAGCAGAGCACCACCACCGGTTAACACCAAACCGCGCTCGGCGATATCGGCAGCCAATTCCGGCGGTGTTTGCTCCAAGGCACTCTTGACAGACTGGACAATGGCCGACAGATTTTCCTGCAGCGCTTCCAAAACTTCATTGCTGTTTAGGGTGAAGCTACGCGGTATACCCTCGGCCAAGTTTCGGCCGCGGACATCAATTTCGCGCACTTCGGCACCTGGGTAGGCACAGCCGATCTCAATCTTGACCCGCTCAGCCGTAGCTTCGCCAATCAAGGAACCGTAGTTCCGACGCACATAGGACACGATGGCTTCATCGAAGCGATCACCGCCGACCCGAACCGACTCGCTCAAAACAATACCGTTGAGCGAGATCACCGCAATTTCAGTGGTGCCGCCGCCAATATCGACAATCATCGAACCGCGTGCCTCTTCGACCGGTAAGCCGGCACCAATAGCGGCTGCCATTGGCTCTTCAATTAGATAAACTTCGCGTGCACCGGCACCATAGGCCGATTCGCGAATAGCCTTGCGTTCAACTTGGGTCGATTTACAAGGCACACAGACCAGTACGCGTGGGCTGGGGGCAAACCAACTGTTCTCGTGCACCTTGCTAATGAAGTGCTGCAACATCTTTTCGGTGACGTGAAAATCGGCAATAACGCCGTCTTTCATCGGCCGGATGGCCTGAATGCTACCGGGCGTCCGGCCAAGCATACGCTTAGCTTCTTCACCAACGGCCGCGATGGTCTTGGTGGATCCGGTGGTGCGCACCGCAACAACAGACGGTTCGTTGAGCACGATATCTCTGTCGCGCACATATATCAGGGTGTTGGCCGTTCCCAGATCGATCGACAAGTCACTTGAAAATAAACCACGAATTCGTTTAAACATTTAATTATCGCTTTAATGCAAAAGGTGACAGACACATAACAGCTTGGCAATGTAACAATGGTGGGGTTTTTGGGCAAGGAGTAAATGTGATAACCTAGCGCCTATTAACGGATTTCCATAGAATTGATCGAAAAACAGGCAGCCATTAGCGCTTTGCCTGAAAAATTCGTCGATCTGTGGCTTATTAGCGCGCAAAAGCCAATCTTTACCGCATCGATTGGTTTACCATTTTACTTAATTCAAATGTCTGTTCAGGAGAACCCCGACCATGAGCCTCGATCGCTCTCAGGTTGAAAATGTCGCGCGTTTGGCGCGTATCAAAATCGATGAAAATGAAATGGCCGACTACGTCGACAGCCTCTCGTCGATCCTCGCATTGGTTGATCAGATGCAGGCCATCGACACCACCGATGTTGAGCCGCTGGCCAACCCTCTCGATGCCGCGCAACGGCTCAGGGCCGACGTGGTCACCGAAGCAAATCAACGCGAGCTGCTGCAAGCCAACGCACCCCACGCCGAAAAGGGCCTGTTTCTCGTCCCTAAAGTTATTGAGTAAGGTACCTGCGCATGTTAGATAAAACCCTCAAACAATTGTCTGATGGCCTGGCCCAAGGCGACTTTTCCAGTGTCGAATTGACCACCGCGTACCTGGACAGAATCCAGCAAGCAGACAGCCGTTACAATGCCTTTGTCACCGTCACCGGCAGCCAAGCCCTAGACAGTGCCCGCGCCGCCGATGCCCGCCGTGCCAAGGGCGACGCCAGTGCTTTAACCGGCCTGCCGATTGCGCACAAAGATATATTCTGTACCGCCGGCGTACGCACCAGCTGCGGCTCCAAAATGCTCGATAACTTTATCGCACCCTATGAGTCCACAGCCACGGCTCGCCTAGCTGACGCGGGCATGGTCATGCTCGGTAAGACCAATATGGATGAGTTTGCGATGGGTTCCTCTACCGAATCCAGCTATTACGGCGCGACCCGCAATCCATGGGATCTGGAAGCCGTGCCGGGCGGCTCCTCAGGCGGTTCTGCCGTTGCGGTTGCCGCGCGCATGGCTCCGGTCGCTCTGGGTACCGATACCGGTGGGTCAATTCGTCAGCCAGCCGCCTTTTGCGGCATCACCGGCTTAAAGCCAACCTATGGCCGAGTATCGCGCTGGGGCATGATTGCCTATGGCTCGTCGCTCGATCAGGCCGGACCGATGACTCAAACCGCTGAGGATGCCGCCTTGCTGCTCAATAGCTTGGCCGGGTTCGACCCCAAGGACTCGACCTCAATGGAGCGCCCGGTCGAAGACTTTTTAGCCAACCTCAATCAACCCATCAAGGGCTTGAGAATAGGCCTGCCCAAGGAATACTTTGGTGAGGGGCTCGATCCGGGCATCCGTGCCGCCGTCATGGACGCCGTTAAGCAATTTGAAGCGATGGGTGCCGTGGTGAAGGAAATTTCCCTGCCGCGTACCGAGTTGTCGATTCCGGCTTACTATATTATTGCCCCCGCCGAGGCCTCAACCAACCTGTCACGTTATGACGGTGTGCGCTATGGCCATCGTTGCGATGCACCAACTGATTTAGCCGACATGTATATGCGCACGCGCGCCGATGGGTTCGGCATCGAAGTAAAACGCCGCATCCTGGTCGGCACCTACGCGCTGTCAGCCGGCTATTACGACGCCTATTACCGTAAAGCCCAGCAGTTACGCCGCCTGATCAAGCAGGACTTTCAACAAGCCTTGGCCGATGTCGATGTAATCTTGGGGCCAACGACCCCATCACCGGCTTGGAAAATTGGCGCAAAAAGTCAAGATCCAGTAGCCATGTATCTGGAAGACATCTATACCCTGTCAGTCAATCTGGCCGGCTTACCGGGCCTAGCCCTGCCCTGCGGTTTCCAATCTGGACTGCCGGTGGGGCTGCAACTTATCGGCAATTATTTTGACGAGGCCCGGTTGCTCAACATCGGCCATCAATTCCAGCTGGCAACAGACTGGCATACCCGCAAGCCGAATTTATAAGGAGAAGCGTATGCAGTGGGAAACGGTTATCGGGTTGGAAATTCATGTCCAGCTCTCAACCCAATCAAAAATATTTTCAGGTTCCAGCACCGCCTTCGGTGCTGAGGCCAACACCCAGGCCAGCGTGATCGATCTGGCGCTACCCGGTGTATTGCCCGTCTTTAATGAACAGGCACTGGCAAAAGCAGTGGCCTTCGGCTTGGCAATCGATGCGCAGATTGGCAAGCGCTCGGTCTTCGATCGGAAAAATTATTTCTATCCCGATCTGCCCAAGGGCTATCAGGTTACCCAGATGGATTTCCCGATTGTCGGCCAGGGCAGCGTCGATATCACCACCGAGGATGGCACCAACTTCACCATCGGTGTGACCCGAGCCCACCTGGAAGAGGATGCTGGCAAGTCGCTGCACGAAGACTTTCAGGGCATGAGCGGCATCGACCTGAATCGGGCCGGTACCCCTTTGCTCGAAATCGTCTCTGAACCGGACATTCGCAACGCCAAACAGGCCATCGCGTACCTTAAAAAAATTCACAGCATCATCACCTATATCGGCGTGTCCGATGGTGATATGTCGCAGGGTTCCATGCGCTGCGATGTGAATATTTCGCTGCGGCCATTCGGTCAATCTGAGTTTGGCACGCGCACCGAATTGAAGAATTTGAATTCCTTTAAATTTATTGAGAAGGCGATTCATACCGAAGTCGAGCGTCAGAAAGATATATTGGAAGACGGCGGCCGAATCATCCAGGAAACTCGGCTCTATGATGCCGATAAGGATGAAACCCGACCGATGCGCAGTAAGGAATTCGCCAACGACTACCGTTATTTCCCGGAGCCCGACTTACTGCCGATCGAAATCGATGACGCCTATATCGAAGCCATACGTGCGACCTTGCCAGAATTACCGGACACCAAACTGGCGCGCTTTATCGCCGATTTTGGTCTAACCGAATACGATGCCAGCGTGTTGACCAGCAGTCGCCCGATGGCAAACTATTTTGAACGGGTCGCCGAACAGTGTGGCGACGCCAAACTGGCCGCCAACTGGTGTATGGGCGATCTATCGAAACTGCTCAACCAGCAGGATTTAACCATCGATAATTGCCCCATTGCGCCAGAGGACCTGGGTCTACTGTTGTTGCGCATCAAGGACAATACCATCTCCGGCAACATTGCCAAGACGGTATTCCAAGCGATGAGTGACGCTCAAGGCTCGGCCGATGAGATTATCGCCGCCAAAGGTCTTAAACAGGTCACCGACAGCGGAGCCATTGCCGCTCTGGTAGATCAGGTGATTGCCGACAACCTCGATCAGTTCAATGCGTTTAAGGGCGGCAAGGATAAGCTGATTGGCTTCTTCGTCGGCCAAGTCATGAAGCTCTCTAAGGGCCAGGCCAACCCCGGTCAGGTGAACGACATCCTACAAGCCAAGGCTAAAGAGTAGTATTGAGGCGGTCGATCCTATTGGCCGCTTAATCTGTCGCCCCTTGCCAAGCCACCCAACCCGGCAAGGGGTCTTATTAGTCATCGCTCGCCCCCGGTTGAACGGCCACTCGGGCACATAATCTAGACCCTCAACTCATCCCACCCCCCTCCTAGCCGGCATTGCGCGGCGCCCAACTATACTCGTCTGTAACGCCCTAATAGTTAAGTTTGGCCACTACAAGGCCTACCACTCACTGTTGTATATTAAGGTGACCTATTGACCCCCGTGAAAAGACTGATTCGACGCTCGGCCATCCTGGTCTTGTCGGCACTGACCGGACCGCTGTTCGCCGCCTCGGTGCCCACCTTGGATGCGCAGACTGCGCTCAACAAGGGTGAAGTCAGTCTGAGCGGCACCTGGGGCTTTACCTGGGGCCGCTGGATCCCCCTGGATACGATTCAATCGAGCGAACTGTCGGTCGAGCACGTTGAGCTGCCGAACTTCTTACTCAACCTAGGGAGCAGCCAAACCCAGAAAACCGATAATATTGTTCAAGGCTATGGCACCTATGTTTTGCAAATCGACAACCTCCGTGAGGCATTTGAGCATCCCACCCTGTTTGTCCGCTATGTGCAAGATGCTTGGCAGGCATGGTGGGTCGATAGCAGCGGCGAGATCAGCCTACTGGGGCAATCGGGGCAGATAGCCAAGCGCGCGGATGAGCAGGCGTTTCGCAACAATACCGCCATTATCCACCTGCCCGGCAAGAGTCAGAGCGGCACTCTGGTGATCTACCTATCGGCCTATCACACCAGCTATGCCGGCCTCTATGGTGAACTGACCATACGCGAACAGGAGACGACCCTAAGGGGGCTGCTGACGGACCTGACCGTACGCACTTTTTTAATCGCTGTTGGTATCTATGTCACCATTCAGAATTTGGTTTTCTATGTTCGCCGGCCGCAAGAAAAAACCCTCTTACTCTTAGCGCTGTTTGCCGCGGTGATTTTAGTACGGGCGGCTTTAGCGTCCGGCTATGTCGACTATTTTATTGCCCAACCGCGCTGGGCAACAACCTTTTTTAAGGCAGAATATCTGTTAGTGGTCTGGCCAGGTATCGCCGCGTTACATTTTTTATTGGCGTTTTTTCCGGTGCGCGGATCGCGTCAGTTTATGCTCGGGGTCTACCTGTTCTTTGGCGCACTGATACTGGTCACCAGTTTTGCTCCCTTGTCGCAAGTGACGCTAAATCTATGGGCCTATCAAATCGGCCTGCTGGTTTTTACCGCGCTATGCATGATTACCGTGGTGCGCGGCCTGGTGCTTCGACTTCCGGATGCCCGGCATTTCTTATTCAGTATCACGCCGCTCGTCTTGGCCGTTTTTAACGATCTGATCGCCGGACAAATGGCCAGTTATAATTTCTTTATTGTCGAGTATGGTTTGTTTCTCTTTCTCTTCGTACAGACTCAAATTCAGTCGACTCGCTTTGTCGACGCACTGAAAACATCCGAACACCTGAGCGCCCATCTAGTTGAGGAAGTTGCCCTAAAAACTCGGCAACTGCGCTTACACAACGAGCGTTTAACCGAACAAGCCGTGGATCTGTCGCATCAAAACGACGAAATAAAATTGATCGCCGAGACCGATCATCTGACCGGCCTACTCAATCGCCAAACCCTGGACAAGTTATCCGAGCTGCAATTCCAGTTGGCCATCGGCTATCGCCAACCCTTGGCGCTGGTGATCATGGACCTCGATCATTTCAAGGCCATTAACGATACCCATGGCCATCTGGTGGGCGATGAATGTCTGATCTTTGTGGCATCTTTTTTACGCGGCTACAAGCTGCGTAAGCGCGATATCATCGCCCGCTTCGGCGGCGAAGAACTGGTTATCCTGCTAGCCGATACCAACCTCGCCATGGCCACCAAGATTACCCAGGATCTTTGCGATAGCCTGGCCAAGACACCGGTCACCGGCGACCATCCCGATATCATCCTGACCGCCAGCTTTGGCATTGCCGAGCGGATTAGCAGTCGGGCACAAAGCGTGCACCAACTGATTGGCTTTGCCGACCAGGCCCTCTATCAGGCCAAGCGGCACGGTCGAAACCGGGTGGAGGCCTACGACCCGAGCGGGCCCGAGGCAGAGGTCTAAGCGGCTCAAAAACCCCACTCCGTCTACGCTAGACCCTGGCCTCAAACCACCCCCCAGACGCCGCGGATCGTCCGCTGTTCCGACTATACTGATTCAAGCTATCAGCGCCGATTAGGTTGGCCAGATCTCGCCCCGACACTCACTCTTAGGCCCTAAGGTAAGCTATTGACTGTATTCAAAAACCTGACGCGCCTAGGTACCACCTTGTTGCTCTGGGCACTGCTCGAGCCAGTGTTGGCCGCGCCCGTTCCAACACTTAACGCCGAGGCGGCGCTGCAAGATGGCGAGCTTAGCTTGGCCGGCAGCTGGGGCTTTAGTTGGGGCCGCTGGCTACCGTTGGATCAGATTGGCTCCGCCGACCTCTCTGTGGATCGGGTTGAACTGCCCAACTATTTGGTCGATTTACCGATAGAGGGTCTGGCCGGGCGCGACGGCATCGTGCGCGGCCATGGCACCTACCTGCTGCGACTCACCCATCTGGACGCCGCCTTTGTCCGTCCGGCTCTATCGATGCGCTATGCTCGAGACGCTTGGCAAGCCTGGTGGGTCGACGACGCCGGCGCGGTGCAGCTGCTCGGTCAGTCCGGGCAGATTGCCGAAAACGCCGAGGACCAGGCGATGCGTCATAAGGCGTCCTTATTGATCCTGCCCAGCACCAGCCAGGGCGGCACCCTAGTGGTGTACCTGTCGGCGTACCATTCAAACCATTCCGGCCTCTATGGCGACTTTACTTTGCGTGAGTATGACAGTGCATTTCGTCTCATCCTGACCGACCTATTGGTGCGCACCTTTCTGATCGCGGTGGGCATCTATGCGACTATTCAAAATATGGTCTTTTTCCTGCGCCGACCCCAGGAAACCACCCTGCTGCTCTTGGCGCTTTTTTCCGGGGTTAGCCTCTCCAGAGCGGCTTTTTCATCCGGTTATGTCGACTATTTTATCGCCCAGCCCTACTGGTCTATTTTTTTCTATAAGGTTGAATACATCTTAATTTTTTGGCCGGCCATTGCCGGACTGCAACTATTGTTAGGATTTTTTCCGGTGCGTTCGGGGCGTCAGTTGATGCGGCTGACCTATGGTCTCTTTGCCCTAGCAATTCTGGCAACCGCTATCGCCCCGATGTCCAGCGTCACCGCACATCTATGGGCCTATCAACTGGCGTTACTGTTCTTCACCCTGCTCTGTTTGCTGACTATTATTCGTGGCCTCATACTGCGCCTGCCCGATGCGCGCCATTTCCTGCTCAGCGCCACGCCCCTGATGATGGCCGTTATCAATGATGTAATTGCCGGCCAATTGGCCAGCTATAACCTCTATGTGACCGAATACGCGCTCTTCTTGTTCCTCTTTGTACAAACCCAGATCCAATCGGCGCGCTTTGTCGACGCGCTAAAAACCTCCGAACATCTGAGTGCGCATCTGGGTGAGGAAGTGGCCCTGAAAACCCGCCAACTGCGTTTGCACAATGAGCTGCTCACGGAACAGGCCGAGGACCTGTCGCATCAGAACGATGAAATAAAGTTGATCGCCGAAACCGATCACCTGACCGGCCTGCTCAATCGGCAAACCCTAGATAAGTTATCGGAGCTGCAATTTCAGCTCGCCATAGGCTATCGCCAACCCCTAGCGCTGGTGATCATGGATCTGGACCATTTTAAGGCGATCAACGACACCCATGGCCACCTGGTGGGTGACGAGTGTCTAATATTCGTCGCGTCCTTCTTACGCGGTTACAAGCTGCGCAAACGGGATATCATTGCCCGCTTCGGCGGTGAGGAATTGGTTATCCTGCTGGCCGATACCGATTTGGACATGGCGCTCAGCATGGCTCAGGATCTGTGCGTTAATCTGGCCAAAACACCGGTGCGCGGTGATCATCCGGATATTACCCTGACCGCCAGTTTCGGCGTTGCCGAACTGATTAGCAGCCGGGCGAACAGTGTGCATCAGTTGATCGGCTTCGCCGACCAGGCCCTGTATCAGGCCAAGCAACGGGGTCGCAACCGAGTTTCCGCCTATACCCGCCCCGCTGCGGACCGGCGATCCACGACACCGGGCGCAGTCTGAGCCGAGCGTTTGGCAATTACCAGTTACCCCAGAGCCCGCTCCGGGTCAACTTCAACTTGAATCGCATAGCCCCGGAAAAAATATTTTTCGCCGCCAAACCGCACGGCGGTCGGGCTGCGTCAATGTCAACAATGCAGAAAAATAAAATTCCCTTCCAACACTACAGATAGTGTTTTAGAATCACTTTCAACACTACAACTAGTATTTAATCTCATTCTGTAGACTAAGGAGCCTGCCGCCATGACTGACAAAACAGAGCTGGAACGTGATAATTGCGTCAAGATCGACCATCAATCCGCGTCGATCGACATCTGGGACTCCAAGTACCGCCTGAAAGACAGTCGCGGTAACCCGGTGGATAACAGCATGCACGACACCTTCTCTCGAGTGGCCGATGCCTTATCTGCCGTTGAGAAGGGTAAAAAGAAGCAAGACGAGTGGCAGAGCAAGTTCAAGTGGGCGCTTGAAAACGGCGCCATCCCAGCCGGTCGTATTGTCTCCAATGCCGGCGCGCTGGCCCACAAACCGGCCACCTCAACCATCAACTGTACCGTGTCCGGTACCATCGAAGACTCGATGGACGGCATCCTGAAGAAGGTGCATGAAGCAGGCCTTACGCTGAAAGCCGGTTGCGGCATCGGTTATGAATTCTCCACCCTGCGCCCGCGCGACGCCTTCGTCTCCGGCGCTGGCGCTTACACCTCCGGCCCACTGTCCTTTATGGATATCTATGACCGCATGTGCTTTACCGTGTCCTCGGCCGGTGGCCGACGCGGCGCCCAGATGGCGACCTTCGATGTCAGCCATCCCGATGTAATCGACTTTATCAAGGCCAAGCGCGAAGATGCTCGCCTACGTCAGTTCAACCTGTCGCTGTTGATCACCACCGAATTTATGGAAGCCGTTAAGAACGATCAGGAATGGCCTCTGGTGTTCCCGGTTTCTGAAGCTGAAGCGCTGCGCGACGGTCTGGATGTCAACGACAGCGCTCAGGTGATTTGGAAAGACTGGCACGTCAAGAATGTCTATATGCAGAACGCAGACGGCCAGATCGCCTTTAAGGTGTATCGGGTGATCAAGGCGCGCAATCTGTGGAATATCATCATGACCTCCACCTACGATTTCGCCGAGCCAGGCTTTATTCTGATCGACAAGGTCAATGAATATAATAACAACTGGTTTTGTGAAACCATCCGCGCCACCAACCCATGTGGCGAACAGCCTCTGCCGCCCTATGGCAGCTGCCTGCTGGGCTCGGTCAACCTGACCCATTTTGTCGCCGATCCCTTCACCGACAAGGCCCGCTTCGACTGGGACAAGTATCGTAAAGTCGTGCAGATTTTCACCCGCATGCTCGATAACGTGGTGGAAATCAATGGCCTACCCTTGGAAGGCCAACGCCAGGAAATTGTCCGCAAACGTCGCCATGGCATGGGCTACCTAGGTTTGGGCTCTACCATCACCATGTTGCAAATGAAGTATGGCGATGACAAATCGGTGGCCTTCACCGAAGAAGTGACCAAAAGCATGGCCATGGCCGGCTGGGAAACCGGTTTGGAACTGGCGCGCGAGAAAGGCCCAGCGCCGGTTATGAGCGAAGAATTCGAAATCACTGGAGAGATGGTGCGCGCGCGCCCAGAAATACTCAGCGATGGCTATCAGGTGGGTGACAAGCTGCCCGGTCGTATTCTGCACGCTAAATACAGCCGCTATATGCAAAAGCTGGCCGCCGAGGCACCCGAACTGGTTAATGAACTGGCCCAAACCGGCGCCCGCTTCACGCACCATTCGTCTATTGCCCCGACCGGCACCATCAGTCTGTCGATTGCCAATAACGCCAGTAACGGCATCGAGCCAAGCTTTGCGCACCACTATAGCCGTAATGTGATTCGCTCAGGCCGCAAGACCAAGGAAAAGATAGATGTTTTTTCCTTTGAACTCTTGGCTTACCGCCAACTGGTCAATGATCAGGCCATGCCTTACAGCGACGCGGCCGATGCGCAGCTGCCGGACTATTTCCGCTCCGCCGATGATATAGCGCCGAAAGAGCATGTGGACATTCAGGCCGCGGCACAGAAGTGGATCGACTCGTCGATCTCCAAGACCGCCAACGTGCCTACTGACTACCCGTTCGATGACTTTAAAGATATTTATCTCTACGCCTATGAACAGGGCCTCAAGGGCTGCACCACCTTCCGTTTTAACCCGGAAGCGTTCCAGGGCGTACTGGTCAAAGAAGTCGATCTGGCCAACACCACCTATCGCTTCAAACTGGCCGACGGCTCCACCATGGAAGCCAAGGGCAATGAGATGATTGAATACGATGGCGAAACCCATTCAGCTGCCAACCTCTTTGATGCGCTCAAAGAAGGCTACTACGGGAAATTTTAAGGATGACTACGATGAAAAAGATTGACCAAAAGATCGTCGGCTATGAAGTCGTCACGGCAGACAAACAAGCCCTCGCCAAGGCTGAATCGGACGCAGTTGATCGCCGTGCCATCGTGCAGATGCACGAAGCGGTCGAGCGACCCGAGATGCTGATCGGCTCGACCTACAAGATTAAGACGCCGATGTCAGAACACGCCATGTACGTCACCATCAATGACATGCTGCTCAACGAAGGCACCAGTCATGAGATGCGCCAACCCTTTGAGATCTTTATCAACTCAAAGAACATGGAGCATTACCAATGGGTTGTGGCACTCACGCTGCTGATCTCAGCGGTATTCCGTAAGGGCGGCGATATCACCTTTATCGTCGACGAACTGAGCGCGGTGTTTGACCCGCAGGGCGGCTACTTTAAGCGTGGCGGTAAGTTTATGCCCTCACTGGTGGCCGAGATTGGCGATGTTGTCGAGAAGCATCTGAAGATGATCGGCATGATCACCAACGATCAGCTCGATGTGCATCAGAAGAAGATGATTCAAGAGAAACGAGCCGAATACGAAGCCCGTCAGGCCCAGCCAGCCGCCGGTGATGACAGCGACGAGGGTAACTTCCCGCCCGATGCTCAGCTTTGCAAGCTGTGCAGCACCAAGGCCGCCATCGTGATGGACGGTTGCCTGACCTGCCTGAACTGTGGTGATTCGAAATGCAATTAAGGCCCGCCGAGTAAGCGATGGCCTCAATCGCTATGCCCCGTCCTAATATATGTTGACGGTTTTTATTGAGCCAACTGAGCATCTCAGTTGGCTTTTTCATGCACGCTTGCTGGGGTTAGCATCCCCAAACTGCTGTGCGGTCGTTTGTGATTATACGCATCGATTGACTCTTTCACGACCTGCTCCAGCTCCTCTTTGTCTTTGTATTGATGGATTAAGAACTCGTGTTTTAGAATGCCGTTAATCCTCTCTGCCAACGCATTCTGGTAACAATCGTAGCCTGTGGTCATTGAAGGCGTGATACCTTGTGACGCCAAGCGTGATTGATACAGCTCAGAACAGTATTGTAGTCCTCGGTCCGAATGATGAATGGCCCGTTCTCTGCTCTGTCGTTCGATAAGCATTTGGTCTAATGCCTTTACCACGGATTTCGCTGACAGATCATCACTGACGTGATGACCTACAATCTTTCGAGAATACGCATCGGTCACCAACGAGAGGTAATGCACCCCCTCTCGACTTTCCAAGTATGTGATATCGCTCACATAGGCCTGCTCTGGTCGGTCAATGGCCATTCCCTGGTATAGGTTTGGGTATTTTCGCATCCAATGCTTACTGTGCGTGGTTTTACGGTACTGACGTGCCGGCATGATTAAGAGACGATGCTGCCTTAATAGCGTAAACAAACCATCCCGCCCCAGTTTAATCTGTTGCCGTTGGAGCTCTGGCTGCAAAAGGTGGTAGAGCTTCCGGCCACCTAAGCGCGGCAAGTCACGACGTATCGTATATACCCAGTCCAGTACGGGTGATAGCGCCGTTGATTTTTGGCGTTTTCGAGCAAGCTCTTGATACATGGCTTGTCGAGAAATACCTATCAAACGACAGCTTCGAGCCAGTGTCATTCGTCCTCTTGCTTGAGCTTCTCGGGCAACAACTCTAAGAACTTTTTTCGGAAAGAGGTCCCCTTAATCTGGTCGACTCGCTTGATCGTTTCATCCATTGACCCGTCCTATAATAAGTTGACACCTTGGAGACTTATTTCAGGACGGGTCACGTTCTCTGCGCTTCGCCAGTCTAGCCCTGCACTATAACGGATCTGGGAACAGGGTTGGATTGGCTGAATCCCAGAGCGCACCGACCCCAGTCGGATCCCATAGGTCGGACTCCCCGCCGGGGAAGTTGGCAGTCGATCGGGGTGACACAATGCCATCCACTGTAAAAGTTGATCCATCGAGCACAAATTCAGTTTCGGCCACGCCATCGCCGATAATATCCACTGGTAAGCCCGAACCGCTGTAGCTGCTGGATCCTTTGGTAAGGAAGCTGTTACTGAATAGAGTGGCCCATGTCCGTCCATAGCTAAGCTCGACATCAGAATCGACTACCAGGGATGAATAAGAGGAACCTGAATTATAGGACGACACAATGGAACCCATGATGGAGCTATTTGAATAATTATACGCAGAGGAAATTACCGAATCACTGATAATCCCGGAGCTATAAAGGGTGTTACTTGTTGCTAAGCGACTCGTTATGATTTGACCACTGCTTTGATTGCGGAGGCTGCCGGCCCCACGAACCATTGAGTGCTGAACCAAACCGTAGTTATAGACGGTAGCATCCGCAAACAGACTGCTGTTCTCAATCGTCGCGCCGTCGTCAATACTCGACGAATCGGTCAACCAAATATCGCTTCGGTCGAGAGTGGTTTGCGCATAAACATAAAAGTTCACTGGCAACTTAATATTCAAATAGCTTGCTGCCACGCCAGTAAAACTTATCCTGCCAGTGCCGGCCCCAGAGGAGCGAATAAAGATGGGTGCTGCGGCGGTGCCGGCTAGGGTACTGTTGTTAATTTCAACGTCAGCATCCCGGTCCATCATCAGCACAATACCCGGGTCAATGCTGATATTCGACAGGCTCGTAGCCAACAGGACCACATTGCCAGCGCTATTATTATAGCTGGCATCGATATGGATATTGCTATGGGAGCCCACCAGTGGATGACTGAGTCGATCGAGCGGGTCGTATAGCGTGCTAATTTCCAGATTATCGTTTACGCCATCGCCATCGGTATCGGCCAGATAAGGGCTGGTACCATAGGTTGGCTCGTCGGCGTCGGCAATGCCGTCGTTATCATCATCCAGGTCTAGGCTATCGACAACACCGTCCATGTCGTTGTCTTGTGACGTGGTCGGGTAGCTGTTCGCATCCAGCGGATCGAAGACCGAGCCATAGGCAGGATCAGACTCCCAATCTTCCTGCAGATCGGAATAGCCGTCGCCGTCGTTGTCGTGATCGGCAATATCGGGCGTGCCATCGCCATCAAAGTCGGCGTTGTCTATATCAGCAGACGAGATCACCGGGTACAGATGAGTGCCCTTACTAATATTAGAGATATAACCCGTTCGCTCGCCAATATTGGCAATGTCGGTAGTGCCCCAATAGTTGCTGTCGATATCCAGCAAAACAGCCGATACGCTGCTGTCCATATCGAGCGTACTGCGGGATAAGCGCAGCCAGCTGTTGCTGCCGGTGATATCGATACGGCTGTTGGTCAGATCCAATGCCTCGGCAACTAAGGTGGTGTTGGAGTATATATCACTATTGATCACGACCAATGTCTCGGCGACCGCGTAGTAGGAATACATATAGGCATTGGTTAGGGTGCTGGCGCGAATCGAAGTATCGACCCTAAAACCTATATCATTTATGGTGCTGTCGGTTACCGTTGAGGCGCGAAAAACCTGATAACTGTCACAGCTACCCAGCGTTGATTTCGTCAATTGGCTCGAGTCGATAGCGCCTAAATAGCTATTGCCAGAGCAACCGTCAAACGTAACTTGACTGTTTGACAGCGACTGAACGCTAAAATTACTTGAATACTCCCCCCTTAGGGAAAGCTGCACACGATCTAAAGTAATGGAAGGTGTGCCTGACTTCACCACCAAAGACGTGTCGCTCTTATATATCTTTAATCTCGACACATCGGCGTAACGCAATTGGCTTTGTTGGCTGTTGGCCAGGTCAAAAATTAGGGCAGATTCGTTATATGAACCGGTCCAGGTCGGGTCGCTTTCAATAGACACCCGGTCGGCCTCACTGCCATGGGCCAGGATCCGACCCTTGAGGTAAATATGCTTGTCCGCACCATTAAACTGCACCTGGGTACCGGCCATCAGATTGAGGCTGGCGTTCTCCTTAATCAACATATTATCGATTATCAGATAGGGTGAGCGCGATTTGAGCCACAGGGTGTGTACCGCCAGCACGCCGCCATCCACTTCGGTCGGCCCGGCCTTGGCCAGAGTCGGTGTCAAGGTGACCATAGCCGATCTATCGCTTTCAACCGCGCTCTGGTTCAACCAGGTGACTCGGTAATAGTAAGTGGTATCGTTCAGGGCGCTGTTATCAACATAGTAGTTTTGACTCGCGGCCACATCGGCCACTGCCGTGAAGTGGTTTGCGTCGAGCGAGCGATACACCCGGTAAGCCGTTGCATTGGCCTGTTCACTCCAGACCAGCCCGGTTTCACTGTAACCGGCCTGGCCACTCAGGCTCGCCACTGGCGCAAAGGCCAGTTGGCTGCTGTCTTGTTCGGCCACGATGGTTGTCACACTGTCATCGATCCGAACTTCATAATAAACGGTCTGCCCGGCCGCGACCGCCAAAGCAATCTGATGTTCGGTGCTCTCGGTTGCAGAGACCACGACACTGTTGGTCAGGCTGCCCGGTGCATAGCCCCACCAAATAACAGCGGTTGTCGCTTCGCTGGTGCTGAAGCTGACCACCAGTTGCGCATCGACGGTTTGGGTGAGCAGCCCGAATAGGGTCGGTTGGGTGCTCAGGTTCAACAGGCTTGTCGCAACCAAGGTCCCGCTGTTGCCGGCCCGATCGATAAAATCGGCACTGCTGGATAGATTGGCAAAGTCATCGAAAGTGGTGATATCTGTGGCCGCGCTGTAGAGCCCGTCGTTTGCGGCGCTGTCGGCACCGGTGCCGTCATCCACTAAGACCAGCGCCGAAATCAGACCGGGCGCATTGTAACTTGCCGTACCGCCGGCTTCACCGGCATCGAGCGTTACCGTTAAGCGGTCGCCGCGGGTCGCAACGGACGACAGCGTCAAGGACTGCAGGGAGACCGTGCTGTCCAACTCAATGCTGTCATTCGCCGCGGTCAAGGCGGTACCGTCCTCATCGAAGAATGCCACCGTCACCGTTTTCACACCGTCGCCGGCGCTGAGGGTCAGCGCATAGCTGTTGGCCATGGCCACCGCAGCACTGCTAACGCCGTTTTCAGATACCGCCATGGTCACGGCTTGGGCATTGGCCAATGACAAAACAACTGCTCGGGTATTGGTATAGAGCGCGTCGTCATCAATATAAACGAAGCTGTTTTTCAACCGCACCAGACCGAGGTCATAGTCCGTCTGGCCAGGCTTTACCTTGACGCTAAAGACGCGCGTCTCCCAGCTGCCTCCGGCATAGCCAAGCGATACGCTGTAGGTCGCCAGTGGCAGGTGCGCAAAGTCAAATACGCCGCTGGCATCGGCCGTTAGGCTGTAGCTGCCATTAATGGATGTGGCGCTCAGGGTTGCGAGGGTCACATCGAGCGCGTCGTCTACCGTTAGCACACCCAATATGCGCCCGGTCTGCTGCTCCAAGGTTACCGCTCCGGCGTCGGCCACGCTGTTGGCCAGCACCGTATAGGTTCGTACCTTGGTCACGTCGGCAAAATGCTCTTTAGCAAACAGCAGCCCGGTATAGCTGCGCGCCGGTGCTTTAATTTCCCAATATCCGTCGGCATCGGTGGTGGTACTCAAACCGGTGCTGTTAATGCTCACGGTGACACCCGAAGAGTCGGTATAACCGCCCAGCTGGACGGTGCCGCTTAAGATCCCCAGCCGAGTGTCCGGGTCTGTGGTTTGAAAGCGCGTCGGCTCGTTCATATCCCACCAAACGCCGACTGTGGTTGGGTCCCATAGGCCAACCACGCTCTGCCACGCTTGGGGTGCAGACAAGCCAAACACGGGAGTATCGCGTGGGTTAGTAATGCCGTCTACCTTGATCGTATAGGAGTCTACTTCGAACTCGGTTGTTGCCACATCATCACCCAGTTCATCGACCGGATCACCCAGTCCGAAGTAGTGATCCGTTGAATCGGAGGGCAGGCCTATGTAGCTGCCATCGAAGAAGTAATTGTAGGAGCTGGTGCCCAGCGAGACTAACTCGATGTCAGAATTGACAAAGCTAGAATGTTCACCATGATAATAAAGACGATTTACCCAACTGTTGGTAAGGGTAGAGTCATAGGGGTAAATCGAACCCGCAAATATAGAGTTTTTGACTTCCATTGAAGACATTCCACTGCTCCCAGTGTGAAAGGAGTTTTCAAGTAGGCCACCGCCCAACGACTGGCCGCCTAGGTAGCTGTTGCGCACCCGAGCAGTGGCCTGCAAAGACCAACTGCCAAAAACAGCGCTATTTTCTATGGTGCCGTATAAATAACCTGCGCTGACGTTGAGATCGGCGAAATCTATGGTGGAAGTAGCATCGACATTAAATCGCTTGGCAGAGGTATGCACCAGATAGGACAGCTGTGAATTCTCAATCGACAAAGCGCTTGACCGACTGCCCGCGCCATCGCTCTCTATTCTGATAGCATTGGTTGGCGTGCCGTGCAGTTGCGAATCTTTGATTAATATTTCGGCATCCCGATCGAGCATCAGAACCGAACCAGGGGCAACGCTTACCGAATTCAACTCGGTCCGGTTATCACCTGTGCCGCCGGTGATATAGATCAGGCCATCGCTATTGATATTGCTGTTGTCGATCCGGACATTGGCGATCTTGCCCGACAGGGGGTGGTTGGCGCTATCGACCGGGCTGTATTTTAGGCTTACTTCGATGCCGTCGTTGGAGCCATCCCAATCGGTGTCAGCTAGGTAGGGGTTGGTCATCATCACCACTTCGGTTTCGTCGGCCAAGCCGTCGTTATCGTCGTCTAGATCCGCCAGATCATCCTGGCCGTCCATATCATTGTCTTGGCTGCCCGTGGGTGCACTGAGCGGATCCAATGGGTTATAAATGCTGCCGAAGAGTGGGTCGGATGACCAATCTTCCTGCAGGTCACTGTAGCCATCGTTGTCGTTGTCATAGTCCACATAGTCTGGCAAGCCATCGCCGTCGGCGTCGGCAGTGAGCAGATCGCTGCCCGAGATAATCGGATAGAGATGGGTGTCGTTAGACTGATCGGAGCTGTAGCCGGTGCGCTCGAGAATATCGGCTAGATCGGTGGTGCTCCAATAGTTATTGCTGATATCGAGGGTTGCGCTGACATCAAGAGTCGACAGGGCATCCAAGCTGTTAAAACGCATGGTTAGGCGGCCATATGATTGCCGCATCGAAACCGAGGAGTTCACCAAGGTATTGCCCCGCATGGTCAGATTAGTCGAGCCCTGCACCTGCGAGTTCTGCAACACCGAATCGGTCAGTAACTGAGCGTAGTTCAGCGTTGCACCGGTAAATTGACTGCCACTAGTGTTGTATAAAGAGTTGAACGTTGCGTTATGAACGATCGTATCGCTCATGGAACCCACATCTAACTGGGTGGTAGAGTAATAATAGTTGTTCTGAGAATCGTTTACAGAGTCCACAACCGACCCCGATAGGTTTGTGATTCGGATAGTGGCGCTGTAATGGTTAGACTCAAATTCCAGCTTGCCACCGGTTACCCGATTAACAGAGAAATAATTATTGGCCAACAAGATGCTTGCGTCGGTCAGCTGAAGGTTTACCGGACTGTACTGTCGTTCCTGTTGGCTCGGATCGTAGCTATAAATATCAACATAACTCAGTTGCGCATTGCTGACCCGATGGGTACCACTATTATTGTTGTCGAAACGGATTGAGCCGGTCTTTACGCCCGCCGCATCAAAGGCGGTAAAGCGCACCGGTTCGGCTGCGGTGCCGTGTGCTTCGAGTTGCCCCGAGACCAGCATATATTGATCGGCTGCGGCAAACTCCAATTCAGCACCCGGTAACATGAGCAAGGTCACGTCTTCTATCAAGCGCACAGGCGCCGTTATCTGATAGGGCGAGCGAGAGCCAAGCCAAACCGTGTTGCTATCGATCAGGCCACCGTTGAGCAGGGTTGGCCCGGCCAGCAGGGCCGAGGGCGTAACGTTCACCGCCGAGCTGTCGATCGATTCATTGCCATCCAGATCGACGGCGGTCACCTGATAGTAATAGTCTTGATCGTTGGTGGTGGCATCGACGTAGAAGGTCGTGTCGATCAACTCGGCCGTGACCGGGGTATAGCTGATGCCGCTATCACTTGAACGGTATAGCTGGTAACCGGCCAGTTCGTTGTTGGCACTAGCATCCCAAATAAGTCCCACTTCGGCATTGCCAGCGTGGGCACCTAGACCGGTGATTGGAGCAGGTGCTAGCTTGCCCTGGCCAAATGCCAGAGTTTGGTTAGCCGCCGCGTCTTCGGCGGTAATTTCGAAATAGGTTAGGGTGTTGGCGGGTAAACCGGTTAGGACGATCTGATGCGTACTGGTCCAGGTGTCGCTCACGGTTAGCTGTTCGGTTAGATTTGACGCGTCAAAACCATAGTTCACCAGACTGGTGGTCGGCTCATCGGTGCTAAATTTAATCGTCATCTCACCGCTGGCAACGTTGGACGCCACGCTGAGGTTGCCGATGCTTGGCGCCGTACTCAAGACCACCGGTGCGGCCGTTACCGTGATGCTATTGGCCGCACGGTCGACTATAGTCGCGGTAGGCGTGACCGTCAGTTCCGCAGGGCTAAGAATGACATAGTCGCGTTCATAGTGGCCGTCATTTGCCGTCACGTCACCAAAGGTCCCGTTATCAACCAAGGCCAGGCCGTTCACCAAACCCGGCAAGTCAACGCTCACCGTGGCCGCGGTTTCGCCGGCCAAATCCAAACTCAGGTGTAATACATCCCCTCGGGTTGTTGCCCCCTCTGCCGTGAAACCTTTGACCACGATGGTGGTGTCCAAAATAATTTGATCAATCACACTGGGCAACACGCCGGAGCTGTTGCGGAAATCGACCACTAAGGTTTTTAAGCCATCGCCGGCTTGCATCGTAAAGTCCATCGAAGCGCTAAAGGCGATCCAATCTGAATCCGCGCTGCCCTGGCTAATGCGCATTTCGCTGGCATCGGTAGAGCCAATGGCCAAGGACACGGTCGGTGAATTGGTGTAGAGCGCGGCATTATTTATTTTGACATAGCGCACGCGCAGCTCGGCGCTGTCGAGTCCTTGGGTCTGCAGACCGTCGTCATCCACGCTGAAGGCCCTGATGATGGTTTCAAAGCCGGGATCAATACAGCTTAACGTATATTGGTAATCGCCAAAGGGTACGTTCAATTCAATGGTCGCAGGGGCATCCGGATAAGATGCCGTAAAACCCGCGGCCGAGCCCTGCCCTTCAATCGTCAACTGCAGTTGCGAGCAACTGCTGGCAACGGACGCCAGTGCCAGCTGCACCCGTTTAGCAGCCTGGACCAGCGTGGTGGTTTGTGCCTGATAAACACCCAAGGCCGTAACCGTTACCGTTTCAGCTGTTGTCTGCGCAGAATAAAGGTCACGTTGATAGCGGATGCCGCCGCTGTAGTTAGCCACCGGCACGTCGAGTTGCCATTGGCCCTGATTATCCGTTAGTGCGCTGAAGTCGCTGCCCAGCAGCTCGACCAGCACACCGGCATGGGCCGCTTGATTTTCCAAGGTTACAACGCCGGAGACCTTACCCGTGTCCATCTTTAAAATAAGTGCATCGGCAATGCTTAGGGTTGGCGCTTCCTTGCTAGTGTTTACCAATAGGGTTGTCGATTGAAAACCTGACTTCAGTGCCCGTAACTCATAGGAACCGGGCACGAACCCAGTAATGCTAAAGGACCCATCGCTATCGGTCACCGCGCTGTAACTGGTGCCCACAAGTGACACCGTCACCCCGGAGAAATCGCTCAAGCCGCTCAGTTCAACGACCCCATCGATGCGATATTGTTCGAGGGTGACGGCGTCTAAACTTACCTGCGTCAATTCATCGAAGGACACCAATTGCGAGCCGGTCTGATAGCCGGCATAACTGTATTGCAGGGTGTAGTTGTTGCGTTCAATGCCAATAAACTCAAAATTACCCGCTGTATCGGTAGTGGTTGAATAGGCCGTGCCAATGAGGCTGACCGCTATGCCGCTGTGATCGTTGCCGCTGGATTTGACCACGGCGCCGGACAAGCGAAATGCCTCTATATTGAGTGTACCAAGAGCCAAGGTTTGTTCATTTGTGGGTACCGACACGATTCTCTGGGTATTGGCATAACCGGTTTTTTGGATATTCAGGGAGAAGTCACCACTGAACACGCTGCTGAACAAAAAACCACCCGTTGAATCCGTTGTCGTGGTTTGCCCGGTGCCGGTGATGGTCAACAGCGCGCCAGCGACTGGATTGCTGTTTGCATCCAGCAGGGTGCCACTGATGTTGCCAACTTCAGCATCGAGAACTTGGGAATCGAGCTGATTAGTGGTTTCAGAGACGACCTCAACGGCCGACAATGTCTTAGTGGTGTGGTTTGAATCGGTGAAATTCAGGCTATAAGTGCCAGGCGGCAAACCATTGATGACAAAGGCACCATTGCGACTGCTAATGGCTTCCTTATCGGTTCCTTCAACGCTGATGATCACACCGGCGTGCTTGTTGAGTGCATCCTGTTTATCCGCAAAATAAACAAACCCGGCAATATTGCCCGGCTTCGGCGTTAGGTCGATGGGCTCGGGTATTTTCGTTAACACCAGGCGACCGATATCGGCTGTCTCGCCTAACAGTATATCGACTTCATCGAGCTTTTCACTTTGGTAGCCGTTGGCACTGGTGATAAAGCTGTAGCCCTGTCCTACTGGCAGGGCTGGGAAGCTGACGAAGCCGTTAATATCGGAAATAGAGGTATAGATGCTGCCTTGATTATCCCGGGCATAGACCAGGACATTGGCGTAATCGTCCATCTCAGCAACAATAATTTGGCCACTGGCTTTGCCTTTTTCGTTGGTCAGCTCGACGACACCTAGGTCCACTTCCTGGTCTGATGCCACTTCAAAGGTGCGCGTAGCACTGACATAACCGGCCAATGACAGGGCAAGGGTATGGCTGCCGGCGGGCAGTCCGGTCAACGTTACCAGGCCGTCACTATCGGACTGCGCCGCCCTGGTATTACCCAAATGGCTGACGGCCACGTCGTCCAAGGGTTGACCCAGCAAGGCACTTTGAACGATAAAGCGAGCCGAACCGGTCGCGGCCAGATTGTTCGCATCAATCTGATCCAGATTGGTGGTTTCGCCCGGGCTGACCGAAATATCACCGATCTATAGACCGGTACTGGCATCCTCGCTGATAAAGCTAATGCTATAATCGGTGCCAGCCGGGAGGGTGACGGAATAACTGCCATCTGCATTGACCGGCACCACCAAAGGCTCCACCAAGGGCGGCGCAACCGTCTGGTCATCGTTGGCTGCACTGGCCTGATTTGGCCGCCCAGTATTAGGGTTGGCCTGCGCTGCGGCAACGACATCCGCCGGGGAAACCAGTAACGAGTTGCAACGGCTGCAAGGTGCCCGACCAAGCAATCGCGCCATGCGCCCGACATTGCCATTGGCAATAACGCCGTCGATAGTGCCCAGCGGGGTGGTTGTCTGGGCCGGGCGAATGAGTGAGTCGGTTGGCGCGGAAGGTTCTGTTACCGGGGCTGCGACCTCGGTGGGAGCAGCAGCGGGTTCAGAAGTGGAGTTGCACGCAACCAACAATGAAACAAGTATCAGAACTAAAAACCGCGCCATACAACCAACCCCAAATAAACGTTTAACTGCCATTGTTTCAATATGGTCATTCTGACAAACTATAAAGTTATGTGTAGAACTAAGACAGTACTCTGCAGGTCATTATTGATACTTTTAAAACGGGTGGTTGGTATGACCAATAGGGCATTCGCAATCGCTACACTACTTCGGCTAGACATGCCGTGCCCGAGAACAAATGGCGCGCAACTCGACCCTGCTTGTCACCCGCCAGGGCTTTATAGCGCACCCACCTCCGTGCCAATTCGGGAAAGTGAGCGGAACAATCCCCAAGAGGTGTAAAATATCCAGTACACTGCTGGCACCCACCGTTCAGCGCTGCTGATCGGGTTATTTTTGCTAAAATTAGAATTATCTAATTTAGAATAACAAACACCCTAGCCAGGAGCCGTGCTATTCAGTAAACTGCTACTGTATTTTTGTTCTATGGTTAGTCTACTTTAGAATATAGGGAGATAGGGCGTGCCAAGTCGGTCGTTACCATAGATCCGACACCCGTTTCGACAACAGCATAGGTTTAAACCATGAGGCTCAATGTGAAAGCACTCGAAAAAATCCAAGGCAACGATCTGATGCAGGGCGTCCTGACATTGGTGTTCACCAGCCGCTATGGCAAAACCCTGCTGCTGCGCGACTTCAATGCCGCCATTATCGTTACCCTAATGTTGATCCCGCAAAGCCTAGCCTATGCGCTGGTTGCCGGTCTGCCGCCCGAAGCCGGACTCTATGCCTCAATCTTACCGCTGATCGCCTATGCCTTATTCGGCACCAGTGCTGCATTGGCAGTAGGGCCGGTTGCCATTGTCAGCCTGCTCACCGCCAATACGCTGATGCCCATGGCCACACTGGGCTCTCCCGAATACGTTCAATTGGCCCTGCTCTTGGCCATGCTGGTGGGATTTTTCTATCTGATAATGGGGGTGTTTCGCCTCGGCTTTATTACCCAGCTGCTGAGCTACCCGGTGATGAAGGGCTTTATTACCGCCTCCTCGTTGTTGATTATCGTCGGTCAGATTAAACCGCTTACGGGTATTTCCATGGTCCGGGGCAATCTATTCGAGCGGCTGCATTCACTCGACTTCACAACGCTGCACGGTTTGTCGGCCCTGATGGGTGGCCTGGCCCTGGTGATCCTGTTTTGGGTGCGCAGTCAGGGCGGTGCCGCCCTCTTTCAAACTTTATTTGGTGCCTATTCGGCGACCCTGCGTCGCCTCTTGCCCATGCTGTTGATTCTTATCGCGGCCCTGGTTACCGCTGGCTTCGGCCTGCAAGATCAGGGCATGGCCACCGTCGGCAAATTACCCCAGGGGCTGCCATCGCTGTCGTTGCCGAGCTTCGATTGGTCGTTGATCGCGCAACTGGCGCTGCCAGCCTTTATTATCACCATGATTGGTATGGCCGAATCCATCGCCGTGGCTCAGACCCTAGGCGCCGTAAAACGCCAGCGAGTTAACCCCAACCGCGAACTGCTCGGTTTGGGCGCGGCCAATATTGCCGCCGGCTTCAGTGGCGGCTTTCCGGTCACCGGGGGCATGGCCCGCTCGGTCGTCAATGCCGATGCCGGTGCTGAAACCCCGCTGGCCGGCGCGATGACCGCGGTCCTATTGAGCCTGGGCATTCTGTTCTTAACCCCCTGGTTGTCCTATATTCCGATTCCGGTTCTGGCGGCGACCATTATTGTTGCGGTGAGTCAGTTATTGGAATTCCCCTCGATGCTCAAGTTGTTGGGCATGAACCGCATCGATGGTCTGATCAGCTGGCTCACTGCCGCGTTGGTTTTGTTTTGGGAAGTCGAGGCCGGTCTATTGGTCGGGGTCGCGGCATCCATTGTCTGGCTGCTGGCCAACCATCGCCAACCCTATCTCGCCGAGTTGGGCCTGATCCCCGATACCGAACGCTTCAAGAACATCAACCACGCGCAAACCCAGACCCTGGAGCATTGTTTGTTTGTGCGCATCGATGAAAGCATTACCTTTATCAATGCCAGTGTTCTGGAGCAGTCGCTACTGGCGAAGGTGGCCGATCACAAAGGCTTGAGCAACCTTATTATCGTCGCCTCCGGCATCCATAATATAGACGCCACCGGCGCCCATATGTTGACCCGGTTTAGCCAAGAGATGGCGACGGCGGGCCTAAATCTCTATCTGACCGATGTGAAGGTGCCGCTGGCTAAACAGTTTGCCAATTTCAAACTCTTTGCCGATAACCCAGACGGCATTGGCTACTCCAGCATCGATCTGTATCGCAAATTGGCCGCGGAACAGCAGGACTAATCCACGTCCAGGGATCCGTTACTACCCAGCTAGGGTAGTAATTTGATTCCTGGGATCCACTACCTGAGCCGGCACTGCGCTCAATGCGTTAGCCCCCGAGTTCACACCTTACCGTCCGATCACCTTTTCCCGCTATACTCCAGCCTATCGTCACTGCGCTAATGGAAAACCCCTAACATGACCGATGTGCTCCTGTTGACCTTTGTATTTTTAATAGCCGGTGTCGTCGCGGTGCCTATTGCCACTCGGCTGGGGTTGGGCTCAGTGTTGGGCTATCTGATCGCCGGCATCGCCATCAGCCCCCTGTTGTCTTGGCTGCATGTCGATCTAGTGTCGATCCAGCACTTTGCCGAATTTGGTGTAGTGATGATGCTGTTCCTGGTCGGCCTGGAACTGGAACCCAAGCTGCTCTGGCAGATGCGCCACAAGTTACTCGGCCTCGGCGGCTTACAGGTGACTGGCACCACCCTGGCGGTGATGTCGATCGCAATGCTGCTTGGACAGCCGTGGAGCGTTGCCTTGGCCATCGGTCTTGTCCTTGCCTTGTCGTCAACGGCGATTGTGCTGCAAACACTGAACGAGAAGAACCTGATTAAAAGCGACGGTGGTCAGGCCAGCTTCGCCGTTCTGTTGTTTCAAGATATAGCCGTTATCCCGATGCTCGCATTAATCCCATTACTGGCTTTATCCGAGCTGGTCGCCCCCGGCGCATCGGCGCAAGATCTTTCAGCAGGCGAGCATGCCACATCGCTCAGCCTAGTAGCCGGCCTAAGTGGCTGGCAAAGAGCCTTGGTGACCGTTGCAGCCATCGCCTTTGTGCTCTTTGTCGGCAGCTACCTGACGCGGCCATTGTTTCGTTTTATTGCCAGCGCGCGCTTACCCGAACTCTTTACCGCGACCGCCCTATTGATGGTGATCGGCATCGCCCTATTGATGACACTGGTCGGTCTCTCCCCCGCCCTAGGTACTTTTTTAGCCGGGGTGGTGCTGGCTAACAGCGAATACCGCCATGAACTGGAATCGGATATAGCACCATTCAAGGGCCTGTTGCTCGGACTGTTTTTTATCACCATCGGGGCCAACATCAACCTAGATCTGCTGTTCGATAACGCCACGAACGTGCTCGCCCTGACCCTTGGCTTGGTGGCGCTCAAGGCCGGCATATTGTTGGTCTTAGGCTGGGTCTTTAAGGTGCGCGGCGCCGATCGCTGGTTGATGGCGCTGTCACTGGCGCAGGCCGGCGAATTCGGTTTTGTACTCCTTTCCTTTACTGTGGCCAGTTCGGTCATTCCAGCGGCAATCGCCGACCTGCTGATGCTGGTTGTCGCCCTATCGATGATGATTACCCCGCTGCTGTTTATCGTGTTTGATCGCGTGATCGAACCGCGCTTTGCCAACGGCCAAGAAAGAGAGATGGATGAGATAAGCGAACAACATGACATCATTATCATCGGCCACGGCCGGGTCGGTGGCATCGTCAACCGCATGATGGGTGCGGCCGGCTACAAGACCACGGTTATCGATTACAGCTCCGGTCAGTTGGAGATGTTGCGCACCATCGGTTTACGCGTCTTTTTTGGCGACGGCAGCCGGTCCGACCTGTTGCATTCGGCCGGTATCGAAAAGGCCGCGCTGCTGGTTGTGGCCATCGATGGTAAAGAGCAAATTACCGAACTGGTCGGGCACGTGATCAAGGCATACCCCAACCTGCATGTCTTGGCCCGGGCCGTCGATCGTAATCATGTTTATGATCTTTGGGCTGTGGGTTGTCGCGATATAGTCCGAGAAACCTATGACAGTTCAATCCGCATGGGTCGTTCGGCCTTTCAAGCATTGGGCATCAAACCGGAGCGGGCGGCGCTGATGGCGGATCAATTTGATCGCCGCGACCGACAAGCGATGATCGATTCCGCGCAGCTGTATCGCAAGGATGTTCCGCTCAGCCAGAACGCGCCCTTTCTTGCCAAGATCAAGGAGCTGTTGGCCGAGGCGGAGAACGACTTACTCTGCCATCGCGACAGCAATCCGGCCGACCGGCCAAGCCCCTCTGCGGCTCAAGAACCCAAGCCATAACCCGCTCAGACCAAGAGGGCACAAACCTCAGCCATAAAAAAAGCAGCCTTTAAGGCTGCTTCGATTGCACTGCACAGGTTCAGGCGCGGCTAAGTTAAAGCCTTAGCCGGTTGAATCCTGGGTGACCGACTATTTGATAAAGAGCATTTCGCGGTATTTCGCCAAAGGCCACAGGTCATCGGAGACAATCATTTCCAAAGCATCGGCATGGCTGCGGACCGTTTCCATCAACACCAGTACGGTGGTGCACAAGAACGTCATATGGGCATGGGCGTCGGCAAAGTCATGCTCGCCTAAAGCTGTTTGCAGTTGAGTCACCGCAGCCATCATGGCGTTGGTTTCGGCGCTAACGGTTTTGGCGACCGAGTTATCGAGTTCGACACCCATGGCCGATAGGCCTGCGGCAGTCTGGCCGAGCGTCGACAGATAGCTGATCGCGGCAGGATAAATGCTGGTAGTGGCTATCTCGGCCACCAATTTCGCTTCAACCTCAACCGTCAAGACGTACTGCTCGGCGTAGACTTCATAGCGGCTGGCCAATTCAACCGGCGTTAATACCCCAGTCTTATCGAACAGATCGATCACGTCCGGTGCCAAGAAGGCTTGTAGAGCATCCGGTGTGGTTGGAATATTTTTCAGGCCGCGTTCTTCAACCGCCATCTTATGCCAATCTGACGAATAGCCGTCACCACCAAAGATCACATTGCCATGATCGTTGAGCAATGCTTTCAAAACATTGGTGACTGCAGCAGTCTGTTCGACACCGGCCTTCAATTCAGTTTCCAAGGCTGCCGCAATCCATTCCAGCGAGTCAGCCAGGATGGTATTCATCGCCACTAGCGGGCCCGACACAGACTGTGACGAACCAACAGCGCGGAACTCAAATCGGTTACCAGTAAAGGCGAACGGTGAAGTACGGTTACGATCGCCGGGATCGCGTTTGAATTTCAGTATCTGAGACAGACCTGAATCCATAAAGCCGCCATCGGAGACTGCATCGAGCTTACCATCTTTAATATCGCTGAAGACCTGCTCCAACTGATCACCCAAATAGACCGACAGAATGGCCGGTGGTGCCTCGTTAGCACCCAAGCGATGGTCGTTAGAAGCGGTTGCAATAACGGCCCGTAACAGCGGTCCATGTTTATGAACGCCGCGGATGACCGCGCCGCAGAACAGCAGGAAGTTGAGGTTTTGATGCGGCGTATTGCCCGGATCCAACAGATTACCCTGGGTGGAGTTGCCCACAGACCAGTTAACATGCTTGCCCGAACCGTTTAAGCCTGCGAACGGCTTTTCATGCAACAAACACAAGAAACCATGTTCCTTGGCAGTCTGCTTCATCACGGTCATCAGCAATTGCTGATGGTCAGCGGCGACGTTCGCAGCTTCATAGTAAGGCGCAATTTCAAACTGGCCAGGCGCCACTTCGTTGTGGTGCGTTTTAGCCGGTATACCGAGCTTGTAGAGTTTGTTCTCGAAGTCTTGCATAAAGACTTGTACACGTGCCGGAATGGCACCGAAATAATGATCATCAAACTGCTGGCCTTTGGCCGGCGCGGCGCCAAACAGGGTGCGTCCGGCTAACAGCAGATCGGGACGGCTATTGGCAAAGTTAGCATCAACTAGGAAGTATTCTTGCTCGGCACCACAGCTTGAATTCAGCGGCGCGATCTCAGCCTCGCCCATTAGCGCCAACACCTTGTGTGCTGCGGTGTTCATCGCGGCGTTGGAGCGCAACAGAGGAATCTTCTTGTCTAGTGCTTCACCGGTCCAAGACATAAAGATGCTCGGTATCATCAGTGTCGAACCGTTATCGGTGTTCATAATATAAGCTGGGCTAGTTGGATCCCAGGCGGTATAACCACGTGCCGCGTTGGTCATCCGCAAACTGCCGTTCGGGAACGAGGAACCGTCGGGCTCACCCTTAATTAACAGGCTGCCGGTAAACTCATTGATGGCGTGGCCATCTGGGTTGGTAACAATAAAACCATCGTGCTTTTCAGCCGTTGCATTGGTCATCGGATAAAAAATGTGCGAGAAAAACTTGGCGCCCTTGGCCATGGCCCAATCTTTCATCGCTGACGCCACTATATCGGCCGTCGCGTTATCCAACGTCGCTCCAGTCTTGACTGTCTTCTTAATAGCCTTGAAGGCATTTTTAGACAGCGCTTCTTCCATTGACGCCAGGTTAAATACATCGCTGGCCCAGATGTCTTTCATCGACTCAGGCATCGATACCGACAGCGGTGCACGGTTGGTGATATGGGATATAGCGTCTAAACGGGATTGATTGCCAGCCATCTAAAAAAGTCCTCAAAATAATTAGCGAAATTAGTTCTCTTTTTGACCATGAGCAGTAAACAAGCACTCTAAGAGTCTCTGTCACCACCGCGGCGCCAGCCAACGAGGGCTGTCAGATCGCAGGGTCAAGAAGAGCTAGCATCAATAAAGCAAAAATCAAACCAACAGGCGAAAAACCGCGCTGCTGCGCATGGCAAGGCCCTATGGCGGGGCTCGACAGCGGCTTCGTATCTCGATGTAATCGTCGCTGGCTAGAATTGCACCAATTTAATGCACCCGGGCATATTTTGCGCATCATTGTAGTGCGTCTAGGCTCTGCTGCCCCGTCTTAGACTGCTTTGGAGTCAGGTATGAGTGTCCAAATCAGCTAGTTCGATCGAAATTAGTCTTGCTAAGCAGCTGTTTGTCCTAGAAAAAAGTGCGCAGAGACCGTTATCCGGGCTTCCAGGCCAGATTAGGATTGAGTTTGCAGATTTCACTCGGACGCACCAATACGGCATGGACTTACTCGATCGAGCTAAAAAAGCACCAAGATAGTGCCTAAGGCCAATAATGAGGGACACTCGGCTCGGCTGGAGCAAAACCCGGCGTCAGCAGCCTTATAGCCGTCCTACTCGCCAGTGCCAGGGCTTGACTGTAACCGCTGATAAGATCGGTGACCGATCAATACTGAGTGTCCACCTGCACGTTTAATACAGCTGGGCCAAGAATCAGCCTCACTTGTCGCTCTCGGTTGCGAACAATACTCTTCCAATCGGTTGGCAGCAGACCCTATGGTCTATAACTTGCGTTGAAGCTCCGTGTTTGAAAAGCCAGCGGCCCCGCCCCCTGGCCTAGCGCGGTTACAAAATCTAAAACAGCGATTGGGCCTGGCCTTTATCGGGTGATATGAAAAAGCCTCCAGCAAAAAAAATCGATAACAAAAAAAATCAATCAGCGATCTAAAAAATTTCATTTATTTATTTTTTTATTTTTATCTTTATTTTTATTTGCTTTATCACATTAGTTATTCTTACTATGGGATTGTCTGGCGGCGACTGCCGATTAATTTTATCCAGACAGGTTAACCGGTGAAAAAGGATTGGGCGCCAGCCCGCAGTCACTGACATAAAAAGGAGTCCGTATGAACCACGATATCGAAAGCCCTCTGGCAGTTTGCTCAGAAATTGATGCCACTCGACTTACCGATTCTGCGCGTCTGGGCATGGTCACGGACCTGGCATTGCATCAGGATGAGCTGTCGGAAATCTCCATTCCACAGTTGGTCAATAGGGTCTGCGCGGCTGCACGTATTCATCAGACACGCTTCTTCTTCGATTTTAAAAATAGACCCTATGCTTATGTTAGCTGGGCACATTTTAATGAACAGCAACATCGTCAACTATTGGCGCACAACTCTGGCGAGCTGGAACAACCCGAACGGTTTTTTATCCCGCGGGACGCGCCCTATCTGTGGTTTTACGATCTTATTTGCCCCTTTTCGAGCCCCTTGCAGATTTTCAAGACGCTTAAAGAGTCAATGCCCACCTTTGCAATGGCCCACCTGCTGCAACGCTCGGAACTCGACGAGCACAAACGCATCAGGAGGATATGGTAATGACGCATCTTAACCGCGCGTCTACGTTACGGTACGCGCCTGAGTACCATGAGAATTTAGGTAGCGTAATGTGTTTGCTGAACCAGAGCAGCTTCCATAAGGGCTATCGATTGTGGAATTTATCGATCGATATAGTGCCGGCCCTACGACGCGGTCAGCTGAAGCTGTATTTCGACAGTCAACATCAGCCAACCGGCTTTGTGATCTGGGAATGGGTCAACAGCCGCACTATTCAGCATTTAGTAAATGTGGAGACCACCCCTTATTTGGAGTACTGCCCACGTCGAGACTATCTGTTGATAACCGAGTTTATGGCGACGGCGGATAACGCCAAGGCCATGATTGCGGATATTAAGAGCGCATTATTTCCACGCGAGCACATATTCTGCCTGAGTCGCTCTGCGGATGGCTCCATCCGCAAGGTGCACCAATGGCAAGGCGACCAGTTGCGGGCCGACACTAAGGCCTTAATCTAGCCTATCTAGGGAGGGTGGACTCCTCGCATTACCCCCGCTTGGAGCCTACCCGCCATGACTCGTGGCAACAGGACCGACTTCGGCCACCGCTACCACGGGGTTCTTGCCGTAGTACTTGGCACATGTTGGGCAGGTGGTGTAGAAAAAGTAGTGCTTGAGCACCTGCTTACCACGGCTGCGCACCAGAGATGTCATGTGCCGAGCCCAGTTCGGGGCGTCGCTGTAGGGGCCCTCAAAGACCTTGGTCAGATAGTCACCACTGAGCTGGAGCATTTTTTGCCCGGGCACATCCCGATTCACGGCAAAATAGTGTTCTGCGGCCCAGGCCGACGGGTCATGTGATAGCACGATAAACTGCTCTGCCTCTTGGGCGTCGGCCTTATCGATCGCGGCTAGGGTCTTCTTGAAAACACTGTGCATATTGAGGGGCACATGACAGAGACTGCGGGTCTTGGCCATAACGAAGCGCTTTGCGCTAAAGTGGAGTTCTTGTTCATCCCAACCCTGACTGTTGAAGCGAGGACAGCAGTGCGTGGGATTGTCGGATACATCGTAGCGGGGTAGTCGATTGGTTTCCATAATCACCCTCCTTTGCGGTAACTCACGGAATTGAGACGGTTGTTAGAAAGGCATGATCGAAAAGGTCTAAATAACCAGGCCAACCTAGAGCCAATCAATTCATAAGTGTGTTTCGCCCTTGTTTTTTCAAGTTTTTTTTAAGTATTTTTTCACCGTTTCTTACACCGCAGATCGACAATTCTTTATGGTGATTGGACCAGACAGCGCTTAGAATGCAATAACACCCCAATCGACGTGATTGGCCACCAATGCGTAACGGCCCCCTCGCTACCGCCAAGGCCGGAGCGCAATCAAGGGCGGCGCGCGCTACTGAGGATATAATCATGAAAGGCAGTTGTTTGTGCGGCAGCGTAACATATGAGATCGATCCTCCACTTGCCCTGTTCCAATATTGTCACTGCAGCCGTTGTCGGAAAGTCAGTGGTAGTGCTCATGCGGCGAGTTTGTTTGTCGCCCCGAGTCAGTTTCGCTGGCTTACTGGCGAAGCCGATGTGGCCCGCTTCGAACCGACTGGCGCCAAATACTATGCCTCCTGTTTCTGCACGACCTGCGGCTCCTCCCTACCCTGGTTGGTACAGGGCGGTCGTAACGTGGTGGTCCCGGCGGGCACCCTCGATGACGATCCCGAGCTGCGCCCGCGCGGCCATATTTATTGGGACTCCAAGGCGCCCTGGTACCATGAGGTCGACGCTCTGGAGCATTGGGAGCAGTTACCGCCGCGGCGTTAAGGCTTAATCTGCTGGCGCATCAAGCCCGGTAGCGGCCGGCGCGCGCCGGACATCCCGGACTTGAAAGTGACCCTGCATAGCATGAAAGGCTCGGAACAGCGGTTGGGTGTCGAGCTCAGGCTCAAGCGCCGCCAAACTGTAGGCTAGTGCTTCCAGCGTGGACAGGTAGTGGCTTTTAGGGCTTTTGCGGATGCGGTAATTGGATTCCAGATGACTGAGGTTGGCCTTGGGCAGCTTGTCCAACCAGGGGTTTAGCTGCCACATCTTATAGGCCTTTTTCCAGGTCGCATCGAGCAGCAGTAAGCGCACACCAACCTGAGGCTGGACGGCCGCAATCAGCTCGCCGAATGGCTGCGCAAGATCACTCGGGTACAGCACCCACACCACTCGCGTCTCAGCGGCCAATTCAGCTTGTAGAGCCGCGAAATCGGCCGGATCTTGGCCAATCCAAATTTGAGTCTGAGGCACGCACAGTTTGCAGATCCGCGCCGTGTTCTTAGCCACGCGCGTTTCCGCTGGGTGCTGCAGTATGTCGATTGCGGTGGCGCAGCGCATCGTGGTGACCTGGGCACAGAGACAGGTGGCCTGGGGATAGTGACAACGGCTGCAGATCGGTCTGGCCAAAAGGTGGGCACCACGGCTAAAACCGCATCGTAGCAGAGTTTCTCCCTAGGATGCACTGGCCTGGACTCGACGGATCCGCTTTATCGTCGCTCCTGCATGCGCTAAACTGACCGTCGGATTTTAGTTTGCCCCGACTACCCTCAGCCCTCGGCGCACCTTAGGAGGTTAACTTTGAGCTTGTATAGTGCCAGCCTTAAACAGTCCTTGCGTGCGCTGCGTCAAGCCGCTGTGCTGGCATCTGCGTGGCTGGCCTTTTCCCTCGCCAGCGCAGAGCCATTGCCAAGCCCACCGTGGTTGACCGTTATTCGTGACACACCCTACGTCTTTAGCGCCGGCCTCTATAATAATCTCTCGACCATTCGCCGCTGGGTGTTGCTCGAGCAGAGTTACTGTGAGGTACCGCAGCGCCATATACTGTTCGATCAACGGGGCAATTTCTTAACCTGGTTCGACAACGCGGCCACGGTCGATTTGAATCAGGACCTGCTCAACACCCTGCGCGCGCAACTGTTCGATGAACAGCGCGTGCATCGTTGGATCGGCGGCAGCCGGCTGGACATTGGTTACCCCTTCGCCCTGGGCTGCGACCAGCCGCATGTCGATCTGGCCAGTGCGCTCGGGCGACTGCTTGGCACCAACCGCAAAGACCGCGTCTGGGGCACCTGGGATAATATGGTCGCCGGCTCAGAGCAACAACCAATCCCCTTGGTCGACCTGGTTCAGCAAGTGTTCGAAGACAAGGCTAAACGTCAGGACTATGTCGCCTCAAAGGCGGTGCTCACGGCGCTGCTGGGGCAAATCATTATTGAAAGTGGCGCCCAAAAACGCAGTTTCTCCAATGCGCAGGCCGTCGGTCTAATGCAATTGCGCCCGGAGGTCTTGGCCGATTGTGAAATTGCGCCGCGCTTTCATCTGCACCGTATGGCCCAGGTCGACTGTGTGGTTCGGCTCTATCAACAAAATGACCGCAACCTGCGACCCGCCTTTGATGCCCGCTTCGGCACCCTGCCGGCTAACAAACGCGAGCGGCTCTACTCGCTGTTGCTGGTCCAGGCCTATCACAGCGGCATCGGGCGAATGCTCCAGCTATTGGGCGACGATCGGGTCGGCCAGGCCAGCCGTGCCATGGCCGCCAGTGCCGAGCGTTACTCGGCAGAAGATTTGGCCGTCGGGATGATCTTTCACAATATGGGCCGGATCGACCTGGGCTTGGCGTCACTCTACTATCTAATAGATGTGACCATTGCCAGCGACTTGGTGTGTGCCGCCCGGCCCGCTGTGTGCCCCTCATCCGCCCCAAGGCCAAGCGTCAATGATGGCTTGCTGAACTTGCCGGTCCAGCCAAGGGATTAATAGTTGCGAACTTAGACACCAAATACCGTTTTTGTTAGATCCATTTATTAATTTCCTGCCTGTAAATCGCCTCCGAAATTCTATAGTAATCAACGCCTCCCTTGCTGGGCGGGGTGTTACGACTATATTTGATGCAATTTTATTAGAAAAATTTAATTTATATTCTTATTACTTATACTCCAAGCCTTTCTTATGAATATTCGATCGTATGGTTCGAGTAAAAGTCTGTTAACCTCATAGTTGAAATAGAGCTATGCATATAACAAATAAGAATAATGAGATTTTATAGGAGAATCCATGGCCGGCTTTAACAAAACAGACGAACTAGGGTTATTAAAGCGCCTCCACAGCGATGGGGAGCAGCTTACCGGTTCCGACCGCCGCGGCTTCCTGAAAAATGCCATGGCCATGATGGGCGGCGCCGCCGGTGTCGCATTAGCGCCATCGGTACTTGCGAGCGATAACCTGCCACCCAATGTGCCCAGCTGGACACGTTCGCTCGGTACTGGGGTGGTCACCCATCCTTATGGCATGCCCTCCAAATACGAAGCCGATGTGGTACGCCGCACCGTGCCTTGGTTGACCGCCGACCCGATCTCATCGATCAGCTTTTCGCCGATACACAAGCTCAAGGGCATCATCACGCCCAACGGCCTAGTATTCGAGCGCTACCATGCAGGCGTGCCGACGATCAATGTCGAGGAACATCGCCTGATTATTCACGGCCTGGTCGATCGACCGCTGATCCTGACCATGGATGATCTACGTCGCTTTCCGAGTGTCTCGGAAATCAAGTTTCTCGAATGCCCCGCCAATGGCGGCATGGAATGGCGCGGTCCGCAGATGGAAGGTCTGCAATTTACCCACGGCATGCTGTCCTGTTGTGAGTGGACCGGGGTTCGCTTGTCCACCCTATTGGCCGAGGTCGGCGTGCAGTCAGAAGGCAAATGGATTCTG
This sequence comes from Reinekea forsetii, assembly GCF_002795845.1. Classification (GTDB taxonomy): domain Bacteria; phylum Pseudomonadota; class Gammaproteobacteria; order Pseudomonadales; family Natronospirillaceae; genus Reinekea; species Reinekea forsetii. The sequence goes on from NZ_CP011797.1 coordinate 2,516,698, forward strand.
GCCGAAGGTGCCGATGGCGCCGCCATGTCGCGCAGCATTCCATTAGAAAAGGCGATGGATGACACCATCATCGTCTACGCTCAGAACGGCGAACCGTTGCGGCCGGAGCAAGGTTATCCAATACGCATGCTCAACCCAGGTTGGGAAGGCAACACCAGCATCAAGTGGCTGCGCCGCTTAGAGATTGGTGACAAGCCTTGGTACCAGCGTGAAGAGACGTCCAAATACACCGACCTAATGCCCGATGGCCGCGCGCGCGAATTCACCTGGGTGCAGGAATGCAACTCCGTTATCACCTCGCCCTGCCCGGAAAACCCCTTTAAGGGCAAGGGCTGGTATGAAATTGAAGGACTCGCCTGGACCGGCAAAGGCAAGGTCAAGGCGGTCGATATCTCCTTTGATGGCGGCGTTACGTGGCGGCCTACCCAGCTCAAGGGTCTGGTCCTATCGAAAGCACTGACGCGTTTTTCAATTATGCATAACTGGCAAGGCGAACCGCTGCTATTACAGAGTCGCGCCATCGATGAAACCGGCTATGTCCAGCCGACCTTGAGTCAGTTGCGTCAATCGCGCGGGGTGAACTCTATTTATCATAAAAATTCCATCCATACTTGGCAGGTTACTGAAAGCGGGAGTGTCTTCAATGTCCAACTTTCTTAAGGGTCACCACCTAGCATTGTTTCTTACCCCAATCCTATTGGCATCGTCGCTCGTCAACGCCGACACCCTAAACCTGGGCCGCACCCCCACCCCGGCCGAAGTGGCCGGTTGGGATATAGACGTGCGACCGGACGGTTTGGGCTTACCCGTCGGCCAAGGGTCGGTCAGCGATGGTGAGTATCTCTACGACGAAAAATGCTCCTCGTGTCACGGCATCTTTGGCGAAGGCGAAAAACGCTGGCCGAAACTCGCCGGCGGCAAGGGTACGCTGGCGGATGATCGACCGGATAAGACGGTCGGCAGCTATTGGCCTTATGCCTCAACACTCTGGGACTATATTCATCGCGCCATGCCCTTCCCGGCACCGCAGTCCCTGGAGACCGATGAGGTCTATGCCATCACGGCTTACGTGCTGTATTTAAACGAAATAGTTGAAGAAGAGTTCGTTCTTAACGAGAAAAATTTGGCGGCAATCGTGATGCCCAATGCCGGCAATTTTTATCGCGACGATCGCCCCGATGCCGCCAACCCGCGCTGCATGGCCGACTGTAAAGACCCGGCCAGCATCCAAGTCGTTGCCTCACTCACCGGCATCACACCGACCGATCACTTCAAGGAAGACGGCAACGATGGCGTCGCCTATGAAGAGCCGGCGGAAATTGACGTCGAGAGCTCATCTCTGAGCGCATCGGCACAAGCAGGCCAGGCTACCTATGATCAGGCCTGCACGGTGTGTCACTCATCCGGCATGGCAGGCGCGCCGAGACTCGGCGACAAGCCAGATTGGGAGATTCGAGTCGGTACCGGTATGGAAACGCTTTATGGCAACGCCATTAACGGTTTTCAAGGTGCCAAGGGGATGATGCCGGCCAAAGGTGGGCAGACTCAGCTGAGCGATGAACAGGTGCGTAATGCGGTAGATTTCATGGTGGAAAGCAGCCGATAACCTGCGGCGGCTTTCTTATAACAACAACAAGAAAAGGTGGAGAGAATGAAAGTAAGACACTTAGCAATCCCGCTCCTGGCTTTCTTAATGTCGGCGCCCACCTGGGCCGGCACGGTGGAAGTGGAAAAGGGTAAAGACGTCGTTTATACCCGCACCAAAGGCAACTGTATCTCCTGTCATATGATGCCGGGTGGTAACTTACCAGGCAACTATGGTCCACCGCTGGTGCAAATGCAGGCACGGTTTCCCAAGCAGCAGGATTTATTCGACCAAATCTACGACGCTCGCGTCAAAAACCCACTCACTATAATGCCGCCCTTCGGTGCTCATCGCATGTTAAGCGAAGACGAAATCAATTGGCTGGTTGAATACTTGTATACGTTGTAAGAGGAAAAAACATGAATCAATCTCGTCGACAATTTATGACACGTGTGGGCAAATCGGTCGCCTTTTTGGTGGCTGTGGTCAACTTACCGCGTGTCGTTTGGGCCAACTGGAGCGCCAGTGCTTTTGCCGCTACCGATCTGGACACTGCCATCGTCGAACGCTATGGCAATTTGGCCATCGCTGACAGTGATGCCATTCAACTTAAAGCACCATCGATCGCCGAAAACGGCGCGGTTGTGCCTATTTCGATTGCCACCACCCTGGCAGCCAAGAGCATCAGTGTTTTTGTCGAAAAGAACCCATCTCCGCTGAGCTGCTCTTTTAACATTCAGCCCAGAATGAACACTGATGTTTCAGTGCGGATCCGCATGGGCGCGACGTCTAACCTTATCGTACTGGTTGAAGCAGACGGCAAATTGTATCGCACCAGCCAAGAAGTCAAAGTCACCATTGGCGGCTGCGGCGGTTAACACAAATCAGGGGAACTCGTATGAAAGTAAAAGCAAGTGCACGTAACGGCTCGGTTATAGTTAAGACCCTTCTGGCACACCCAATGGAGACCGGTCGACGCAAAGATGGCGACGGCAAACTGATTCCGGGTCACTACATCACCGAAGTAGAAGCTAACCACAACGGTGAGCGCGTTTTTCACTGTGAGTTGGGACCGTCCGTATCGAAGGATCCCTACCTGGCCTTTTCGTTTCAAGGCGGCAACAGCGGCGAGACTTTTACTATGTCTTGGGTCGATAACAAGGGCGAAAACGAATCTACCGAGGTCGAAATTCGTTAAACCCATTGAATGGAGAGCGGTTATGTTTACAACAAGAATTCAACTGACCCTCAGCTTGACTGTCGCCACATTAGTGGCCTCCGCTTGTATGCCGATGAGTAAAAAAGCCGGCATGGATTACCCCGCGTTAGTTCAAGATGATGTCACCACCTTTCAGGCGTTTTTTGAAAAGCGTTTCCCGGACACCGAAAAAGCTGACTACATCAATGGCGTGTACTCCATCGATGCCGATGCTCGCTCGCAGTGGGAGTCATTAGAAGAATTTCCACCCTATGAGCTGAGTGTTGACCAAGGCAAGGCCCTCTATGAGACGCCCTTTGCCAACGGCAGTTCTTACGCTACCTGTTTTGGTGATGGCGCGGTTCGCAGCCAATATCCTTACTACGACGAAGACCGCGCGATGGTGATCACGCTTGAGTTGGCGATCAACGAATGTCGCGAGGCTAACGGCGAAAAAGTACTCAAGTATAAGAAGGGTGATTTAGCTAAGGTCTCTGCTTATATGTCTTTTGTCAGCCGTGGTCAGGCGATCAATGTCGATGTTGCCAGCGAAGGGGCCTACAACGCCTATATGGACGGCAAGGAATTTTTCTATTCCAAGCGCGGCCAGTTCAATATTTCCTGTGCCGACTGTCATATGCGCGCCACCGGCTTCTATCTGCGTGCCGATGTACCGTCTCCAGGACTGGGGCAAACGTCCCATTTCCCAACCTTCCGCACCAAGTGGGATGCCCTGGGTACGCTGCACCGTCGCTATGGCGGCTGTAATGAAAACATCCGCGCCAAAGCCTTTTCGGCCCAATCACCTGAATATCGCAACTTGGAATATTTCCAAACGGTGATGTCCAATGGTTTGGTCTTTAATGGCCCCGGTAGCCGAAAATGAGGAGCGCTAGCATGATAAATATAAACACCCTGTTGTCGAGCCTAGTGCTCAGCCTGATGCTCGCTCTGAGTGGCTTGGCAAGTGCCGCAGAAGCGACCAATGCCACGCAGATGATCGCTGAGGCTGAGGTAATGAATAAGGCCGCCGGCGAAATCGGGTATGAATGGCGGGATACCGCCAGTTATATCGCAGACGCCAAGAAAGCTCTGGCCGATGGCCAAGAAGATCAGGCCTATCAATTGGCCAATGAGGCTTATGAGCAAGCCAAGCTTGCACTAGAACAAGGCAAGCTTATGCGTGAAAACTGGCAGCAGTATATTCCCATGTAGCAACTAATCGGTTCGGCAGCGCTTGGTTGTCGAACCGGTCTTGTACCACCAAATTGTTTACCATCCCTAACCAATGGAACACTCCTATGCAACTGTCTCGTCGTGAATTTTCTCGTCTTTTAGGGTTAGCCGGCGCAGCGGGCATCTTGCCGGGCTGTATCAGCCTGGGCCGCGCCAACGAGGATTTATACCAGGTACCCAACAGTGGCGATGTCCGACTGTTGCATATGACCGATACCCACGCACAATTGATGCCGGTTTATTTTCGCGAACCGACCGTCAACCTGGGCTTTGGCGCTGCCTATGGCCGGCCGCCCCATCTGGTGAATGATGCCCTACTAAATTACTTCGGTATTGACGCCCAAAGTCAGTTAGCGCATGCCTATACCGCATTGGATTTCACCAACGCCGCACAGATGTACGGTCGCGTCGGTGGCTTTGCGCATTTAAAGACCCTGATCGATCTGATGCGCGGTGAGTTCGGCGCCAATAAGACGCTCCTGCTCGATGGTGGCGACACCTGGCAAGGCTCCGGCACCGCCCTGTGGACCCGCGGGCGCGATATGGTCGATGCCTGTAACCTGCTCGGTGTCGATGTTATGACCGGACACTGGGAGTTCACTTACAACGACGCCGAAATCAGAGACAATATCGCCGCCTTTAACGGTGACTTTATTGCGCAAAACGTTAAGGTGAAAGAAGACGCCCTATTCGACGGTGCCGAGGCTTGGGATGAGTTTAGCGGTCACGCCTTTCAACCCTATGTGATCAAGGAACTCGGTGGCCGTCGTGTCGCCGTGGTCGGCCAGGCCTTCCCCTACACGCCGATTGCCAACCCGCAACGCTTTATTCCCGATTGGACTTTCGGCATCAATCCGCTCGACTTGCAGGAACTGGTTGACCAGATTCGCAGCACGGAGAAGCCCGATGCGGTGGTTTTGCTGTCGCACAATGGTATGGACGTCGACCTGAAATTGGCCGCCGATGTCACCGGCATCGATGCGATCTTAGGCGGGCACACCCATGACGGTATCCCAGCCCCGATCGAAGTCAAAAATAAGGCCGGCATAACCCTCGTCACCAACGCTGGCTCCAATGGCAAATTTTTGGGTGTGTTGGATCTGAAGTTTGGCGCCAGTGGTATCGACAGCTATCAATATCGTCTGTTGCCGGTATTCTCCGACTACCTGCGGGCCGACCCGACTATGAGTCAATTGATCACCGACATTCGCCAGCCCTACCTGGCCCAGCTGCAGCGTCCGCTGGCCAAGTCCGATGATCTGCTGTACCGCCGCGGTAACTTTAACGGCACCTTCGATCAGGTTATCTGTGATGCCTTACGGGCCGTCAACGACTCCCAAATATCGCTCTCGCCGGGCTTCCGCTGGGGGACCACGATCTTGCCGGGCCAGACCATCACCATGGAAAATGTGCTCGATCAGACCTGTATCACCTATCCGGAAACCTACACTCGGATGATGTCGGGCGCCGATCTGAAGCTGATTTTGGAAGATGTCGCCGATAACCTCTTTAACGCCGATCCCTATTACCAACAGGGTGGCGATATGGTGCGCTTAGGCGGCATGGATTACCGCATCGATCCGACCGCCAGCATGGGCAAGCGGATCGACAATATGCGCCTCGATAACGGTACTCCTATCGACGCCAGTAAAGAATATAAGGTATCGGGCTGGGCCACGGTTGGCTCCCAGTCTGAGGGCGAACCCATTTGGGATACCGTCGCTACCTACCTGCAGGACCAGCAGACAATTGCACTGAAAAAGATCAATACGCCCGAATTGCGTAATGTTCCCTCTAACCCAGGCTTAGCATGATGCGCTATGCCACTTTATTTGTAAGTGAGTCAACTATGCTAATCCGTGTCGCTAGTTTGTTATGCTCTGTTCTAGCCAGTCTAGTAATGTCGAGTTGGGTCTCTGCCGAACCGGTACAGATTCGTCACGATGGGCTGCGCTTAAACGCCAACTATGAAAACGACGATGCCGCGCATGAAAAGCCCGTTATGGTGATTCTGCATGGCACTTGGATGCACCACGATACCGAACTGCCGACCTACCTGCAGGATCTGGCGACCTATGAGGGCTATTCCAGCCTGAATCTGAGTCTCAGCCTGGGTATCGACGATCGCAAATCGTTTATGATTTGCGAAACCATGCCGGTAGTCGGCAGCCATCAACAGGCAGTGGAAGAACTCAAGGCCTGGTTCGATTGGCTGGGCACTCAGGGACACACGAAATTCGTCTTGATTGCGCACTCTCGCGGCGGCGCTCAGGCGTCTTTGTTTTACCAAACCTATCATTACCCTGGCCTCGAACGCTTAGCGCTGATTGCCCCAGCCACCTATGAACAGGCTCGCGTGACGAAAAGCTTCGAAAATCGGTACGGCAAGTCCTTAGCCGAACAGGTTAGCTTGTTTCAGGGTCTGGACAACCAGGTTGAGCCCATTACCGAAGCGGCCGTGCTCTACTGCACCTTCGCCAAAGTCTCAGCCGAAGCCTTTTTGTCCTATTATCTGCCGACACCGAACAAACATACCCCGAGCCTGATTGCCAAGATCGACATCCCGACACAAATCTTCCTCGGCAGCGAAGACCCTCTGTCGGACCGGTTAATGGAATATCAGTCGGAATTCATCAACAATCCGCTCATCTCAACCCATTTGATCGAGGGTGCGGACCATTTTTTCCGCGATCTTTATTCCGATGAACTGTTTGAGGCAATACTGGATGATCTCTAGAGCAATCTTTAAACCGCTGGCCGCGCTGAGCACCGCTGTGCTGCTCAGCGTCGGCGCCTGGGCCAGCAGCGACCTGATCTTTGCCAAGGCCGACTTTCCGGCAGCCCTGGGTGCGATGGCCGCCGAGGGCAAACCACTGGTGCTCTATGTCGCGCACTCAACCTGCCCCTATTGCAAGCGACTCGAACGTGAGGTGATGCCCGCGGTGGTCAATACCCTGGCGTATCAGCAGGCCATTAGCTTGCAAAAGCTGGTCTGGGACGATACAACGCCGGTGCGCTGGCGCAATGATGAAATGATTACGCCGGACGATCTGGTAACCCGCTATCGGGTTATTGCGACGCCTACGATCCTATTTCTCAATGCCCAAGGCGAGGAAGTGGCCGAGCGTATCGAAGGCTATCGCGATGCCGATTTTTACTGGTATTACTTTGATCAGAACATTGACAACGCACGCCAAGCGCTGCAGTCGGGTGGCCAATGATCCGTATCCTATTGTTCAGCTTAGGGCTGTTACTGAGCTCTGTTTGGAGTCAAGCCGAAGCGCTCTATAGCCAAGAAGGCCCCTCGTGGGTGTTCAGTACCGACAGTGACTTCATCAGCACGCGCGACAACCTAGTGTTTGCGATTGAATCGCGCGGCTTGGTGATTTCCTACATTTCGCATGCCGGTGCTATGCTAGCGCGCACCGCGCAGGCTGTTGGTGTGACCACACCGGTCTATCAGGACGCCGAAATACTGTTGTTCTGTAAGGCCGATCTATCCCACGCCCTAGCCGCCTCCAACCCTCACAACATCACGCTTTGCCCCTATGCCATCGCGGTCTATAGCCTGACCGGACAGGCGGATCAAACCTTTATCGCCATCCAGCAGCCCTTCAGCGCAGAACCGGCCACAGCGCCGATTACCGAGTTGTTGATGGGTATTATCGATGAGGCGTTGGACGGCTTTTAATGCCCTGAACGCAGACTGTCCGATGCGTCCGTCAGCCCTGACGAACGGCACGGTTCAGGCCCCTCTCGGGCCTTAAGGGCCTGCCTACATGAATCCCATCTGGGCTGACTAAATGTCAGCCACTTGTGTTCAAACCTGTTAAACTGCCAGTCTCTAACCTTCGCACCCTTTTGAGGCTTTCTCTTTGTTCGAAACATCCAATCTTCACCCTAAGCTATGCGCCGCCTTTGTTGATCTGAAATGGACAAAACCAACCGAAGTGCAGGCCATCAGCCTGGAACCGGCCTTGGCGGGCAAGGATTTACTGATCAGTGCTGAAACCGGCAGCGGTAAAACCGGGGCCTACCTGATCCCGGCCTTGCATCACATCATGAGTGAGACCAAACCCAACGCCTCGGTACGCCTGTTGATTCTGGTGCCCACTCGGGAACTGGCACTCCAGGTGAAAAAAGACTGCGAAGCCCTATGCCGCTTATCGAGTATCAAATCAGTCATTATTCGCGGTGGTCAAGAATTCCAATATCAGGCATCGTTGCTGCGCCGCAACCCAGAAGTAGTGATCGCTACACCAGGGCGCCTGACCGAACACCTAGAGAAAGGCACGGCAGACTTTTCCGATGTCGAATTTTTGGTCCTAGACGAATGCGACCGTATGCTCGACATGGGTTTCCGCGAGGAGGTGCTGGCCATCACGAGCAAATGCACCGGCAAACACCAAAACCTATTGCTATCGGCAACATTGAAGCACAAGGGTGTCGCCACAGTGGCTAAATCCTTGCTGCACGAGCCTGAGTTTATTAAAGTAAAGAATGAGATACTGCAACAAAGCATCGAACAGCAGGTTATTTTCAGCGACGATGTTAAGCACAAAGAGACACTGGTGCATTGGTTATTGACCAATGAAACCTTTGAGAAGGCGATTGTCTTTACCAAGACCCGCGTCCAGGCCGAGCGTCTGGGTAATGTATTGCGCTATCACAAGCTCAAGGTAAATAGCCTGCACGGCGAAGTCGAGCAAGACACACGCAACAAGATTATGGCCAAGTTCCGCGAAGGCGCGGTAGATGTGATAGTCGCAACCGATTTGGCGGCACGCGGCTTGGATATTGATGGCGTCGACCTGATCATCAACTTCGATATGGCGCAAAGCGGTGATGAACACGTCCATCGAGTGGGTCGAACCGGACGTGCCGGGCGCAGTGGTTTGGCCGTCAGCTTGGTCAACTCGCTCGACTACTCGCTGATGTCAAGCATTGAACGGTACTTGAAGCTGCACTTTGAACGACGCCTGATCGGCTCCTTGAAGGCCAAATATACCGGCCCAAAAAACCTCAAGGCCAATGGCAAGCCGGCCGGCAGCAAACAGAAGAAAAGCGCCGACGGCAGTAAGAAAAAGACAGCGAAAAAATCGCTGCGCAAGAACCTCGGCAAGCGCAAAGGTAAGGAAATGCCAACCATAAACCAACCGGAATCGGGTGGTCAGCTGCCAATTAAAAAGAAGAAACTGAACCACGCTCCCGAGTAACTTAGGGCGCGCGACGGTGAGACAGTTCGTCGCGTGATAGGCAGCTGCTTAACGCATTTTTGATACACACTGGCCAACTCAGAAACGCCTTATTCCAATTTCAGTTAGCAGGAATGTTATGACCGAAAACAACACAGATCGCACACCCAGAAACGTTGCTTTTTCTATCGAGGTGGATGAAGAAACTGGCACTGTATTCGGGATTTTGGTCGCCAGCGATGAGCGCTCAAAACTGACGCGGCCAGTCGTTGATGAAGCACTGTCCAAAGCCGGCGTATTCCATTGGGCCAAAGAAGGCCGTGTAATCAATATTTTGATTAGTAACTTTAAGCGGCAAAAACCGTGTCGCCTCGCTATCGCCTTGCGCAAACATGCGAGCTTCGAAGTGACCCTGAGCCCCGACAACATGGAGGCCTATATCGATGTAGTGCCTGCGCAAGGGGGCACGGGCCTCACAGTGGAGGATATGAACAGTGAATTAATGGCCAATCTAGTAGCCGCTGAGCGCATTGATCAAGACGCCCTGAATGCGGTTATGGCCTCTCCATCAGCAGAGCGGTTTACTGTCGCGCTCGGCAGAGCCGCAGTTCAAGGGATCGACACCCAGTTCGTCACTTTGGTGGCGGAACATACCTATGCCGAGGCCGAGATTGTGGTAGACCAATACGGCAGTGTCGACCACTTGGCCGGCAAGATCTATGTCACCGTTGAACCGCTAGCCCCAATAGTTGAACGGGTTGCACCGAAAGACGGCAAGGATGGTTTCGATGTTTTCGGCCAAGTCTTAACCTCTAAACCAGGCGAGCAAATCCTTTGGGCAGATAAAATGCCCGGCACGCTTTTTGACGAAAACAATCCAGATATTTTGGTTTCTGAGATTACCGGCCATCCGGTCTTTTTTAAAGACGGGGCACGTGTAGATGCCAGCCTAGAATTTGAAAAGATAGACGTAACCACGGGTCATGTCACCTTCGATGGCTCGGTATTTATAAAAGGCGATGTCCGCGCCGAGATGAAGGTTGAAGCGACTGGTGATGTCTTTGTTAAGGGTGTCGTCGAGCGGGCCACTGTAAAGGCAGGTAGCGACATTACCGTGGCCGGCGGCATTCTTGGCGACATCAATATGGAGGTGCCGGAGGACGGCCTGCCAGTGTACGAATGTATCCTCGAAGCCGATGGGTCGATTGAGGCCAAGTATGTCAACCTCGCTTGGTTAACCGCAGGTGACGACATCAGCGTTCGGGAATACGTTTTTAACTCCAAACTCAAGGCTGGCAATAACGTCGCCATCGGTCAAAACGGTGGCAAGGGCAAATTGGTTGGTGGCGAAACCCATGCGGTTGAATCGGTGATCGCTAAGACGCTGGGCAGCGAAGCCTATAATATCACCAAAATAAGTCTCGGCTCGTCCAAAAGCATTATCGATACCTTGGAAAAACTCGATTTCATTCGCGAACAACGTGCCAACCAGGCAAAAAAATTACGCGAACTGTTGCCACCACCGGAGTCTGACGACGACGAGCCGATCGAGCGCAGTGACGACGAATTAAATAAAATTCAAAAAATTGAAAGTACGCTGCTAAAGTTAAAAGATGATATGAACGAAATTGATCGACGTCGAAAGCAGGCCGTTCTCGGTGAAGACGCCGATCCACAGCCATTTATCGGGGCAACTTCGGCCTGCTACCCAAACTGTTATCTAAATATCAATGGTGTCAGAATGCGGGTCACAACAGAACATAGGGCCATTGCCTATGAGAAAAAATACTCAAAATTAGTTACCAAACTATAGGACATATGGGTCAATGAATATAACTGAGATCATGACAGTTGATGTAACCAGGGTTTCGCCTCAAAACACCTTGCGTGATGCCAAGGAGATACTCGACGCCGCGCCCTTTCACCATTTGCTGGTGGAAGAAGATGGTAAACTGGTTGGGATCATTTCACACCAAGACATACGCGATCAAATCGCCGAATTTACCCTCAATAGCACCACCATGGCGTACCCGGAATTCGAGTCGACTATAAAAGTGGCCGACATTATGGCGACCGATATGTTGATGATTGATGTCGACACCCCGATCGATGCGGCATCCATTTTAATCCTAGAAAACAACATCAGCTGCTTACCGATCGTCAATGCCAAAATGGCTATTGAAGGCATTGTCACCTGGAAGGATTTGCTGAAGTATTTCGTTTATCTGTAACGCTTAGAGGACAGTAGGTTTATAAACAACTTCAAGTTTAATCACCGCGCTCGAGCGTCGGATGTCTAGTGACATCCCTTATAATAGCAGCTCGACTAGATCGCAACCTTAGCCACCGAGTCCACGCTTGCCAACTCAAGCCTAACCAAACCCCATTTAATCACACCGAATGCTCAAAGCCTTACACTGTTATATCGGCCTGAAAGTAAAGCCAAGCTAGCTCGTTACTCGTCGACGCTGGCAACACCCTCATCATAAAAAAGTACAATGCTGACAATTTAAAAGCATTGCAAGCTGCTCTGCAGGTCGATAGGTCGATAGGTCGATAGGTCGATAGGTCGATAGGTCTGCAATTGTATTAATTTTAATAAAGCATTAATATAATCTATTCGAGCTTCTGGCCTATGTAATTGTTAAATCACGGTCATATTCAAGCTATAGAGTTGATTAAGAATGTAGCTGCACTAAAACAGTTTTTCGAACTCAAGCGTTGCGTCCAACAGGGAATTCGCCAAGCGGGCCGTTTTTTTGCAATCGCGTTCGCCCTTAGCATTCAGCTCACGGACAAAGTATGACCAACAATATTGAACAGATACGACCCAAGCACCTTGCCTTCAACCTGGAAGTTGATGAAAAATCTGGCACGGCATTCGGTGTTTTGCTTGCAAGCGAGGTCCGCTCAAAACTGAAGCGTGCGCATATCGATAAGGCGTTGTCTGAGGCCAGTTTACTGGAGTGGCGCATAGCTGGCTCGATTATCGATACGTTGCTCGATTACTATGACCAAAAGGTGCCCTGTCGGCTTGCCATCGCTTCACGCTGTGACGCAACCTTCGAGGTGGTCTTGAGTGAAGACCACATGGCGGCCTACATTGATGTTGTGCCCGCGCAAGGCGGCGTAGACCTAAGCGTTGAGAATCTCAGAGAAGGGTTAAGCGCAAACCTGGTTGCTGCTGACCTTATCGATCTGGCCAGTCTTAAGGCGGTTGTCGCTGCACCTGAGGCCCGGCGGATTACCGTTGCGATCGGCAGAGCAGCCATGCCGGGAGTTGATAGCCAGTTCATTTCCTTGGTGGCACAGGACAGCATTCAGCCCAGTGGTGAGGTTAGGGCCATAAACGACAGCATCGATCATCTTGCCGGAAAATCCTACGTAATCGTCGAACCCCGCACCGCCATTATGGAACGGCTTCCACCAAAACCTGGTAAAGATGGCTACAATATCTTTTCTGAAGCCCTCAAATCTTCACCTGGGATAGTAATACCCTGGTCTAGAAATATGACTGGCACCTTTTTTGACAAAGAAAATCCTGAAATAATATATGCCCACATTACTGGCCATCCGGTCATATTTGAAGACGGCGGGCGCATAGATACCAGTTTAGAATTTGATAAGATTGACATTACCACTGGTCATGTTGAATTTGACGGTTCGGTTTTGATCAAAGGCGATGTACACCCCGACATGAAGGTTAAAGCCACCGGTAATATTTTCATAAAGGGCATCGTCGAGCGAGCACAGGTGAAAGCCGGTAACAATCTTATCGTCGACGGCGGAGTTTTGGGTGACCCTAACATGGATGTGCCGGGGATAGGACTTCCGGAATACGATTGCGTTCTCGAAGCCGGCGGCTCGATAGAGGCTCAATACATCAATCTGGCTTACCTAAACGCCGGTAAGAACATCACCGTCAAAGAATACATATTCAATTCCAACCTTAAGGCTGGGAAAAGAGTCGCTGTCGGCAATAAAGGCGGCAAGGGTAGATTAGTCGGCGGTGAAACCCATGCGGTCGAATCGGTTACCGCTAAGACATTAGGTAGCCAAGCTTATAGCGTCACTAAAATCACCCTGGGATATTCCAAGGTTGTTACAGATCTATTTCGGAAACTCGATTTCATTCGGGACCAGCGTGTCAATCAGGCAAAAAAACTACGCAACTTATTGCCGCCAGCGGTGCCAGCGGGCAGCGAAGAAATCGCACGCAGTAAAGACGAATTACATAAAATACGAAAGATCGAAAGTTCTTTACTAATCTTACAAGATGCTTTGAAGGAAATCGATCGGCGGCGAAGACGGGCAACTCCTCAGGAGCATGACCATCCAACACCCTTCATCAGTGCAAAGTCGACCAGCTATCCAAACTGCTATCTAGAAATTAATGGCGCTAGCGTTCGTACCAAAACGGAACAACAAGCCATTATCTATGTGAAAAAAGATGGCATAATAGTTAGGAGAAAATAGTCCATATCGATCGATCAATGCCAAGATGGCGTTTGAAGTTATAACATTAATCCTCGGACCCCGCTCAATTAAATGCCAGAAAAATCGATTAACCGAAAAGCCTCTAGTCCAGTTGCCCCGTCAGCGCGTAATTAATACAACATAAAAAAGCTGCTAGCGGCCAAATCAATCCAGTGCTAAGGTCAGTAGATCAATACTTGGCTCAAGCTCTGACTTCGGCCACCAAAGCGACTGCCCACCACGAGGCCCAAGCGCATGAATATTCTAATAACCGGTGCAACCGGCTTTATCGGCACCGAACTCTGTGGCCTGCTGTCCCGGCAAAACCACGATCTAGTCGTCAAGACTCGCCATCCGGAACGAATCAAGGGCGCAATTAGGGGTATTAGCAGTCTTGCTCAACTCAACCCCGCGGAGACCTTTGATGTTGTGATCAACCTAGCCGGAGAGCCCATTGCCGATAAACGTTGGTCGATAGCCCAGCAACAGCGGATTACGGACAGTCGCCTCAACACTACCCAAGAAATCATTGACTACTTTGCCACTAGCGAATCTAAACCAGCTCTGTTTATCAGCGGTTCTGCAATTGGCTACTATGGTGTCGGCTCTACCGCCGAGTCTATTGATGAGCAAGGTACTGCGGATAACAGTTTTTCCAGTCAGCTTTGCAGCGCGTGGGAAGCCTGCGCCTTGCAGGCCGAGCCCATGGGTATCCGGACCTGCCTACTGCGCACTGGGATCGTTCTGGGCAAAAATGGTGGTGCCCTGAGTAAGATGATCCTCCCGTTCAAGCTTGGTTTAGGCGGCAAAATTGGCACAGGAACGCAGTGGATGCCGTGGATACACCTGCACGACATGGTGGCGTTAATCGCCCACTGTATAGCAGATGAAAGCTTAACAGGCCCGATTAACGCCACCGCGCCCCAGCCGGTGACCAATGCCGACTTTACCAAGGCATTAGGCCATGCCTTGCACCGGCCTACTCTGCTCACTATGCCGGCTATGATGATCGAGCTGCTAATGGGCCAGATGGGCGAAGAGCTGCTCTTATCCGGTAAGCGGGTGTTACCGGTCAAAATAGAACAGGCTGGTTTCCAATTTCGGTATCAACGTCTCGATGAGGCCTTAGCAGACATCCTCTAGCGGGGCACTGAATACGGCCCATATGTTAGGGCCCTTCGCCGGCAAAGCGTTTGGGCCGACAAACCGGAGCATGGCCAGGCACATTATCCCCCGAGTAAAGCTTGCACCATCATCTTATCCAACGAACATCGTGGCTGATCGACCAGAAGCCTGATCCCATCTATTGCAGTCAAAAAAAACACGCCCCTTAGGACGCGCTTTATCTTATTGACTGCAACCGTTAATGAGTCGGCTACGGTCGAGTCTGCTTTACCGTAGGATGATCTCTGGACCCATAACCAGATAGGGCAACCAGGTTGAGATGGCCGGAATATAGGTGACGATCACCAGGAACACCATCAACACGAGCATAAAGGGCATAGCCGCCTTGACGACCCGCGACAGGCTCATGCCGGTGATCCCGGAGGTGACAAATAGATTGAGACCAATCGGTGGCGTGATCATACCGATTTCCATGTTCACCACCATGATAATCCCTAGGTGAATCGGATCGATCCCCAATGCCATGGCGATTGGAAACACCACCGGTGCAACGATAACCAACAAGCCCGATGGCTCCATAAACTGGCCACCGATTAACAACAGAATATTGACCGCGATCAGGAAGGTAAACCAGTTAAAGCCGATACCCAACATCCATTCGGTAATCATCTGCGGGATGCGTTCAGCCGATAAGGTATGGGCGAACAATAGGGCGTTAGCGATGATAAACATCAACATCACCGTGGTTTTGGTGCCGTCCAGGATCGTCAGACGAGCCTGGCCACCAAACATGCCGGGGATAAAGTTACGCACGATCAGGGATATATTACGACCCCAGATAGACAAGGCTTGCAGCAATGCCTGTCGCTTACTTTGGCCCTGTTGGATGCGCCAATATAGATACGCAGCACAACTGAGTAGGCTGAACACGATAATGAAGGTCCAATGTCCGGGTTCGAAACCATTGTCGCTGGTACCGACCACAAAGAAGGTCAGGATTGAGGACACCAAGAAGAACGAAACACCATAGACCGTGGCACGGAAACCGACCTGGGCCTGGGGCGCATCAGTCGCCATGACCCAAGGCGAATCCTTCAACGGGCCCATGTCTCGGTAGATAAAGATGGCCACCAGCATAGAGTAAATCGCCGCTACAATGGCCGCCTCGGTCGGCGTAAAGACGCCACCGTAGATACCGCCCATGATAATTACCACCAAGAACAGGCCCCAACCGGCTTCTTTGGCGGCATGGAGCCAGTGCACCACACCGTGCCACGGTTCAGACGGCAGGTTCTTCTTGCGTGCCACAACATAGATGGCAAGCATCAACATCAAACCGGCGATTAGACCTGGAATCACACCCGCTAAGAACATCCGACCGACCGAAACGTCGGTCGCTGCGGCGTAAACCACCATCACGATCGAAGGCGGAATCAGGATGCCTAAGGTGCCGGCATTGGCGATAACCCCGGCGGCAAATTCTTTCGAATAGCCGACCTGACGCATACCGACAATGGCTATAGAGCCAATGGCCACCACGGTCGCCGGTGACGATCCGGACAGCGCCGCGAACATCATACAGGCCAAGACCGAGGCCATGGCCAAGCCGCCACGAAAGTGACCGACGGAGGCGATGGCGAAGTCAATCAGCCGCTTGGCAACCCCGCCGGTCGACATAAAGGCCGAGGCCAAGACGAAAAACGGAATGGCCAGCAAGGTGTAGTGTGTACCGGTACCAAACAGGGTAATCGCGATAGACGATAACGAATCCTGTGAGATAAAGGCGACAAAAAAGATCGAAGACAGGCCGAGGGATATACCCACTGGCACGCCCAAAAATAGCAGGGTTAATACCATGCCAAATAAAATCAGAGAATCCATGGTGACCTCAGTCAGCTAATAGGTTTTTATTTTCTTTGACCAAGTCTTCAGCTTCATGTGCACTGATCAGGGCCGCTCGCTTACCGATCGCAATATCGACAAAGGCTTGAGTGCCACGCAACATAAGCAGGGCTAAACCGATGGGTAGCGCGAGTAACACCAGCCATTTGTGCAATCGGTTTTGCAGGCCGAACAGTTCTTGCGCCCAGACCGGGTAACGCAATTCATCGACACCGATACCAAATTTGTAAAACTTACTCCAGTATTCCAGAGCTCCGCCGCTGACATCGAAACCCAATGCCCGTAACCAGGTGGAATCGAGCAAGATCATGCCATAAAGGATGACACAGACAGCGCCAAACAGGCTGAGAACTTTTTCCAGTCGTTTCGGCAAAGCCTTCAAGACAATGTCGACACCCAAGTGGAGATTAGTCTTAATGCCATAGCTCATGCCAAACAGGACCAGCCAGGAAAACATTATGGTGTTAAATTCCAATGCCGCCGACCAACCGGTGTTGAAGCCATACCGCGCAATCACCTGGCCGAAGGATACGGCCATAATTGACGCAATAATGGTAATTAATAGGTGTTCTTCTATATGGTGTATCAGTTTGTAGTAACGCAGTTCTAGTAACCAGATTACCGCGACCAAAACAAACAGGAAAAAATGGGGCCAATAACCAGTCATGACCGGTTCCTCAACAAGGTTTATAAAAGCAGTAAAAATGAGGCAGTACGAACGACTGCCTCTCGTCAGAGACTAGGCTGCTACTTAAGAGCCAGCCGCTGCACTGATCAGATCGGCGCCAATTTGCTTCTCAAATTGCTTCCAAACTGGCTTCATCGCATTCACCCAAGCTTCACGTTGCGTGGCGTTTAGGACGTTGATCTTGCCACCAGCGTTGAGGATATTCTGACGGTTGGTCGCTTCAGCGTCCTTAACGGCTAGGTTAGCCTGAAGGGTAACTTCGTTTGCAATGCGTAAAAACGTTGCACGTACGTCAGCGTCCAGGCTATCCAAGAATTCAGTAGAGGTCATGAACAGGTATGCCAGCAACTGGTGATTGGTTTCTGTTGTGCTGTCCTGAACTTCGTAGAATTTCTTAGTGTAAACGTTAGACCAAGTGTTTTCTTGGCCGTCAACAACGCCCGTCTGCAAGGCACCGTATACTTCAGCAAAAGCCATTGGTTGCGGTGAAGCATCCATAGCTTTAATCATCGCCTTGGCAACGTCAGAGGTTTGCACACGGAATTTCAGACCGGCGGCATCCGTCGGTAAGATCAGCGCTTTGTTGGCGGAGAAATATTTCATGCCCGACATCCAATAACCCAGACCGACAAAACCAACGCCTTCCATTTCATTCAACAGACCACGGCCCGACTTAGACTCGGTGAAGCGAATTGCCGCGTCGATATCTTTAAACACGAAGGGTAAATCGAACACGCCAAATTTTTCAGTATATGAGCCGAATTTTGACAAGGACGGAGCTAGCATCTGGACATCACCCAATAACAGGGCTTCCAATTCTTTGCTGTCGCCGAACAGGGTGCTGTTTGGAAACACTTCGACGCAGAGCTTGCCGTCTAATTCTTTATTGATCTGCTCAGCAAAGTTATTCGCTGCAACGACCTTAGGGTGAGTGGTGCCGCCGGTTACATGGCTAAGCTTGGCAACTATTTCACCCGGCTCACAACTGGCCGCGGCCAGTGACGCAACGGATGTTAAGGTGATGGCCGTGATCAGAGATGTTAGTTTGCGCATATCTTGTACCCTTATTGTTTTTTTAATTTTACGTACCTGTCTCATTAGAGACTGATATTGAGTTTGCAAAGGCAATGCCAACTGCCACCAATTGGACGCAGAGACCCACCTAGCAGGTCAGGCCGAGTTCAATCGGCGACCGAAAGGCCTGTCAATGGGTAGTTGGTTACCCACAAACCTCACTCAGGCGGGTAGCTTGCTACCCATCGAGTTCGTCGTCGGCCAGATCCTTGATCTGAATCTTGAGTCGTTTTATCTTATCGTACAAGCCCTTACGCGACAGACCAAGCGCAGTATAGGTTAGTTTTAGGGAACCGCCATGGCGCATCAATTCTTGTTCTATAACCGTTTTTTCAAAACTGCTAAGGCGCGAAGCCAGGTCGCCGACATGGCTCGATGTTGTCGTTTCTTGGACAAAACCGTTCCACATACCCAAGACAAAGCGATCGGCGTAATTGCGCAATTCGCGGACATTACCCGGCCAGGCATAATGGGTGAGCTGTTCCACCAGCGCCGGTGACAGGGTCGGGATTTCACGCCGATACTTACTGCGCGCGATGCGCGCCAGATGAAAGAACAGCAAGGCAATGTCTTCACGCCGATCGCGCAGTGGGGGAATTTTAAAAGTGATGACATTGAGCCGGTAATAAAGGTCGAGGCGGAACCGATGGTCGCTCGACAGCGTTTCCAAGTCTTCCTTGGTGGCGGCAATAATGGTGATGTCCAAGGCAATGGTCTTATTGGAACCGAGCGGCTCGATGGTGCGTTGCTCGATGGCGCGCAGTATCTTGGCCTGTAAATCCATCGGCATGGAGTCGATTTCATCCAAAAAGACTGTGCCACCCTGAGCATACTCCAGCTTGCCAATGCGTTTTTTGGTCGCACCGGTAAAGGCTCCGGCCTCATGGCCAAACAGTTCGCTCTCGATCAGATCGATCGGCACTGCGGCACAGTTGATCGCGACAAAGGGTTGGTGTTTGCGGTTGGAGAAATCGTGAATGGCACGCGCCACCACCTCTTTACCAGAGCCAGTCTCACCGATAATCAGGCAGTCGACATTGGTATCTGATAGCGCGTTGATCTGCTCACGCAGATAGACAATACCCTCAGAACGCCCCACCAGACGTTGGCTGATCGGATCGTGGTCATCGATGGTCTCGCGCAGACTGCGGTTTTCCAAGACCAGGCGGCGCTTTTCCAAGGCCCGTTTAAGGACCTGGGAGAGTTGTTGCATCGAAAAGGGCTTTTCCAGAAAATCGTAGGCGCCCTTGCGAATCGCTTCCACGGCCAGCGGTACATCACCATGACCGGTCATCAGGATGGTTGGCAGGGCGACATCTATATCCATAACCTTTTGCAGCAAGTCCATGCCGTTCATATCGGGCATCAAAATATCGCTAATCACCACCCCATAGGCGTCACTGGAGAGTCGATTCAGCACCTCGGTGGCGCTCAGGTTGGACTCTACGGTAAAGCCGTCCAACTCCAGGCCCTGCTGTAAGGCATGCAAAAGATCGTCATCATCATCGATCAGCCAAATGGTGGCCGACAACTGCAATTCGGTTAGGCTATCGGTCATGCGTAAGGGGTCCTTGTGCGTGGTCCGGTGAGTGTGAATCATTCGACCAACGTTGCAAGCTGATATCGAAGCGCGCGCCACCGGCGGCAGCAGTGGACAGCCGCAGTTCGCCCTGATGGTCGTTGACAATGTCCTTAACCACCGACAAACCCAGGCCCAACCCTTGGCCTGATTCTTTCGTGGTCATAAAGGGTTCGAACACCACGGCCGCCAAATCGGTGTCGATGCCCGGGCCGGAATCTTCGATGGTCAGGGTCAGCCGATCGCCGTCTAGGGCCGCTCTCAGGGTGATACTATCGCGTTCCGGTCCGGGCGTTTGCCCCTGAATGGCGTCGATGGCATTGGTCAGCAAGTTAAGCAGAATTTGACTAATTTGCACGCCATTGCCGAGCACATAGTAACCCTCACCGACCTGATGGGTCAGGGCAATGGCGCGATTCTTATTACGCGGTTGGACCAACATAATGGCCTCCTCGACACAGGCATTCAGATCAACCCGGGTAAAGCCGCTGGCCGGCTTGCGCGCAAAGGACATTAGCACCTTTGACAGGTTTCCGAGCCGATCGGTCTGGGCGATAATGCGCTGCAGATTGTCCTCGGCGGTGGCAATCTTATCGAGTTTGAGCAGGCGCAAAGCGTTCTCGGCATAGGTCCGCATGGTGGCTAGGGGCTGGTTATATTCGTGGCTTAGGGTGGTGCTCATCTGGCCGATCGCGGCCAATTTTGCGGAGTGAATCAATTCCTGTTGGGTGGTTTTGAGCTGTTGCTCGGCCAGACGTCGATCGTGCACTTCTTGGGTCAAATGCAGGTTGGCCGCCTGCAACTCAACGGTGCGGTGTTTGATCTGCCGCTCCAGTTCGGCGGCGTAAATCTTATCGCGCAACACCGTCTTAATTTGCTGCTCACGGCGGCGGATCAACAAAATGAATATCATGATAATAAGCATGCACAAGACCACCGCGCTGAGCAGGGTTTGTCGGATCAGCGCGGTCTCATCGACCGGTTCGTAGACCGCAACATGCCAACCGATGGTGTTCACTGCCATTTCCGCACGGGCATAAGCGGTCTGGTCGGTGAAAAAATCAATTTGGTCGGCCCGCTGGCCAATCCATTGCTGTTCGCTCGACAGGGTAATCAGTTGATTGGCGTCTTGGGCAATGATGTCCGAGGCCGATAGCGTCCAGGATTGAAACACCGGGGCCAGATCAAGCAGGAACACCAATACGCCCCGGGCAGTCCCATTGATCTGTAAATCCGATGAGAACCCGTACAGTTGGGTCTCCTGGTCGACATAGATATATTGCCGGCCCAACACCCCCTGAGCCGGGGCCTGGGCCAACTTACCCAGTTCAAGGGCAGGCAATGAGGCCTCGGCATCCTGCGCTGAAGCAATGATACGGCCATCCTTTGCCAGCAGCAGGACATTCTGTGCACCACTGAGATAGCGCACCTGACGCAGCCAGACGCTGCCGACATTGCCATCCACTAGATCGGGCAACCAATTGCGCTGATCGCCATGCCGGCCGATGAGCACGGGCAAGAGCCGATACTTTTCCAAGCGACTCTCTAATATCTGGACCTGCAACGCCAACTCATAGTCAGCCTGGCGTTGGGCTTGCTCGAGAATCCGCTCATAGCCCTGGCGATAGCCTATTTCGAACAGGCTCGACAAGGCCCCCACGGCCAGCACGGCCGCTAACAGCCAGAGCCCAGAGTTACGTTGCCAATAATGCCGTTTTCGATCGAGATCGTAGAGTTTGGTTGCCGTCATAGTTTTATTTTTCACTCTAATGCTAATGGCCGAGAAAAGCGATCCCTCTTCTGGCGTAGAGCGATAAGGATTGGCCAACTCAAGGTCAGCCAATCCTTAGATTGCGTTAGGGGTGCGGCCGTTCGAACGGCGAATGGTACTCAGAAGGCATAAAACAGGATAGCAAAATAGTGCAGCGTGGCACCGGCGAGGACAAAGAGATGCCAAATGGCGTGGTTCAAGGGAATGCGTTTATTAACATAGAACACCACTCCGCCGCTGTAGGCTAGGCCGCCAGCAACCAACAGGGTAAGACCCTGTGGCGCCATATTGGCGATTAACGGCTTAATGGCAACGAGTACCGCCCAACCCATTAGCAAATAGAGCGTTACCATCAGCGCCTTAATCTTGCGTGCCGGCGACAGCTGCAGCACGGTACCGATCAGGGTCAAACCCCAAACTACACCAAACAGCGACCAACCCCAGACGCCCCTGAGATTGATCAGGGTAAAGGGGGTATAGGAACCGGCGATGAGATACAGAATCGCGAGATGGTCGATCTGACGCAGTACCTTGCGGATCGGCGCGGGCTGAATGGCATGGTAGAGGGTCGAGGCCAAAAACATAAACACCAGAGTCGTACCATAGATACTGGCACTGACCACCTGCCATGGATCCTCGGTTGGGATCGTCACCATCAACAGCACCACCAGACCAACGATCGCTAGGACGGTTCCGATACCGTGGGTCAGGCTGTTGGCCCATTCTTCTAGGGCGCTATAGCGCGGCAGTAGTTCAGTCATGGGCCGGTCTCAAGTAAATAATATACAACTGTATATTTAATCAAGATGAATGCAACCTTTTTATTCTCTGGCAAATCAATCGCGCTTCGCTATACTGTATATCCATACAGCAAAAGGCATGCGCCATGAGTTTCCTCGCGTGAGCTTAGTAGACACCCTGACCGAACAGGGTCGGATCTGGACCGCGCGGGACGCACGGGAAACGACCGTCGCCGCCATAAGCAGCGGCTATGCCGAGCTGGATGCCCTGCTGCCGGGTCATGGCTGGCCCTTAGGGGCTGTGACAGAGATCCTCTACCCTGAGCTCGGCTGCGGCGAGTTGCGCCTGCTGCTGCCGGCCTTGGCCCGATTAAGCCAGCAGGACGAGCGCTGGCAACTCTGGTTAAATGTGCCCTTGCCACCCTGTGTCCCCGCCCTACAGCATTGGGGTTTTAATACCCGGCGCCTATTGCTGGCCCATACCAGCCGGCCGGTCGATGTCTGCCACAGCCTGGAAAAAAGCCTTCAGAGTGGCGGCTGCCAAGCCGCCGTGGTCTGGTTGACGCAGCTCGACAAGGCCTTGATGCGGCGCATCCAGCTGGCCGCCGAAAGCGCCCGGGTGGCAGTCTTTATGCTCCGACCGAGCCAATTTGAAAATCAGCCCAGCGTCGCGTCGTTGCGCCTGGCGATTAACGCCCAGGGCCGGATTAATATCATCAAACGCCGGGCCGGCTGGCCGGTCAATGATCTACAGATCAGCCTGCCGCTCAATCGGGTCGGTTGCTAACATGCTCTGGCTGCATATTCACTTTCCGCGCCTAGCCCTAGAAGCGCAGTTTATGGCCGACCCGCGACCGCTGCCGCAACTGCTGCTGATTCCCGGTCAGCACACCATCGCGCAATGCAACGCCGCCGCCGTCAGCCAGGGTGTAAGGGTCGGCATGAACAAGAAGACCGCCTTTTGCTTGCTCGCCGACTGCGCCATCGCCGACTATGACAGCCATTTAGAAGGCGAGTCACTCAACCAACTGGCCCTGCTCTGCTACCATCAGGCGGCGCAAATCAGCCTATTGCCACCTCAGGGCTTACTGCTCGAAGTCGGTTCCATGCTGCCGCTCTTTGCCGGCCTAGATGCCTATTGGCACGACTTGACTCAGCGCCTCGACAGCAGCGGCTTCGAATACCGTATGTCGACCGGCCATACGCCCTCGGCGGCGCGTATTCTCGCCGAGGCCGGACTTGGCCTGTGCAGCGACGACATCGAGGTTCTGCAACAAAACCTGCTCCAGCTGACAGTGGCACAGCTCGGCTTGCCGGCGCCATTGGTCGATAAACTGCAAGCCATGGGCATTCGCCAATACGGTCAGCTCAAGAGCACGCCGCGCAAGGAGCTTGGTTATCGCTTTGGCATAGACCTGATTGAACGCCTGCAGCGCTTGGAAACCGACAACCGACCGCCGGTCAGTTTTAAGCTGCCCGAGCGTTTTGCGCAGGTGATGCATCTCAACTATGACGCCGAACAGGCGCGCGGTCTGCTGTTTCCGTTGCGCCGCGCGTTGTTAAACCTCGAAGCCTATCTGCTCTCGCGTCAGCGGGTGTGTGAAAAGTTACTGATTAGGTTGGCGCACCGTGACGGCCGCAGGAGTCTGTTAACGATACCCTCGGTGCGCGGCTGTTACCGGCAAAGCGACTGGCTAGCCTTACTGCAGCTGCAGCTTGATCAGACCCAGCTGATCGATCCGGTGGTCAGCCTAACCCTGCGCGCCAAGGGCTTTTTACCCATGCAGGCGGAAAACGCCGATCTGGTTGGCGATCGCTATCTGCAGGGCGATGCCGATCGGATGCATGCTCTGTTATTGGCCCGACTCGGCGAAGACCGGGTGCAGACCCTAAAGGCCGAAGCCGACCCTCGCCCGGAGGTGGCCAGTCAGCTGCAAAATTCCCACAGCACGCGCAGCGCACAGTTTATGCGCCAGTGGCCAAGCCTACTCTTGCCCGAACCGAAGGCCATTCGGGTCCAGGAATACCAGCTGATCAGCGGTCCGGAGCGCATCGAAGGGGGCTGGTGGGATAATGGCCGGGTTCGACGCGACTACTACATTGGCCAACAGGGCCAGCAGCGCGTCTGGCTGTTTCGGCGCGACGATGGCGGGTGGTTTTTGCACGGTCTGTTTGCTTGACGCCTGTCACGCAGTGCCCAAAGCCGGGCCTGACAGGCTGGTCGTCAGCGTCCAGACAGGCTATATTGCCCGGCACATCGACCCCAGGAGCCCATTGAAAATGCAGGACGCGACGCAAATTCTGAATCAGGTATTTGGCTATACCGCCTTCCGCCCACCGCAGGGGGAGGTCATCGAGACGCTGCTCGGCGGCGGCGATGCCTTTGTGTTGATGCCCACCGGCGGTGGTAAGTCGCTCTGTTTTCAAATTCCGGCGCTGGCACGACCGGGCATCGGCATCGTTATTTCGCCACTCATTGCGCTGATGCAAGACCAGGTCGATGCCCTGTGCCAATCCGGCGTACGCGCCGCCTGCCTGAACTCGACCATGCCGCCGGGCCATAACGCCGAGATTGAGCGTCGCGCCGTGGCCGGCGATATCGATATTCTCTATATAGCGCCAGAACGACTGACCCAGGCGCAAACCCTAACGTGGCTGGCCCAGCTGCAGATCTCACTGTTCGCCATCGATGAGGCCCATTGCGTGTCGCAATGGGGCCATGACTTCCGTTCCGACTATCTCAAGCTCAGCCTGCTGCATGAACGCTTCCCGACCATTCCGCGCATCGCCCTGACCGCCACCGCCGATGAGCGCACTCGGGCCGAAATTATCGAGCGCCTGCAACTGGGCAATGCGCGCACCTTTATCAGCAGTTTCGACCGACCCAATATCGATTATCGGATCAGCCAAAAGCTCAAACCCAAGGATCAACTGCTCGACTTTATTCGCCAAGAACATGCCGAGCATGCCGGCATCGTCTATTGTTTGTCGCGCAAAAAGGTTGAAGCCACGGCGCTCTGGTTGCAGCAGCAGGGCTTTAATGCCCTGCCCTACCATGCCGGCCTAGATGCGACAGTACGGCAAACAAATCAGCGCCGCTTTCTCACCGAAGAGGCGGTGATTATCGTCGCCACCATCGCCTTTGGCATGGGCATCGACAAACCCGATGTGCGCTTTGTCGCCCACCTGGATCTGCCCAAGAGTGTCGAAGCCTATTATCAGGAAACCGGCCGAGCCGGACGTGACGGTCAGGCCGCCACCGCCTGGATGGTCTATGGCCTTGAGGATGTGATTAAGCTTAAGCAGATGATGGCCGGCTCGGACGGCGATGAACAGTTTAAACGGCTGGAGCAGCAGAAGTTGAACGCCATGCTCGGCTTGGCCGAGATCACCAGCTGCCGACGCCAGGTGCTGTTGCGCTACTTTGGTGACCGACTGCCCGAGCCCTGTGGCAACTGCGACAACTGCCTGAGCCCGGTAGCAACCTGGGATGGCACCGACGCCAGTCGCAAAGCGCTCAGTTGTGTCTTTCGCACCGGTCAGCGCTTTGGTGTGGGCCATCTGATCGATGTGCTGCGCGGTAAAAATACCGACAAAGTGCGCCAGTTTCGCCACGATCAGGTCTCGACCTTTGCCATCGGCCAGGATCTCAGCGACACCCAATGGCGGTCGGTGTATCGCCAATTGGTGGCGCGCGGTTTGATCAATGTCTTGGATGAATACGGCCAGCTGCAATTGGCTGAACCCAGTCGCGCCCTGCTCAAGGGTGAGAGTCGGATCGAGTTGCGCCTCGACAAGGCGCCAAGCAAAACCACCCGACCCGGTAAGTCACGCACCAGCGTCGACATTCCGGCCGCCGACAGCGCCCTCTGGGATGCCCTTAGAGCGTGCCGATCGGCCATCGCTAAGGCACAGAAGGTACCGCCCTATGTGATTTTTCACGATGCCACCCTGCAACAGATGCTCAGCGTCCGGCCTCAGTCGTTGGCGGCACTGGGCAGCATCGCCGGCATTGGTGACAAGAAACGCGAACAGTATGGCGCGGCGTTTCTCGCGGTTCTGGCCGACTTCGCGGCCTAGCCCTAGGCCGCAGGCATCAATAGCGCCGCTGAGCTTCCAATACCAGGCCCTTACCGACGCTGTTAAAGAGATCCCCGCTGACCCAGTTGGCGTCCGGAAATTGGCTTTGAATTAACGCCCGAACCGAGGGCAAGGCGGTCGAACCGCCGGTGGTAAAGATGGTATTGATAGCACCCTTGCCGATACCGGCCTGCGCCAGGGTTTCCGCTACGGCGGCAAAGACTCGATCGACATCGGACTGAATCGCCGCATCGAGTCGGGCCCGGTTGACCGGATGGGCCAGGACGTCGCCAGAGCCTGAGTCGCGGTTTAAAAAACTCAAGTCAATCTGTGTTTCCTGCCGATCGGCCAGATCGATCTTGGCCTGTTCCACCTGCCCGGCCAAGCGATGCCCGTCCTTCTGTTTGAGCAACTGAATCAGCCGTGCGATGGCGTCCGGTTGCGCCATATTCAGCCGCAAGTCGGCCAGATCGCGCAACACCTTGGGGTCATAGAGAGAGTGGATACGATGCCAGGTACCCAGATCGACATAATAGTGAATCGGCATGGCCAGATTGGGTTTGTCCTTGTAGGGCACGCCTAAGCCAAAGTGCGGCATCACCGTTGCCAAGCTCAAGTGGCGATCGAAGTCGGTGCCGCCTATATGAATGCCGTGATTGGCCAGTAAATCGGCCTGTCGATCGGTCTTCTCGCGGTTGGCCTTAGACAGCTTGATCAGGGTAAAGTCAGAGGTTCCGCCGCCTATATCGATAATCAAGGCAATCTCTTCCCGATCCACGGTCTGTTCGTAGTCGTAAGCGGCGGCTATGGGTTCAAACTGAAAGGAAATGTTTTTAAAACCAACCGCCCGGGCGATCTCGCTCAGCCGGGCTTCCGCAGCGGCATCGAGATCGGGATGGTGATCGTTAAAGTGCACCGGCCGGCCCAAGACCACCGACTCCAGCGCCTGATTGGAAAACTGTTCGGCGCGCTGTTTCAGGCTTTGCATAAAGAAGCCGATGATGTCATTAAAGGTATAGAGCTTGTTTTTAATCTGGGTGCCATCGTCCATTTGACGAGAGCCGAGGATGCTTTTCATCGAGCGCATCAGCCGACCAAAATCACCGCGCGTATAGTCCTCAATGGCATGACGACCGAAACTGATGTTATCGCCTTCGAAATCAAAAAACAGTGCGCTCGGCAGGGTCGTCTCCAGCGCACCGGTGCGAGGATGTTTTTCCAGCGGCACCATGGTTGCACGCTGATCAATTACCACACCCACGGTCGAGTTTGAGGTACCAAAATCCAAACCACATAGCGACATAGGTCACGCTCACAGCAATAAAACGGCCGCGGATTTTAGACGTTCTGACCGGCCTTGCCAACCCTACTTTGGCCCGGCGTGTTAAAACACCACCAGCACCGCGCTCATGGCCAGGCAATAGAGCAGCACCAACTGAGCCGTTTGAGCCAATTGCAGATTCAAGCCAGCACCTTGACGCACGCGGATCGCGCCCACCAACCGGCGCAAGAAGGGCGTCATCATCAAGACCGGAATCAATGACACCAGACCCAAGGGAAAGCTGATCACCAGATGGCCGACCACGGCTGTGATCAGCAGGCCAACATAGAGCTGACGCGCTCGATTATCCCCCAGCACCACGGCCAATGTATGTTTATTGGCTGGGCGGTCGGTGGCGATATCGCGGATATTATTGACCAACATAATGGCCGCACTGATCAAGCCGGCAACGGTGCCATAGCCCATTACCACAGGATTGATCTGCAAGGTATGCACATAATAGCTGCCGCCCACGGCCAACCAGCCAAAAAACAGCAGCACCGTCACCTCGCCCAAGGCGTGCGAAGCCAGAGGCCAGGGACCGCCGCTATAGGCAAATACCGCCAATAGAGCGGCCAGACCAAAGGCCAGCAAGCCCCAGCTGCTCAGCGCGACTAACCAGAGGCCGCTGGCGATGGCCAGCGCACTGACCAGGCCCAAGCCCAGCAGAAGCTGAAAGGGCGACATCAGCCCGGCCTGGGTGACCCGAGTCGGGCCCTTACGCAAGGCGGTGTCGACCCCGGAGCGGCCATCGAACCAGTCGTTGGCGAGATTGACGGCAATCTGCAGACAAAGGGCACAGATTAGCGCCAACCATAGGTTCAACGGCTGTAATAGGCCATCGTGATAGGCCAGGGCCGAGCCCAGCAGGATGGGGCTGACCGAGGCGGCCAGCGTTTTAGGACGAATGGCCAGTAGCCAGGGCTTTAGCATGGTCAAAAACTTTTCCGGAAGACGATAGAGAGGGCCCTCAATAGGGTGACCTGGCTAGCCTAGAGGATGCCATAGATCCGAGACAGGTCAAATGATTCTCTGGGCCCCTGACCTAAGGCTAGCACTAAGATCCAGGGCCGATCGATCCGAGCAGCATAGGACCTCGGATACAAATCGCTGCACAATAGCTTGCTTGGGGACTGTCGCATCGGGGTGAAAATCTGATACTGTATGGATAACCAGTATTTATTCTGAGCCGCCATGTCGACACCCGATCCCGAATTTGCAGAATTGCATTGCCTGAGCAACTTTAGTTTCCTACGTGCCGCGGCGCACCCACAGGAGCTGATCAGCCGAGCCGCCGAACTGGGCTATCGCGCCTTGGCAATTACCGACGAATGTTCGCTGGCCGGCGTCGTGCGCGCCTGGCGCAGCGTGCAGCAAAATGCGCTCCAGATTAAACTGATCATCGGCTCTGAGTTTTATGTCGAGGGCCATAACCTGGTCTTGCTGGCCAAAAACCAACGCGGTTACCAACAGCTGTGTCAGTTGATTACCCGCGCTCGGCGGCGCAGCGACAAGGGCGCCTATCTGCTTTACTTGAAGGACTTTAACCAGCAGAGCACATCCGACTGTATCCTGCTCTATGCCCTGCCCCGCCACGGTGATGTCCAGTCGACTCTGATGCATCTGCAACAACACTATGCCGAGCGCCTCTGGCTGCTAGCGGAAAATCTACTCGCCAATGGTGACGCCGAATATATAGCCCGTGTAGTGGAGACCGCCCGCGCTGCCGCCCTGCCCATTGTTGCCAGCAGTCATGCCCTAATGCACCGCCCCAGCCGCAAGCCGTTGCACGATTGCCTGACCGCGATCCGCGCCAATCAAGCCATCGAGTCGGTGCGCCAGCTGTTAAAACCCAATGCCGAGAACCATTTGCGCGCGCGCAAAAAACTCGCCTCTATCTACCCATCGGAGTGGTTGGCCGCCAGCCTGGAGATCGCCGAGCAGTGCCACTTCGATTTGCGCAGCATCCGCTACAACTACCCGAAAGACACCCTGCCCGGCCAATATACGGCGGTCGAATATTTGCGCTTACTGGTCAACCAAGGCGTGCAGAAACGCTTCGGTCAGCAGGCCGGAGCGGAAATTCTCGCGGTAATTGACAAGGAGCTCGGTCTGATCCGGCTGAAAAATTACGAGCACTATTTTTTAACCGTTTACGACATAGTGCGTTTTGCCAAGGGGCGCGGCATTCTCTGTCAGGGGCGGGGCTCGGCGGCTAATTCGATCGTCTGCTATGTCTTGGGCATCACCGAGGTCAACCCGCAGGAGGCCTCGTTGTTGTTCGAACGCTTTATCTCTGAAAGCCGCAATGATCCGCCCGACATAGATGTCGACTTTGAACACGAACGGCGCGAAGAGGTCATCCAATACATCTACCAACGCTATGGCCGAAAGCGCGCCGCACTCGCCGCCACGGTAATCACTTACCGACGCAAAAGTGCCCTGCGCGATGTTGCCAAGGCACTGGGCATAAATATTGAGCAGCTCGAGCAGAAGATCGCCAATTACGGCTGGCGTTATCGGGCCAGCAACTGGATCGATGAGATCGTCAACGACGGGCTCGGGTTAGCCCAGCATCAAATTGAAATCTTTAAACAGCTGCTCGATGAGATCAGCGGTTTTCCGCGCCATCTATCGCAACATGTCGGCGGCTTTGTGATTACCGAGGGGAACATCACCGACCTGGTGCCGATTGAGAACGCCAGCATGGCCAACCGCACCGTTATCCAGTGGGACAAGGACGACCTGGAAGCGCTCGATATGATGAAGGTCGATATACTCGCCCTAGGCATACTGAGTGCGGTGCGCAAGACACTCGATTATATTCGCCAGTTTCATCAGACCCCGATCCGCATTCAGGATATAGCGCGCGACGATCCGGCGGTGTTTGCGATGATTCAGCAGGCCGATACGGTTGGCGTGTTTCAGATTGAATCGCGCGCGCAAATGAACATGTTGCCGCGCCTCAAACCGGCTTGCTATTACGATCTGGTGATCCAGGTCGCCATCGTTCGACCGGGGCCAATTCACGGCGACATGGTGCATCCCTATTTAAAGCGCCGCAGCGGACTGGAAGCGGTCGACTACCCCAAACCGGAACTGCGCCCGGTGCTCGAACGTACCCTGGGCATCCCCATTTTCCAGGAACAGATCATTCGCTTGGCCATGGTCGCGGCCGACTTCAGCGCCGACGAGGCGAACGATTTACGCCGCTCGATGGCCAGCTGGAAGAACGCTGGGCACATCCAAACCTTACGCGAAAAGCTGACCAACAAGATGCTCGCCAATCACTATCCGTTGGACTATGTCGAGCGCATCAACCGGCAGATCGAAGGCTTTGGCGAATACGGCTTTCCGGAATCGCACGCCGCCGGCTTCGCACTGATCGCCTATATTTCAGCCTGGTTGAAATATCATTATCCGGCGGCCTTCTGTTGTGCCCTGCTCAATAGCTTGCCGATGGGCTTTTACAGCGCATCGCAACTGGTGCAGGATGCTCAGCGCCATCAGGTGGCCATTCTACCGGCCGACCTCAACCTCAGTGCCTGGGACAGTTGCCTGACCACCAGCGCGACCGGCGCGACCGCGATCCGCATCGGCCTGCGGCGCATCAAGGGACTGCGCGCCAGTGCCGGACTGAGCTTGCTGCTGCACCGCCCCGACGCCGGTTACCAGCAAATTCACCAACTCGAACGGGTACCCGGCCTAAGCCGCGCCGATCTGGACGCCTTGGCCAGCGCCGATGCCTTGGCCCAGATCAGCGGGCATCGCTTTCAGGCCCGTTGGCAGACCGCCGCGCTGAATCAGCAACAGGATCTGCTCAGCACCGCCTTTACGGATGACGACCACAGTCTGGCGGCGCCGGATGAGTTTGAAAACCTGATTGCGGATCAGAACAGTACCGGCCTATCGCTGCGCAAACATATATTACAGCTGCTGCGCGAAAAGGAATTACTGCCCGCCACGCCAACGGCCGACCAACTGCTCGACCTGGCCCTGACCGCGCAACGCAAACCCCATCGGCTCAAGGATGCCAAGGTGCAAATACCCATAGTAGTGAGCGGCCTGATCACCAACAGACAGATGCCCAAAACCGCGACTGGGGTTACCTTTATCACTCTGGAAGACCATACCGGCAATATCAATGTCATCGTCTGGCTGGCTGTCGCCCAGCAGCATCTGCGCACCCTGACCACCGACACATTGGTGGTCATCAAGGGCCTGCTCGAGAAGGCGCCCGACAGCGATGTGATCCATGTGATCGCGCAAGAAATTAAGGGCTTCAGCCACGTCCTCGGCGAACTGGAACTGCAATCACGTAACTATCATTGAGCTTGCGCAATTAACTGAATATCCATAGTCCAAAATGGACAATAGAGTTCAGAAGTTTTAGATCACCTTCTCAAAATACCGGACGCACACTCTTATAATGGTTTGGCTTCAAAGGATTGCTCACGAAAAACGGTCCAACTCTGGGATAGGTTTTCTGAATGTCGTTTGTTGTATTTTGGCCTTAGCCCACGCTTACGTTGCCTGCCCCGCTCTGGGTGCAGTGCGCTGTTCCCCGCTCCGTTTGATGACTCGTCCTTTGCCGGCACTGAAACTTTTTAAAGTTGATAAAAAAGCAAAGGAGAAAATGCCATGAGATTAATCTCGATAAGCGTCACCCTGTTTGGCTTGCTGTTTGGCCTGCTATTCGGCACGGCGCAGGCCACGACTGTGCTGTATCAGGATTTCAATCAGTTGATCGACACCAGCCAGCATGTCCTGACTGGCGTGGTCACCCAGATGGACGCTAACCAAGCAGCCAATGGCGACATCTACACCACCCTAATTTTGCGCGATGCGGCGCGGATCACGGCCGCGGGCTCAACACCCATCGCCAAGGCGGTCAGCCTGAGGTTTAAAGGCGGCACCGTTGCGCAACTGGACAAACAACAGCGCCAGGTCGGCGAACAAACCTTACTCACCCACGGTGCGCCAGAGTTCAGTCTGGGAGACAGCCTAGTGGTCTTTGTCAGCCATAATGGCGTCGCGGACATGCCCTTCGTCGGCTTCAGTCAGGGCGTCTTCAAGGTCAACGGCCGCCAAGAGGTGCTCACCGCCCAGCAAGAGCCGATCGTTGGTTTTCAGGGTGCCGATCTTATTACCGAAACGGCACAGGGTTTAATGGCCCGCGGCCAATTGCTTGCTGCCGGCGCAACGGCCGAGCAACAGTCTGCCGAGGGCGTGCAGCTGCTCAGTTCTGATGGCGGCCTGGACCGCTTAGTGCACCGTTCAGTGGCCACCAATAGGGCTGCGCTGATGCAACGCCCGCGCGCCTATGCCCCGGTCGATGTGCGTAACTTTGTGTCCATGATCCAAGAACGCAAGGCCCAACAACTGCACGTTCATGGCGGGTCGATTGCGACCCAAGTAAGCCTCAAGGACCTGTTTAGCTTGCCGGCGCTTAGCACTTTGGTGGCGACCGAACGGGATGCCCAACTGGCCGGAACGCGAACACTGAACCGGCAGACCCTGGCGGATCCGCAAGCACGACCGGTATTACCGCTGGCCGAACCGGAAGCCAATCAGTTGACCGATTCTGAATAAGAGCAGACAGACACTAACAAGGACTCTCACCATGAAAAAACGAACTCAGTTAATGCTTTCCGGCGCGCTAATAGCCTCCTTGGCCGCGCTGGCGATGACTGCAAATGCCGCCGCATGGCGCACTTGCAACGGCAACAAACAGATCTGGCGCAGCGATTGGACCAACATGTATTTGTCCACCACCTCCTTCCCCATCGGTTCCCAATGGGACCTGCGGACCCAATATAAGATGGCCGAGTGGAATGCCATTCGCGGCAGTAACTTCCGCTTTTATGTCGGCCGCGATACCGACGGCAGTCACAACAGTTCCAATGGTCGCAACGAAGTCTATTTCGAATACAAGCCATCGGACTCCTACCTTGGCGTGACCCGCTCTCGGCTAACCTGCTATTGGCTGTTTGGGACCCGGTACGGTTATGACGAGGCCGATATCGGCATCAACACCCGCTATGCCTGGACCTTGGGCGACTTTACCGGCTCCAACACCGGATCACCCTATAACTTTGAGCTGGTCATGATGCATGAACTCGGTCATGCCTTGGGTTTGCTGCACTACGACGGTCGACCGGACACCATGAATACCTACTATTTCAATGGCGGGCCGATCGGTCATTACAACACCGTCGAACCCCATGCCGATGACCGTTGGGGCTTGCGTCTACTCTACCCAGACAGCACGACAGAGCGCGATGTCTCGGTCTCGCGTTTCTATAATACCGGCGGCGGTGCCTCGAGCTTTAATCGGGTGCGCAACACCTCCGGCTCTTGGGTCACCAGCCTCAATCGTGGCAGCCAATATGATTTGGAATACACCCTTGAAAACCTGGGCACCCAAGGCGAAACGCCGAGCATTCGCTTCTATTTGTCGACCAATAATTATATCTCCACCGGCGATACTTACCTAGGGGGTGCAGGCTGGAATATGCCATCGGGCAGCTATGCCACTGCGGACAAACGTTTTACCGTTCCAACTGGCCTAAGACCGGGAACCTATTATATCGGCTATGTGGTGGACCCGACCGGCAGCATTCCGGAAAGCAGCGAAAGCAATAATTTTGTCTCCCTGTTACATCCGCTCACCATCCGTTGATCGATGCGGCATTGCACACTCGATTAAGCTGACGAATGTGCGATGCCGCACACAGAACGGCTGTAAAAGGCGCGGCATATTATGGGCCCTTTACAGCTGAGTTATTTTTCAGGAGAAACAACATGGCAACCTTTTTCGCATCGCTGGTGCTGATGATGGGCCTATTGACCCTCAGCAGTTGCTTACCCTTAGACGAATCGACCCAGTCTGCTAGCTGTCTGCCGCCCATAGATATGGCCGCCGGCGAGCAGCTTACCTACCAGGTCAGCTTGGTCGACGAACTGTTTACCCTGCGTTTAGAGCAGACCGACAGTCAGACTCTGAGCCTAACCCAAAACTCATCCCGCGCGCCGAGCACCACGGTGACACTGACGTGGCAAGACCAGGCCGAATGTCCTAACTACAAGACCGACCAGACCCTCTCCTTGGTTGACCAACTGTTGGTGTACAACAGCCGACCGTTGACTCTGGTACGCGACCTCACCGAAGAGCCCCTGCTCGGAGCGGAAAACCCACCCACTCAGTTGCTGGAGACCAACCTGGTGTGCCGAGCCGCGCCGCCGTTCGAAACCTGCGAGGCGGATTACCAATTGGATGGCCAGATGTATCATTGGCGCGCCGTCACGCAGGTCGATGGCACTAGACCCGGCTTTGGTCTGAGCGAGTTTAGCCTACAAAACCTCAGCCGTTCGTTGGTTAACATTGAGTTAATCGAGTGGAATGGGCTCTAGCCAGCAGGTCGGACCTTATGGCGGGGCTACTACCATGGCAGGGAGCTAGAAGGGTCAGATCAACTGAACGACATCCTCAGTATTTTTTGCTAACCCTGGGCGGTCGGAATGACTAGACTGGTTACAAAATCATCTGGGCCAAAACCGGTAATGAGCACTGAAATCAGTAACGGATCCATCATCTTCGTGCCGCATGGCGGCGGACCGCTGCCATTGATGGACGATGCCGAACACCGTCCATTAACAGCCTTTTTACGCCAGGTCGGTGGTCAATTGAAACGCCCTAGCGCCATTATCCTGGTTACCGCGCATTGGGAAGCCAATCCGATTCGTGTCTCAAGCGCGGCGCAACCGGGCATGTTATTCGACTACGCCGGGTTTCCCGCCCATACCTACCAATACCGTTACCCAGCCGTTGGTGCGCCCAAACTGGCTCAGGCCATTGTCGCGGCGCTTCAGGCCGACGCAATTTCAGCGGTCGAAGATGCCGAGCGGGGGTTCGATCACGGTACCTTCGTACCGCTTATGCTGATGTATCCAGATGCCGATATCCCCGTGATACAGATGAGCTTGCACCCGAGTTTAGACCCAGCAGTGCATATCCGCATTGGTCAGGCGCTGGCGCCCTTTGTCGATCAGGGCGCCCTATTAGTCGGTTCGGGTCTATCGTTTCACAATATGCGCGCCTTCGGTGGCGGCGACACTCAAGCAACGGCCAAGAGCAAAGTCTTCGATGTCTGGCTCAATCAGACCCTGGCCAGCAACCCTGACGCGGCGGAGTATGGCTTACATCATTGGCTCGAGGCACCGGAGGCTCGTTTCTGTCACCCCAGAGAAGAACATCTACTGCCGCTGATGGTCTGCTATGGCGCCGCCAGTGCGCGCCAACAACAGCTCAAGCCGCTATTCCAGGGCCAGCTCTTTAAGACTCATATATCGGGCTTTGGCGTTTAGAAGATGGGCGCGCGCCTATTCACCGAGCCGGTGGGTTTATTAGGCTTTTTTCAGAAAGGCCGCGACTAAGACAATACGGGTGCCATTGACCTTGCCTTCAATATGCTTTGGGTTATCCGTAAGGGTGATGCCGCGCACCATCGTGCCGCGTTTAGCGGTAAAGCCGGCACCCTTAACGTCCAAATCTTTGATCAGCGTGACCGTATCGCCAGACTGCAACACGACTCCGTTGCTGTCACGCGTCACCTCGGCACTGTCATCGACCAGTCCGGCCTTGGCCCAGGCCATCAGCTCATCGTCTAGATAGAGCATATCCAAGGCGCTCTGGGCCCAAGACTCACTGGATAATTCCTGCAACAACCGCCAGGCCAAGACCTGAACGGCGGGGGTCTGGCTCCACATACTTTCATTGAGGCACATGAAATGGCGAGGGTCTTTTTCTAGCGCACCGGATGCCTGATCTAAGCAGGCGTTGCAGAGCAGCACACTGGCGTCGGCACCGAGATCGTTACCGCCCTCGACTAAAAAACCAGCAAGACCGGCGGTGCTTTTGCACAGTTCACAGACACCGCCACTGCGGGTTTCCAATAATATTTGCGTCGACATATAAGTTCTACTTGTTGGATTTTGTCCGCCATTGTAATCGATCCGCACATTTAGATGCGATTTTCCGAGCCTAAGACGGCCAAAACGGCGCAAAGAAGGTCCCAGTTTCAACTCGATTGCAAGCGCATATGAGGACTCAGTTTTGCCTGCCTTATGCGCACACCCTATTTTCACACAGCTTGGTTCAGGCGCACTTAACGTTTCAGCTAACCGGCCCAGCTAGGGCGACTTTACAGGTCTGTAAGAATTAACTTGACCTGGGCCGGCGCCTAGCGTATATAAGCTGCCGCTGAAATAGTCTAACAGGCAGTACCGATATTCCGGTTAGCTTAGGGGTCGTTTGTAGCGCTTAAAACGGGGCTTCCGTTGAGTCTGTTGGCAAACAGTTCAGATGGGGTTCCGGGCAAGCTCCCGGTAGAAATACCGGGTAAAAAATACCGTGTCGAATCGGTGGATTAGATTGATGTTAGTTTTTCTGGAGAAAATAATTTGATACGGGCTATCTATTCGGTCACAAGCTTACTCCTTGGTATGGGTATCTTGCTCTCCGGCTCAGGTCTTCTGGGCACTCTACTAGGCTTACGGGCCAGTGCTGAGGGCTTTTCAGATATTACCATTGGTCTGATTATGGCGGCCTTTTATTTCGGTTATATTGTTGGCAGTCAATGGTGCCCGCCACTGATCACCCGCATCGGCCATATTCGCACCTTTACGGCCCTGTCCGCCGCTGCCGCGGTTGTCTCATTGCTCCATGGTATGGTTATCGATCCTTGGTTCTGGGGCCTATTGCGACTGATCCACGGCATCTGCATGATCGGCCTCTATATGGTGATCGAGAGCTGGCTGAACGAGCAAATCAACCACCGCCGAGGCCAGGTATTCGCTGTCTATATGATGGTATCCCTGGGTGCCTTAGGCGCCGGTCAATTTTTAATTATCATCTATGGTGCCGATCAACTGGGCAGCTTTGCCATGGTCGCCATGCTGTTCTGTTTGGGTCTTATACCCTTGGCGCTGACCCGGGTACATCAGCCGGTCTTGGCCAGCATCACCAAGATGCCACTGCTTGAGCTGTTCAAAATATCCCATGTCGGTGCTTGGGGTGCGTTGAGCTCCGGCCTAATTACCGGCTCGTTTTGGGGTCTGTCGGCGGTTTATGCGCTCGATATTGGCCTGAGCGACAGCGAAGTGGCCAGTTTTATCGCCTCAACCATTATCGGTGGCGCCCTATTGCAGTGGCCTATCGGTAGCCTCTCAGACCGTTATGACCGTCGCCTGGTGCTGTTTTGGGTGTGCATCGGTGCGGCCGCGTTCGCGCTGTTGATGTTTATCATGAGCGGTCGCGGCGGCTTGTGGCTCAGCCCGATCGCCGTGATCTACGGTGGACTCTCCTTCGCGCTCTATGCCCTGAGCGTAGCTCAGACCCATGACCGAATGAGCGAAGGCAATACTATGGCGGCTACTCAAGGCTTGCTGTTGTTAAATGGCATTGGCGCCACGTTGGGTCCGCTGTTAATTGGTGCCCTAATGTATGGCTTGGGTACGACCAGCTTCCCGATCTTATTGGCGGTGTTTCTGCTCTTGCTCGCGAGCTATACCCGCTATCGTATCGGAGCAGATCCGGCGGTTCCGGCTGCAGAACGGACTGAGTTTGTACCCATTACCCGAACGTCTATCGAGGTCCTGGAGATGGATCCGCGGGCCGAATCCGAGTCAGAATCCGAGTCAGAATCCGGGACGGAGTCGGATATGAAGGCTTAGGGCGTGAACACGGGCAGGATTCACCTGTCGGGGTTTAATCGACCTCGATGCATGCCGGCTCGACTGTCCGGGACCGGCCCTAAAATGGGGTGTGGATGCCGGTGCAAAACCGCCTTTTTCCTTAGTTCCAGCGAATGTTTAATTCGTCCCATTGTGACTGCGCGCCAAATCGAACGGGCAAGATACTGGTACCTACTCCCGAGGTAACAAAGACTGATCGTTGCTTGTCCTGGTAAAACCCACAATGGGCCAATGATGGCGCTTCAGATGGCACCCAAAGGGGGCCAACCAAGGGCAAGCTTACCTGTCCGCAGTGGGTGTGTCCGGCAAGCACCAAACCTGTCATGTGCTTGTCGAAAGCACCTGCTGGGTCATGTGTGATTGTAAGCTGCGGTAGGCCCTGACATTCCGCTGGGTAGTCTACGTACTTGTACCTATTGGTGAACTTGTCGCCCAGCCCCCGAATACAGACGGGGCCGTTAGCAGTCCTAACGAGTCGCGTCTGGTTCTCCATAACATCAACATCTAAACGATTGAATTCATAGAGCCATCGCTCGGGATCAGACCAGCTTTCGTAATTACCGAGCACAACAGCCCTTGGCAAAGGATCAATCAACTTCATTGCGTTGATAATATTTTCACGATGGGAGGACATATCAACTATGGCTCGGGGGCTCGCGGTATAATCGCCAACAAACACCACCAGATCGGGCTGCGTGGCTTTTATGTCTCGCATAAGGTTCTGGAGTTTTAGCAATGGCGCGGGGCCCTCGGGGAGATGTATGTCACCAATTACCGCAATTGACAGTGAACTTGACCCCAGGTTCGTATCGGACAGGGATATGGCGACCCTATTGCGCTCTGTGGTCAAATTTCCAGATATAGATACAAAAAAATAGGCGCTTACTAAAGTACAGGCAAAAATCCACCCAAGTATCTTCTTCATTTCCCATCTCTTTAATATTTGCCGGTATTCTGTCATCGAAGTTCCGCAAGCAATATTCAGCATCTGAGCCCCCACCCTGTAGTTAAATCAGGACCGGGAAGCTTAGCTGTGGATCGATCCAGCCGATGACCGACCAGTTTGTGCCCAATATTCGGCCTATCATCGTGAGCCGATCACTGGTGGATGTTTTGAGCCTCATTGGCGATCGATGCACCCATCTGATGGTGAGCAGCATATTGACGTGGCGACTCGCCAAACTGTTGGTGAAAACGCCGGGTGAAGTGACTCGGACTTTGGAACCCGACCTCGTAACACACTGCCGTGATTCCCCGGCCGCCTGCGATCAAAACTCGGGCCTTAGCCAGTCGCTGTTGTTGCACATACTCCATCGGCCCGCTGCCGATCAGCTTATTGAAGTGAGCGTAAAGTTTACTACGCGACATGCAGGCCACTTTACAGAGCGAGTCTATATCGATGGCGCTGGCCAGGTGGTCGTCGATATAGCGTAACGCCGCCGTCATACCGGTTAGGGTCGGGTCCCCTTTGGCACATTGCACCAAAAAGTCATGACCCTGTTGGCGCAGCATGCGGGTCAATAATTCGGTGACCCCTAGGTCCAGCACCAGGTCGCGATCCGGATCTTTGCCGACAAAACTGTCCACGATCCGCACCAGTAGCTGTTGTGTGGCCTCGGTGTGGAAAACGTGCAGCAGGTGGGCGGCATCTGGCTTCCAGTGTTCCAACTCACGCGGCAGTACGCCGTGTATATTCAAGCTGTCACAGACCTGTCGCAGCCGATTGCGGTCGATACCGAGGGCCAAACAGCTGGTCGGTTGGGTCGAGCTGGCATCGGGAAAGTCGATCGTAACGGTCTCGCCGGGGGCCATCACGAAGGACTCATGCGGTATGAAGGCTTCGTTGAAATGGTTTTTGCCGTGCAATACCTTGCGGCCACTGATCATGCCGCAATAGAGGATCTCTTCGGCTTCGAGGCGGACCTGCGTCGCGTTGCTAAAGGTATCGTAAATCGACAGTTCCACACCATGGGTTTCATATACGGTACGGTTCTCTACCAACAATCGCGGCGCGCTCTGGCGGCGATTACGCTCTGCTAAGGTCGTTAAATCTACTGTTGTCATCCTAACCTCAAAATAGTTTACCAACATTTATCCGAGTTCAGCGACATTCCCTAGTATGTTGCTGGCCCTTATCGATGGGGTGGATCGATCTACAGTGCGTTTACAGGCAGTCTTAGGCCCCGAAACGATCCCCTATATAAGTTCAGACGCTGAGCCTAGTAAAAAAAACGCTAAGGCAAGTCATCATTTATAACACCACGTAGCATAGGCTTCAACAACCCGACCAAAGTCTTAGCGTGTGGACTCGGGGCTGCACCGGTTCGAATCGAGATCTCGCAGACAAACCAGTAACCACTCGATTCAAATCCATGATCTCCATACTAAAAAAAATAAAATATAGGAGCTATATATGATTTATTCAAATCCTGGCCAGCCAGATTCGCTGCTAACCTTTAAGCAAAAATATGGCAATT
Organism: Reinekea forsetii; assembly: GCF_002795845.1. Taxonomy (GTDB): domain Bacteria; phylum Pseudomonadota; class Gammaproteobacteria; order Pseudomonadales; family Natronospirillaceae; genus Reinekea; species Reinekea forsetii. The sequence continues at coordinate 2,557,900 of NZ_CP011797.1, forward strand.
ACATCGGTGGCGACTGGGTCGCACCGGTTAATGGCAAGTACCTCGACAATGTCAGCCCGGTAAATGGCGATGTCTTCTGCCAAGTCCCACGCTCAGACGCGGCCGATATTGACCTGGCATTGGATGCAGCCCACCGCGCGGCGCCTGCTTGGGGCAAAACGGCTGCGGCCGAACGCAGCAACATACTGCTGCGTATTGCCGACCGTATGGAGCAAAACCTTGAAATGCTCGCCGTCGCGGAAAGCTGGGATAACGGTAAGGGCGTGCGTGAGACCCTGAACGCCGACATCCCACTGGCGGTTGACCATTTTCGTTACTTCGCCGGTTGTTTGCGAGCTCAAGAGGGCAGCATGGCTGAGCTCGACGAGACCACCGTGTCTTATCACATACACGAGCCATTGGGCGTCGTGGGTCAGATCATCCCATGGAACTTCCCGATTCTGATGGCCGCGTGGAAACTCGGACCGGCTCTGGCTGCCGGTAACTGTGTGGTCCTGAAACCAGCCGAACAAACCCCGGCATCGATTCTGGTGTTAATGGAGTTGATTGGTGATCTCTTACCGCCAGGCGTCCTCAATATCGTCAACGGCCTGGGCGAAGAAGCCGGCCATGCCTTGGCGACCAGCAAGCGTATCGCCAAGATCGCCTTCACCGGCTCAACCCCAGTCGGTCAGATGATCTTGCGCAATGCCGCTGACTTGCTGATACCCAGTTCTGTTGAGCTCGGTGGCAAGTCGCCAAACATCCTCTTTGACGACGTAATGCTGCAGGAAGATGACTATCTGAGTAAATGTGTTGAAGGCATCACCCTGGCCTTCTTTAACCAGGGCGAAGTCTGTACCTGTCCCTCGCGCGCACTTATTCAAGAAAGCATTTATGGCGATATGGTCGAGATGGTTGTTGCCCGTGCCGCGAAGATCATCCAAGGCAACCCGCTCGATACCGACACTCAGGTCGGTGCACAGGCCTCGCGCGAGCAGTTTGATCGTATTATGAACTATATTGACATCGGCAAGGCCGAAGGCGCGCAGCTGTTGCTCGGCGGTAGTGCTCAAAAACTGTCGAATGGCTTGCAGAATGGCTACTACATCCAGCCAACGCTGTTCAAAGGCACCAACGATATGCGAATTTTTCAAGAAGAGATTTTTGGCCCGGTGATCAGCGTTACCACCTTTAAGGATGAAGCCGAAGCCTTGGCGATTGCCAACGATTCCGAGTTCGGCCTCGGTGCCGGTCTCTGGACCCGTGATATGAACCGTGCTTACCGCATGGGTCGTGGCATTCAGGCCGGTCGAGTGTGGACCAACTGTTACCATGCTTATCCAGCGCATGCCGCCTTTGGTGGCTACAAGAAGTCGGGTATCGGTCGGGAAACGCATAAGATCGCGCTCGAGCATTACCAGCAGACCAAAAACCTGCTGGTCAGCTACAGCACCAGTCCGCTCGGGTTTTTCTAACCCAGGCCCTGAGACCTAACGAATAGCGCTTCGGCGCTATTTTTTTTGTCTGCCGATTAACACCCTAAAACCGATGGCCGCCAGCGCTATCAATCAATCAACTGGTAACCCAAGCACGCCTCGCCCTATACTTGCGCCTCGCCATGATCTGCTGACAGCCTAAGAGACTCCATCGTGACTCCCAGAATTTTCACCTACCGCCCCCCGGCAGCCGCGCTTGAGATTATTTTTCAGGATGACGCCTATCTGGCGATCAACAAACCGAGCGGCCTGCTGAGCAACCCCGGACGCGACCCGGTGACCCATGACTGCGCTCTAACCCGCTTGCAGGCGCGTTTTGGCGAAATCCATCTGGTCCATCGACTCGATTGCGATACCTCCGGGGTGCTGGTGTTTGCCAAGACTAAGGCGGCCGAGAGTGCCCTGAAGAAACAACTACAGTATCGACAGGTTGCTAAGACTTACGAGGCATTGGTCTGGGGATTGTTGGCACAGCCGGAGGGCCGTATCGAGTTGCCGATTGGGCCCAACCCGGACGATCGGCCACTGCAGCAGATCGACCAAAACGGTAAGGCGGCCGTGACCGACTATCGTCTGCTCCAGGCTGATGGCGCAGCGCATTGGTCGCGCCTGAGCTTGGCCCCCCAAACCGGCCGCACCCATCAACTGCGCGTCCATCTAAATGCCTTGGGTCACGCGATCTTGGGCGATACCTTCTATGCCCACCCAGAGGCATTGGCCATGCACTCTAGGCTCTGTTTGCATGCCCTGACTTTCTCGTTTGAGCATTTCGCCACCGGCCAATCGCTCACCCTCAGCGCGCGCAACGATTTTTAGCGCTCGGCCACACTATCGGCCCATACGATCCTTAGCGCGTGGCAAAAAAATCGCTGAGACCGGTACTATGCAGACTGTCAGCCCAGACCAATGCTTCCCCAATGGCATTGCGCTCAGCGGGCAACAACACCGCCGGCCCGGCACGCCCGCGGCCAATCGGACCGTAAAAATCCAGACTCGCGACATCCTTGGCGCAGCATGCGCGCACCAATCCCATCACCCCAGCGTCGACGCTGTGGGCTTGCTTGACAATGGCACGCACGATCAGCCGGTCGAGCCAGCCGATGCCGCCAGAGGCCAGGGTCTTGGCTTGGAGTTCAGTCTGGGTTGGGCCCGGATGAGCACATAGGCTCTTCACCTTGCCGGCCAGTTCCGGGCGCTGCCGTGCGATGGCATCGTGCAGGCTATAGGTGAACAGCAGGTTGGCCAGCTTGGATTGCTGATAGCGCCGCCATTTGCCCAGTCCAAGAAAACCATCGCCACCAAGCTTGGCTGGGTCTTTGGCCAGATATCGCGCCTGTAACTCACCACCGCGCCGCGCGCCACTGGAATGATTGACCACTCGGGCCTCGCCCCGCGCACCCACGGCTCGTTCCAACAGCGGCCAAGCACCGGAGCTCAACAGGAAGTGGCTCAGGTGATTGGTTTGCATCTGCAGATCCAAGCCATCGACCGTCACCCGACTCGGCACGGCCATGATGCCGGCATTATTACAGAGCACATCCAAGCCATTCGGGCAGGCACCGTTCAATTGATCAATGGCCGCTCTGACACTCGCCAAACTGGCCAGGTCACAGGGTATAAAGCGCGCATCAACCCGTTGCGCACGCAGCGTCCTAAGGGCTGCTGCACTGCGCGCTGAGGGTCGATTTAACATCAGCACCTGCGCACCTAAGGCGCCGCAGCGTTGAGCCAAAATAAGGCCGGTACCACTGGTGCAGCCGGTAATAGCGACGGTCTTACCCGCCATGCTCGGTAGAGTTGGCAGCAAGGCCGATATATCCTGATTTTGCGTGACGCTCATGGCTGGCCTTTTGTGTTCCACTCTGATGCGGGGTCAAATGTGAGGGTGTTCAACTTTTTAGGCAAAAAAAACGGCCGGTTGGCCGTTTTTGCTAGATCCGTACCTTAACACCGATGCGTGTTAAAAGGGCAACGGTAAGGGCTCACCGTTGAGCAGCGCAGAGCCATCGGCCAGCTTAAAGTCGACCTGGTAATCGGCGCCATTTTCCACTAGCACACCGGTCATCATCAGATTGTTGAATGGTTCTGCCAACAGGGTCGATTCGCTTAGGCCGCCGGCTAACTCCAGATGGGCATCGGCCTTGAGGCTGGACACCAGAGACAGCATCGAAAAGGGGTTGTTAACATCGGCTACAGCATTTTCCGGCATTTCGAACGATGCCTGTAGGGCGATGGCTTGACCGTCCAGGGTCGCCTGCAGCTGGGAGACGGCAAACACAAAGCCAGTACGTAAAAATACATTGATGTCTTCCATCAGGGCCGGGCTCGCCTCACCACTGATCTGCATCGCGTTTAGGTTTTGTGACAGGCTCTGTAGGTTTTGCACAGAAGAACCGGTCATTGATAGGGCGAGGAGGATGTCTTTGATATCCACAGGCGCTTCGCCATCGTCAAGAGACACCTGATCAACTTGGAAGGACAGGTCCATCGCAAGCCGCTCATCAGTAACCTGGCTGTTCGATTGGATGCTATAAGCACCAACCTGGTAGTGTACCTGGGCCAATTCACTGGTTAAATCGAAGCTCATGCCGTCGCCGCTAGTACTCTGCTCGCCGACAAAGACGCTACCGCCGATATAGCGGCCCTCAGACTGAAAAGACAAGGGTCGCATGACCATGGCGACCTGTTCCGGTTCATTGACCGTCACCGTTGCACCCGGCCAAGAGCCCGTCATACTGAATTTCCCGCTGGGATCACCGGTTATGGCCAAGCGCAGTGGCGACATCCGCACCGTGGCCTGCTCGATCTGCTCTTCGATACCGATGCCGAGCCAATCACTCTGGTAATCACCGGTTAGACTGATTTTGGTGGTACCGGTCATCACATCTTGATCGATCAGTAACGTGCGTAATAGCGCCTGATTTTGTGCGTCGTCAACCCACGTCAGGAGTGACGCGTCGAAATGGAGGCGATGTTCTATCCTGGCCCCCCAGGGGCGTTTTTGGATGTTGTTGTCGATCACCAGGGTGACACGTTGGTCAGCCTGTTCGACGCTCGCGGTCAACACCAGGTGTCGTTCGATAAAGCTACTTTGATCATCGCTGACCGCAATCAGGATGGAGGAGGCGGCTGCGCTGTCTTGCAACTGGGCCAGGGCCGCGTCGATTTGGCGGTCGGCGACCAACATAGCGCTAGCACCGGCAAGTGCGACACCGACGACCACTAGGGAGGTTACTAAAAGCGTTTTATTCATTTGAATTCCTATAGTCCTTGTGAAAAATCAATTCAAAAAAAGGCACCATTATCGTCTTCCTGACAGACAAGCCAGCCCTTGATTGAGTCGCAATCATAAGGCTTCCGCTTGAGATGTACATCGCTGCTGAGGAATTTTTTGACTTGACACCGGGGCGGCACATCAAAGGACCTGCCACCCCGATTGAGGGGGGATTAGCGCCCTAGGTGGCCGCGTTGAAACGCCCCCTATTAACTATAGCGTTGATTTAGGGCTGCAAAGACAGCGCGCAGACCCATCGCCTCGCCGCCCATGGGTCGGCCGGGCCGTTGGCGATTGTTCCAAGCACCGACATCGATATGCACCCAGGGGCTGTGCTCGACAAAATGCTGCAGAAACAGTGCCGCGGTAATCGACCCGCCGTAGGGCACCGGTGCACTGTTGACCAGATCTGAAATGGTGCCGACCATATAGTCGCCGTAGCCCTGATGCAAGGGCATCTGCCAGAGCGGATCTTCATGATCGGCGCCGGCCGCCGTTAGGGCCTGGGCAAAGGCCGCATCGGTGCTATAGAAAGCCGGCACTTCCAGACCCAAGGCAATTCGCGCCGCGCCGGTCAGGGTGGCGAAATCGATGATCAGATCCGGGTTATCCGTTTCGGCTTCGGCCAGGGCATCGCAGAGCACCAGACGCCCTTCGGCATCGGTATTGTCAATTTCCACGGTCAGACCCTTACGCGTCTTGACTACATCGCCGGGCCGGAAGGCATTGCTGCTGACCGCGTTTTCGACCGCCGGAATCAGCACCCGCAGCCGCACCGGTAAATTGCGACTCATAATCAGGGTCGCCAAACCCAAGGCATGGGCGGCCCCGCCCATATCCTTTTTCATCAGGCGCATACCGGCGGCCGATTTCAGATCCAAACCGCCACTGTCAAAACAGACGCCCTTGCCGACCACCGTCAATTTGGGATGGCTCGGGTCGCCCCAACTCAGGTCCAGCAGACGCGGTGCGTGTTCTGACGCGCGACCGACCATATGGATGGTCGGGTAGTTGTGCGCTAAAAGCTCATCGCCGACCAGCTGACTGAAGTCGGCATCAAATTCGGTCGCCATGGTCGTCATCAGTGATGCCAGATGTTGCGGCATCATATCCCCGGCGGGGGTATTGACCAGGTCTCGAGTTAGGCACACACCGTCGGCCAGCAGATGGGCCTGATGTACCGCTTCAGCGCTGCTCAGATAAAGCAGCGCCTGTGGCTGGCCACTGTCGAGATAACGGTTAAACTGGTATTGACCCAAGATCCAGCCCAGGCCAGCGCTCTGCTGGCGCGCCTCAGGACCGGCATAATGGTAGTGTGCTGCGGGTAAGGCCAAGGCCGCATCGGCCAGCGCCCAACAGGAATCGGCGTCGTCGGCGACCACTATAACGCTGCCCGGGTTGCCGGTTGAATTCGGCAAGAGCGCAAAGCCCGGTGTTTTGAAGCCGCTGTGCATCAGCCAATTACAGGTGAATTCAGATTGTTGCACAAACCATTCATCGTACTCGGCCGTCGCAATCAGTTGGAGTGGAATACCGCTTTTGCCTGTTTGAACGTTTGCCATACTCTGTCAGTCCCTTTCCTATCTAAGTCTAAGTCTAAGTCTAAGTCTAAGTCTAAGTGGTTGCAGCATAATACAATCGGCGCACAGCGCCATTGGCCAATACTAATTCTTTGCCCTAGTTGGCACTGTCGGCCTATTGGTGATTACAGTCTATGGGTAATCACAGCAACCAGAGGCGCAACAACCAAAAGCTGCCCATCCCGACGATCACCGTGACCAGCATCGGTGCGCGCATCAGGCCCAAGAGCAGGCAGATGATCGCCGCCAGTAATTCCGGTTGCACGACTGAATCGAGATTGACCGATGGCGCCAAAATCGGTTCGGCGACTAGGGCCGCTAGCACGGCGGCCGGCACCACATTTAAGAATTTCAATAACGGCTCGGGCAAGACCAAATTCGACAATACGAAAGGCGCGGCCCGGACACCCCAGGTTACGCCAATCATACCCAGAATCAGTAACATCTCGTTCACGATTTGTTCTCCGGATCGAAGCGATCCAATTGAGAGGCGACCAAGGCCGCCACCATGACGGAGAACACGATGCCGGTTTTGTGCGGCCAGGACCGGGTGAACCAGGCCAGGGTAAAGGCCAATACCGCGCTGACGACATTCTTGCGGTGCCGAAACATCGGCATCATCATCGCTAAGAAGGCCGTCACCATGGCAAATTCTAAACCCAGCTGTTCAATACCCTCCAAGGCGGATCCAGCCCAGAGCCCAATCCAGGTACAGACTTGCCAATTGCTGTACATAAACAGGCCCGATCCCAGATAGTAGGGCACCCGATCGGCCTCGCTCAGTCCCGACAGATAACGTTGATTAAAGGTGACATAGGTTTCATCGGTAAGTAAAAAGCTCAGTCCGATCTTGGATCGTTTCGCGACATGCTGCAGAGGTACCAGCATACCCAGGGCATAGAGCAGATGGCGCAGGTTGACGACTAGGGTGGTGAGCACAATGAGTACGGCCGGGGTCCCGGTGGCCAGCAGGCCAATTGCGACATATTGGCTGGCACCGGCAAACACCAGGGCCGAAAAGGCCACTGCGACCCAGCCGGCAATACCGTTGGCCGGAGCCAGCACACCAAATAGAATGCCAAACGGAATGGCCGCCAACACCATCGGCAGGCTATCGAGCGCACCCTGCCCGAAGGCGCGGAACTGTTGCGCATTGTTCATGACGGGAGGCCGACTTGGGGGTCAGCAGCGCATTGACTTGGCGCGAGGTCGGGGCATAACCCCAGTCCCTTCACCGAGCCACGAGCGGGTAGATGACCCGGTCGTCAAAGCCGGTAATCACGGTAACCAGCCCGGCCCACTGTCGATCCAAGCCGGGATCGCTGCTATCGATCAGCAAGGGCCGTCCGGCCAACGACCGCAGTTTGCCCTTGCTGCCGATGACCCAGAGATTCTCCTTACCCAAGCAAGCCAGCACCGCCGGGCTAAATTGCGGATTACCCCGGCCCAAAATATGGCCCTGACCGCCAATAATGCTGACGATGGCGGTCGCATCCTGATCGGCCAACAGCGCCAACAGATCCGCTTCGGTGCAATCGCCCTGAATCAACTGACCGGCCTTAATCGCGTCGATACCAAGCAGACTGTTGGCAATATTCAGATGGTCCATCAGGGTTGCCGTGGTTTTGCCACTGCCGACTAGGTAGAGCCGCTCAGGATCCAATTGGCTCTCTAACCAATCGGCGATATCGCTTAAAACCAGCTCATCACTTTCGATGCCACCCACCTTGACCTGTTGCATAAACTCACCGGCCACCGGTATCAACATATCGCCAAAGTGAGTCGAGCGGACCTGGTTCTTGCGGAAGGCCGCCTCGTCAATATCGCGCACCTCCTCGCGGCGCACCTCGGTGATGCGACCATCGACCAGACCGGCTAGGACCTCGCCGGCGGCGTGTGCAGTCACAGCAAAAACCGCCGAGTGTATTTTCACCCCGGCCGGGATGCCGATAACCGGCACCTTGTCGCCGAGTACAGAAAAAACATCGCGCGCGGTGCCATCGCCGCCGGCAAAAACCAATACATCGAGCGCTTGATTAAGCATCCAGGCCAAGGCCGCGTGGCTGTCGGCGGCTTCGGTTTGCGCGGGCGGCGCAATCGGCATCACATTCACATTCGGTACCTTGAGCTCGGCCAGCACGTCGGCGCCCATCGATCCGGCGGCGCTATACCAGTCGATTGACGCATCGCCCAGGCGAGCGTTCAGAAAGGCTTGCACCATGGTCTGGGCCTTGATTTGGGCGCGCGGTTGAGCACCCCGGGCCAAGGCGGTGCTGCGAATATGTTCGCCATCACTGCCTTTTAAGGCGACGGTGCCACCGATGCCGGCCCAAGGGTTAATCAAAAAACCTATTCTCATGAATGCTAACTTACTCTTGTCGACTAACGGGCAGGATACTGCTTCCAGAGAGTACTTGAAACACCTTCCAGCACACTGTCGACATCCGCTGCCATTTCCGCCAAATGATGAGTCACCAGAATCACCGTGGTGCCGTGTTCGCGTTGCATGTCCTTGACCCAGGCTAGGCCATCCGCCCGCAGGGCCGGGTCGAGCGATGAAAAGGGCTCATCGAGCAACAGCACCGGTTTGTTTTGCAGAAAAACCCGCGCCAAGGCGACGCGTTGCTGTTGGCCACCGGATAGCTCGCCAGCTCTTTTGGCCAACAACTCGGTGAGTTGAAAACGTTCAGCGGCCGCAGCGAGTTGCTTGCGCTGCGAGGTGTTTAACCGTGCCGACGGGGCCAGACCGAGTGCCAAATTGGTCGTCACACTGAGGTGGTCGAACAGATTATGGCTTTGGAACAGCACGCCAAAGGGTCGCTGCTGCAGTGGCAGCCGGGCGACATCCTGGCCACACCAGAAAATCTTACCCGATTGGGCCGGCCGCAAACCCAAGAGCGTGTTTAACAGCGAACTCTTGCCAATCCCACTGCCGCCAACCACCGCCAATAATTTATTATGCGGCAATGCAAAGGACCATTCGAAACGATGATCATCTAGGTGCATGGCTAATTGTTGTACTTCAAGCATGACGATTACGCTCACTAAACCATTCAGCGGCCACTAATAGGGCACCGCAAATTAACAATAGTACCAGGGTTAATTGGGAGGCCAAGACCATCTGATAACTGCCCATGGCCTGATAAATCAAAATCGGTAGGGTGACAAACTGAGCGGAGCCAATTAAGGCCGCTATGCCCAAGTCGCCGACCGATAAGACAATGGCCAGCGTCAGGCACCACGGCAAGGTAGCCCGCAAGGCCGGCCAATAGATTAATCGAAATTGCGCCCAACTGCTCATGTCTAGGCTAAGCGCCAGATGATCATAGCGTGCGCGAAAGACCTTCACCCGGCTCGCGAGCGGCGATACGATCAGCGGCATCGCCATCAGACCGTTGAGCCAAATGATCAAAAGGCCGGTAATTTTAAAGGCGATGTTCAGGCGTAAGGCCAACAAAAACAAGCCCGTAGTGATCACCATAATCGGCATCACGAGCAGGCCAAAGTCGAGAAAACGCATTATGCGGTTGTCATTGCGGCTGAACGACCGCAGTAGCGCCAAGAGCAGCGCGAACGACCCGCTGCCGAACGCCAGCATCAAGCTGGTGACGATGGCCTGCGTCAGGCGTTGCGACCCTTGCCAGGGCGCACTGAGGCCGTGCAGCAGCAAAGCCAGTAAGGGGTAGAGCAGCAGCGCCAGCAGCAGCGCCAGCACTATTCCTTGCTGACGACTCGGCGCTAGGGTGCGCTGGGCTTTTTCGCGATCCAGTTCGAGCGACAAGCTCTGGCGTCGGCCTAGAAACCACATCAGGCCGAAAGCAATCAGCGCATGAATCACGGCATAGAGCACCCCGGCCTGCGGATCAAAATCAAACTTCAGGGCTTGGTAGATCGCTACTTCCAGATTGGTATTGGCCGGGCCGCCACCGAGCGTGAGGACAATAGTAAAGCTGCTAAAGCAGAGCAAAAAAATCATCGTAAAAACCGGCTTCAACGCTTGGCGCAAAACCGGCCATTCTAACCAGATAAATTGATGCCAACGCGAAAAGCCCAGGGTGCGACCCAATTGCCGCTCGCGCTCGGCGATGCGACTGAGTCGTTCCCAAAAAATACGCATAGCATAGGGTACATTCAAGTACAGATGCGCCAAGAGAATACCCTCTAGGCTGAATACATTAAACCAATCGGAAAAGGCAGCAACGACGCCGAGAATAATGGTTAACACCGGCATAATAAAAAACAGATTGAGCAGGCCCTTAACCAACCACTGGCCGTGAAAAGCTTGCCCGGCTAAACACCAAGCAAGGGGTAAGGCAATAAGTACGGCAAAGAAGGCCGACAAGGCGGCCTGCCAGATAGAAAAGCGCACAATCTGCATCAGCCAAGGATCAACATAGCTCATCCAACCGTAGCCACCGCCGGGATGAAAATACAATCCGACACCGGCCAAGACCAGCGTCGTGATGATAATCAGCGTTGCAAAGAATGCGGCTGTTTTCACTATTGGCTAGCGGCGTTACGCCATTCCTTGATCCACTCACGTCGGTTTTGAGCCACCTCGGCGCTGCTGAAAAAGAGCGACTTGGGTTGAATCAATTGATCGAAGGCAGCCGGCTTTTCTGCGTCGGCTAACACTGGCCACATCCAATTGGTTCCGGCAAAAACATCTTGCGCCGGCTTGCTGATCAAAAAGGCTAAAAAGGACTGGGCCAACTCCAGATTCTGACTGGTCGCGACCGCTGCTGCTAACTCAATCTGAACATAGTGCCCTTCGGAAAATTCAGCCGCCTTATATTTATCGGTATCTTCCCAAGTCAGGTGATAGGCCGGCGAAGTGACATAGCTGAGCACCATATCGCTCTTACCTTCTTGGAACAGAGCATAGGCTTCACTCCAGCCAGGGGTCACGGTGACGGTTTTTTGCTGCAGCTGTTGCCAAGCCTCACCCGACTGATCACCGAAGACCGACTTCATCCACAACATTAGGCCTTGGCCGGGCGTACTAACGCGCGGGTCCTGATAGATAACCGACAGATCGGATTCTTGCACCAGCTCGCGTAAAGATGAGGGCACCTTGGTCACTCGCGTCGCGTCATAAACGAAGGCGAAATGACCGTAGTCATAGGGCACAAACTGATTGTCGTTCCAGGCATAGGGTAAGGCCAAGCCCGACAGCTCTTGACCGTGATCGACCATCAGACCCAACGCCTTGGCTTCGGCCATCAGGCCGTCGTCCAGACCCAGGATAATATCGGCCTGGCTTTGATCGCCTTCTAAACGCAACCGATTCAACAATGCGACGCCGTCTTCTAAGCCGACAAAGTTCACCTCGCAGTCACAGCGAGCAGCAAACTTTTCAGCCAAGACAGGACCCGGGCCCCATTCGCTGGTAAAGGATTCATAGGTATAGATGGTGAGGGTTTGTGCTTGGGCAACGCCAACTGAGCAACAGAGCGCGAGCGAGCCAAGCAAGTGTTTAAAATGCATTTCAGATTCCTGTATCAATAAGTAGAAAATTGATACCGGCGCATCGGTTCGGCCAAATGCCGAAGATGTCAGGGAAGGTTAGACAGTAACCAAAACAAAAGACTTCTTTGCTCCCTACGCCAGTACAAACTGGTTCAGGTTCAACGGGTTTTTCTCAGCCAAGCAATTCAATTGCTTGGCACCCCGGCAAGAACGAGGCATAGTCTACTGATTTTTACGGCCAGTCAAAAGCGAAATATGCAATTACATCAAGCGCTGCCGATTCTGCGCGATATCATTGGCGACAATGTTCAGGTACGTCGTGTCCCGAGCGGCCTGACCAATGCGGTTTACCGACTGACCACACCGGAAAGCAGCTGGGCATTGCGGATCAATAATCCGCAGGGTCATCGGCTGGGTATCAATCGACAACGCGAATTGGATATTTTAGCGCATGTAAAGGGACAGCCTTGGGCGCCGGTGGTCGCTTGGGCATCGCATCAACTGCTGCTGACCGAATGGCACAGTGGCGCCGATTTTCACCCCAGCACTGCCGATTCGCTCGAGACGCTCTGTGCCTTGATCGAGACGATACACGGCCTTACCGACGCCCATCTATTAGACCAGCCTGCCCTGTTGGTACCGGATCAAATTCAATTACTGCTGGCCCAGGGCGGCGCGGTAGATCCACTCTTTCAGGCCCAGGTGCTGGCCGAGTGCGAGCGCTATCAAGCGCCCGACCGGCTGGTCCTGTGTCACCATGACTGGCACGCTGGTAACCTGATTCAACAGCCATCACAACAACTGGTGTTGCTCGACTGGGAGTATGCCGCCCCGGGTGATGCTCGACTCGACTTGGCCTGCCTACTGTCCGGCTTCAAATTATCCGTCACACAACGGCAGCAGGTCCTGGAACGGTTTCAACTCGAGCCCGACACCTTGCTGACCGCCCAATGTTTGGCCGATGCCATGTCCCTGCTCTGGTATCGCGTGCGCTGTCCAACGCGGCCCTATTTGGCCGAGCAGCACCAGTGGCGGGTGCGCTGGCAAGCGCACCTCGACACACGTTGATGGGCGCCAGAATGCGCCATTGCCAACCTGCATCAAACCGGTCCGGTACCGTCATAAATGGCTAGCGCGTTGACGTGGCTTTGCCGCCAATCAGCAACTACCCTTTAGGCGAGGACTCGGGTTCGAATTTGATCGAATGCCTGCGGTGGGTCGGTCTTTAGCGGGCGGGGTTAGCCATGATCAGCATTGTTATCACACTTCATCTTGTCGCCATGGCGTTAGCCCTGGGCGGCCGGCTCATCTTTGCCGCCCTACTACAACATTCTATGGCGGGCAGCGTGACGGGCAAATTGGAACAACTGCAGGCGCCCTTGACGATTGTAAAACTGGCCGATTGGGGCCTACTAATGGCTTTATTGAGCGGACTGCTGCTGTTCTTTCTGCAAAATTTATCGGTGTCGGTCAGCCCTTGGTCATTCAAGTTAAAGGTGGTCCTCGCTGCCTTGCTAATCATCGCTATAGGCGCCTTTCATATTGCCCAGATGCGGGTCGTGAACCATTACGATGTGCAGATGTTACCGGTACTGAAACGCCTGAATATCATTACAGTAGCGTTGCTTTCGGGTATGGTATTTTTTGCGACCTTTGCCATAAACTAGGCTGACTATGAATGATTCCCAATTCTTTAGAGTACTGATTTCCTGTGCCGCCTTCATTGTGATCTTGGCAGGATTAAAAATTGCCCAACCGGTCGTCGTACCGGTTTTGGTTGCTCTGTTCCTCGCTGTGGTTACCTCGCCGGCAGTCTCCTATTTGGTTCGTTTCAAGATCCCCAGTGGGCTGGCCATCAGCATTGTGGTCGCGGCCTTGATCGGCTGTTTTTATGGCTTGGGCTCGCTTTTAGGTAATTCCACGGGCTTGTTTATCGACCGTTTGCCCGACTACGAATTACGCCTAGTCAGCTGGCTGGCGCAGCTGCAGATTCAGTTCCCCTGGCTGATCAATGACCTGAAAACGAGCATCGCCGAATTTAAGCCGACTGAAAATGCCCTCACGCTGCTACGACCACTCTTCTCCGGCGTTGGCAGCCTGTTAACCGCCCTGATCCTAATCCTCTTTACGCTTATCTTTTCGCTCCTAGAAGCACAGAGCGTGTCACTCAAAATTCGCTTGGTTATGGGTGATAAGAACAGCATCAACTATGTTAAGAGATTCACTCGCTTGGTGCAGCGCTATCTATTGGTAAAATCGCTTATCAGCTTCGCGACCGGCCTGCTGGTTGGCTTCATGCTATGGTTAATTGGTGTGGACTACCCAATACTCTGGGGCACCCTAGCCTTTCTAATGAACTATATCCCGAGCATTGGCTCATTGATTGCCGCCATCCCCGCCATTCTAGTCGCCACCTTGCAACTGGGTTGGCCCGGTCTGGTAAGCAGTGCGGCTGGTTTTGTCGGCATCAACCTGATTGTAGGCAACCTAATTGAGCCGCGGCTGATGGGCAAGACCCTGAATATTTCGCCCTTGATTCTGTTTCTATCGTTGATTTTTTGGGGCTGGATTCTAGGTCCTATCGGCATGTTGTTGGCGATTCCATTGACCGTGGTGGTCAAGATAGGCTTAGAGGTGTACCCCAAAACGCGTTGGCTGGCCCAGATGATCAGCCAATGATGGTCATTGTTGGGGGTTTGTTCTTGGGGTCTGCCCATGTGAGAGTCCCACGCATAAAAAAACCCGCAGCCGTTAGACTGCGGGTTTTTCATTTTTTTAGGAGCTTGACGATGACCTACTCTCACAGGGGGCGGTGCGACGCCTCGCGTGATGCGGCAACCCGAGCCCACTAAAAAGTGGGTCTACCCGTGTGAGAGTCCCACGCATAGCAAAAACCCCGACCGTTTCCGATCGGGGTTTTCTTTTTAGGAGCTTGACGATGACCTACTCTCACATGGGGAGACCCCACACTACCATCGGCGATACGTCGTTTCACTTCTGAGTTCGGTATGGGATCAGGTGGTTCCAACGCTCTATGTTCGTCAAGCAAACTGGTTGTCATAGCGCGTGTCTGTCGGGTGACAGCGCACGCTCTACGCAATTGGGTACTAAAAAAGCTCTCAACTTCCGGATACTGCTCAACTCATCTTGGTCGTTCTTTTCTTTCAGCGTATCTCTGAACTACCAACAGCTCAAACCACTTCGGCGTTATATGGCCAAGCCGCACGGGCAATTAGTACAGGTTAGCTCAACGCCTCACAACGCTTACACACCCTGCCTATCAACCAGTTAGTCTTACTGGGCCCTTCAGGAGGCTTAAAGCCTCGGGGAAAACTTATCTTGAAGGGGGCTTCCCGCTTAGATGCTTTCAGCGGTTATCCCGTCCGAACTTAGCTACCGGGCAATGCCATTGGCATGACAACCCGAACACCAGAGGTTCGTCCACTCCGGTCCTCTCGTACTAGGAGCAGCTCTTCTCAATTTTCCAACGTCCACGGCAGATAGGGACCGAACTGTCTCACGACGTTCTAAACCCAGCTCGCGTACCACTTTAAATGGCGAACAGCCATACCCTTGGGACCGGCTTCAGCCCCAGGATGTGATGAGCCGACATCGAGGTGCCAAACACCGCCGTCGATGTGAACTCTTGGGCGGTATCAGCCTGTTATCCCCGGAGTACCTTTTATCCGTTGAGCGATGGCCCTTCCATACAGAACCACCGGATCACTATGACCTACTTTCGTACCTGCTCGACCTGTCCGTCTCGCAGTCAAGCGCGCTTATGCCATTATACTAACCGCATGATTTCCGACCATGCTTAGCGCACCTTCGTACTCCTCCGTTACTCTTTAGGAGGAGACCGCCCCAGTCAAACTACCCACCACACACGGTCCGTAACCTCGTTTCGAGGCCGACGTTAGAACCTCAATGTTATCAGGGTGGTATTTCAAGGTTGGCTCCACTGCAACTAGCGTCACAGCTTCAAAGCCTCCCACCTATCCTACACAAATAACATCAAAGTCCAGTGTGAAGCTATAGTAAAGGTTCACGGGGTCTTTCCGTCTAGCCGCGGATACACGGCATCTTAACCGCGATTTCAATTTCACTGAGTCTCGGGTGGAGACAGCGCCCCCATCGTTACACCATTCGTGCAGGTCGGAACTTACCCGACAAGGAATTTCGCTACCTTAGGACCGTTATAGTTACGGCCGCCGTTTACCGGGGCTTCGATCAAGAGCTTCGCTTACGCTAACCCCATCAATTAACCTTCCGGCACCGGGCAGGTGTCACACCCTATACGTCCACTTTCGTGTTTGCAGAGTGCTGTGTTTTAAGTAAACAGTCGCAGGGGCCTGGTATCTTCGGCCCAAGTCAGCTCAGAGAGCAAGTCTCATCACCAGCCTGGGCGTGCCTTCTCCCGAAGTTACGGCACCATTTTGCCTAGTTCCTTCACCCGAGTTCTCTCAAGCGCCTTGGTATTCTCTACCTGATCACCTGTGTCGGTTTGGAGTACGGTTCCAATACAGCTGGAGCTTAGAGGCTTTTCCTGGAAGCATGGCATCAGTGACTTCGGATCCCGTGGGATCACCGTCATTACGCCTCAGCCTTAGTGAGTGTCCGGATTTTCCTAAACACTCAGCCTACACGCTTAAACCGGGACTACCAACGCCCGGATCACCTAGCCTTCTCCGTCCCCCCTTCGCACTGTATTGAAGTACAGGAATATTAACCTGTTTCCCATCGACTACGCTCTTCAGCCTCGCCTTAGGGGCCGACTCACCCTGCTCCGATTAACGTTGAACAGGAAACCTTGATCTTTCGGCGTGCGAGTTTTTCACTCGCATTATCGTTACTCATGTCAGCATTCGCACTTGTGATACCTCCAGCAAGCTTCTCAACTCACCTTCAACGGCTTACACAACGCTCCTCTACCACTCATGTATAAATACACAAGTCCGTAGCTTCGGTGTTTGGTTTGAGCCCCGTTATATCTTCCGCGCAGGCCGACTCGACTAGTGAGCTATTACGCTTTCTTTAAAGGGTGGCTGCTTCTAAGCCAACCTCCTAGCTGTCTGAGCCTTCCCACATCGTTTCCCACTTAACCAAAACTTTGGGACCTTAGCTGACGGTCTGGGTTGTTTCCCTTTTCACGACGGACGTTAGCACCCGCCGTGTGTCTCCCGGATAGTACTCACTGGTATTCGGAGTTTGCATGGGGTTGGTAAGTCGGGATGACCCCCTAGCCCAAACAGTGCTCTACCCCCAGTGGTATTCGTCCGAGGCACTACCTAAATAGTTTT